>JBKJTP010000059.1:0-7098 GCA_046590195.1 Kapaibacterium sp. (SeqCode) | reverse complement strand
GCTGGCCTGCGTTCGACAGGCTGCGAAGCGGTGGTTCCAGCGCTAGTTGAATTTCTTGTTGCAGGTCCCTGATAAACACCAGGTGCACCTTGCGATGGCGAGCTCTTGACCTCACGTGTGCTGGTCGTCGTACCGAAGCGCGTATCGGAATTCGCATCCATCGGGATCGAGCCTGTAGAAATATCTACGCTGCCCACACCTCTGCCAGTGCTCGTTTGAACATCGCTGCCACCCAAACCACCCTTGATCGCAGTTGCAGATCGAGTGTTGGCCGTGTTGCCAATGGCGCCACCTGAAACAGGCACAGCTCTTACGCGATCAGTCTGTGGAAGGCCAACAGGTGAAACGGCATCGCGTGGAAAGGTTACGCCCGTCTTAGGAGCGCCGCCATCGTTTGTTTCTCCGCCGCGTCCGCGCTCTTCACCACCGACGTTGCCACGTCTGCGCTCGCGTCCGTTCTCGTCGCGGCCATCGTTATCGTGGTCATAGTCGTTGTCACCGTAATCTCCGTGATGCCCGTTGCCATGATGTCCGCCGTAATAGCCCTCGTAGTGGCCGCCATAGTGTCCACCGTATCCATAGCCATAGTAGAATGGATCGTAGAGCGGCGAATAGCAGCCATAGCCGTAGCTATACATCGGCGGATATGGATAGTATGGGTCGTGGTATGCCCAGCCTGGTCCGCGATAACTCGCATGATGCCAGTTGTTCCACGGATTGTAATAATCGTAATCCCAGTGCGACTGATAGTAGGAGTGCCGGCGCCAATGGCTATTGAACCAGCGTGAGCGATGGTGATGATGATATGGGTCACCGATCGAGATGACGATAGCAGCGCGAGGCTGATACCAGTAATCGTCGTACCACGTTGGGTAGTTGTTCGTCCACGGGTCGTAGGTGCCGAACGTCGCTGGCGCAGGAGCGAAGTAGTTGTTCACTACGACGTTCTCTTCACCTGTTGAAGTATTTGTGTAGGTCAGCGTGTCGGTGATGACAGGCTGCGGTTGATGAACCACGCGCGTCTCTTTGATGACGATCGTGTCCTCGGTCTCGCGAACGACAACCTTCTGCTTCACCTGACCAGTATAACCCCAATGATCGCCATCGCTCGTAGCGAGCTTTGTATAACAGCCCGTAAAAAGAACAGCGGCAGATAGAACAGAAAGGACTCGTGAGGCACGAGTAGAATGTTGCGACGCGAACCTCGTGAGGTTCAACTTAGAGGGTTTCATACGATCGGAGAAGCCGTTAACAATCGACCAAAGGATGCTAACAATGAATTGCTGCGTAAATAATGCGCGATGAATTGGATGACTTCCTAGCGCAATGCTCACTTATTAGACAACGCAGGATCACCGCTTTTGATACGGAAATGCGCCCATATTCACATGAATAATGGTTAACAGCCTACCCCCGATCGAGCCACAAAACGGCGACTAGACGGTCTCTCGCTTAGCTACTCTTGCAACTAGCATTTCCAGGATCGCGAGGGCTATCGCAGCGCCCAGGAAGGCCTGCCAGAGCTCTGCGCCGAAGCGACTTTCGGTGATCGTCTTACTGATATCGCGGTCCGTACGCAATGGGCGCACATTGTTGTTACTCGCAGCACGTCGTTCAAGATGCTCCGCATGCTCGCGATCGCTCGATTGGCGAAGATCGGATTCGCTGCTTTCGATATTCACTGCGAATGTGGTCACGAGATCGCGGGCTTCTGCATCGCGATAAACGAAGTAATTACCAGCGACAGGTGCTTGCTCCAGCGAGATCCGCATTCGGCCATCGGATGCCACCATGAGTTGCGAGCGAGATGTCGATCCATCCGGCGCTTTGATGAGCACGGTGCTGCCCGCCTGCTCGCCCGCTAACTCGGGCAGCTCAATGGATAATGGCTCTGTCGTGACGAACTGAGGCGCGCGGTTCTCGTCGCTTAATGAACGGATCGAACTTGTGTAGGCTGCCGAGCGGCGTATCAATGGCAGGAAGATACTTTTGGTCGGGAAGTCGCTAAATGCCATCGTCGGTGGTACGGCGAAAAGCAGGATGCGACCCTTCCCTAGCTCTGTCTCGACCAGGAATGGACTGCCGCTCGAAAGGCGAACCAACGGTAAGCCGCCCTGCCCTAGCGAATAATACTCGAAGATGCGAGGCGACTCGATACCGCGCATTGTCTGCGTCTCGCTCCCGCGTTCTGCAAACAGGCCTGAGAAGAATGGGTGCGCAAGATCGACCTGGGCGAAGCTTACGTAGCGTGAGTTATCAACGCTACTCCCCTCTTTCGCACGAAGCTGAGGTAATCGAAGTGGGGTCGCGACACCAGAATTGAAGGTAGCTGGATCGATACCGGGCTGCATGAAGATCGTTGCGCCACGACCTGATGCCACAAAATTTCTAAGTGCTGTCGATTGCTCGCCGTTCAAGCCCGCAGATCCGACACCGACAACAACTGCATCAATACGATCGGCCAAAGCTCCGAGATTGGTCAGTTCGCCAACGCTTCGCACATCCACCGTGAATGGGAGCGTGCCAGACTCTGCAAGCGTCTGTTCGAGCGCAAGACGAGTGTACATCACATCCTGAGGTGATTGCGTGAAGATCGAGATACGGCGTGTGCTTGGGATGCTGACGACAGTGAAGCGCTTATTGTCGAATGGCAAGGCATCGGTGTTCAGCTCTGCGCGAACAGCGATGACACCTGAACCACGAGAAGGACCTTGAATGCTCACTCGCTCCGTTTGACCTGCCGCGACTGCCGTAAGCGTCCTCTGCGCCACGCGCTCCTCGTTGTAGAACAGGGAGATCACGCCGTTCTCAACTGACTGCTCGCCGGTATTGCGAACGAAAACTGAATAATCGACAGGACGACCCGGCTCGAAAACAGTCGTGGTCGCCTTGACCGAATCAAGGGAAAGATTCGAGCCCGCTTCCCCAACTGGCAGGACCGAGTAGAATACCTTCGTTTGCGCATCGAACAGTTTGATCGCTGCCGAAGTATCTTTCTTAGCCGAGTCACCAGCTATTGCATCGGCATTTCTAAGATTTCTCGCCTGACCATCGGTGATCAGAAATACTTCCTTGTTTACATTGACCGATTGAGCAAGGATCGAGCTTGCGAGGCGGAGGCCGTCGTTGATCTGCGCAGGCCGATCGACGAGCGTCATGTTTTGCAGCGATTGCAAGATCTCCTGCTGGCTGTGAACTGGCTTGTATTCATTCCCTCGCTCGATAGCTGCAAGCGGTATCACGATCGCTTCATCACCATCGCGGATAAGCTGCGCAACTTCTCGCGCTGCTTCTTTCGATTGCTTGAAAAGCTCGCCACGCTCGTTAGAACGAGACATGCTAGCAGAGTTATCGAGCAGAATGACGATCGAGCTATTCGCATGAGATGAGCCGAAGAAGCTGCCCATGTAACCTTGCAACGCTGGGCGTGCGAAGGCCATGACTATCGCGATCACCAGTAACGTGCGAATGATGAGCAACAAGATCTGGCGGATCTTGACCGCGCGCATGCTGGTCTTCTCTAGCTTCTGCAGGAAGCGTAGCGAGCTGAACTCCACGCGCCGCGCTCTTCGCTGTGCGAAGAGATGGAAGAGCACCGGCAATGCTGCCGCCGCCAAACCAAACAGGACGAATGGATTGAGGAATGTCATGTATTAGTTATCGAGCAATCCGGAGTTGATGCGTCTCCTGCGTGCCATCTATGTATGTGACACGGATCAGATAGCTGCCCGATGGCAATTCATTCAATAGGAATCGCTTGGAGCGCTCTGTCATACTTGGGGAGGTCATAACAGATCGTCCAGCAATGTCAATGAGCTCTGCAGATTGTATCGCCTTATCAGATGCTACTTCAGCGAAGTCGACTGCAGGATTCGGGTAAATGCTTGCACGACTTGCGTTCAGTCCACCAGCGCTTACAACAGCGACTCCGATGACCGTGTCACCTATCGCAAGCTGAAACGCAGTCTCTGGCTGTCCCTTTGGGAGAATAAGAGTGTCGTTGTTCGAGGTCGTCGCGATAACGTAATACTGCAAGGTATCGCCCGGCTTGCCGCCAAAGATCTGTGACAGAGAGTAGTAATTCGAATCCGATGTCTCGTTCAGCTTGAGATCGAGAAACTCGCCCCGATTCCTGCGGTAGCGGAAGGTGATCGTGTTCGACTCGGCTCCTGATGCAAAACCTACACAGAGATCAAGCTGATTTTGGTTGAACTTCTGCGTGATCTTTCCAAAAAAGGGCCCAAGCTTGAGCGCCGCCGAATAGGTATTCAGCATTCCCCATCCTGCCATTGTGTCCGGCGTTGCTGCATTGCTGCCAGTCTCCATGATCGCTGAACGGATCTCTTGCGCACTCGCTTCGGGATGCGCTTGCATAATTAGCGCTGCCGCTGCAGAGACGAGCGGCGTAGCGTGAGAGGTACCTGTAACCGCGACAGGCCCAACGAATGGGTTGTACGACCAGACGCCAACGCCAGGCGCAGCGATGTCGGGCTTGATGCGTCCATCAGCAGTTGGCCCGCGTGATGAGAAATCGACGATCGTGTCGTTGAAGAAATAGGCACCAACGGCAAGGATGCTATCAGCATCTGCCGGTGCGTTCATCCATGGGAAAGCCGTAGTGCCACTGTTGCCGGCTGCAGTTACGATGAGCATTCCAAGCTTTGCAGCACGCGCAGCGGCCTTTGAGCTGATTGCTGTCTCTCCATCAAGATCACTATATGTATAGCTGGTAAATCCTGAGTCGAAAAAGAGATAACCTAGCGAACTCGATGCGATGCGCGCGCCGAGCCCTTCAGCCCATTCGAGTGCTAGCGCATAGTTTTCTTCTTCGAGTGGCGTCTCGGAGTAGAGATTCTCTGTTTTGCCGAGCACGATGTCCGCATTGAATGCCGGCCCGATCGTTGTGTCTGGGATCAGTGCAGCCGCAACAGCAAGGACATGCGTACCATGATCCCACTGTGCGGGATGATCGCCATCTTGCATTGAGGTCACAGAATCCTTTGCGACGAAATCATACTCGCCGATCACATGAAGGTGACCGATCGCAGGATTATCACGCCAGATGAAGCCAGTATCGAAATAGGCGATTGCTACTCCAGTTGCATCGATGCCGAGCCAATGCATCGGGCCAGTGTTGATCCGATCCAACTGCCAAGCCGCGAGGCCACGATGATAGATGATCGTATCGGCTCCGCATTGATCATGATCCGCAAGCACCGTCTTCACTTTGCCGAGCTTGACCACGCGATCAACAAACGGAAGTTCCTCTAAGGCTGAACTCACGTTGGGGCTGCAAGCAACAGTTGCGAAATTCATCCACTTCGAGGACTGCAGCACGTGAGCACCAAGATCCTCTATTGAAGAGAGGTAACGGTCATTAACTTTGTAGTCCTCTTGAGCGATCACTTGCCAATCGTGTTCAACTCTGATGGCTTGCTTTCGTCTTGCTATGGCACCATCGGAGAGCGATGCCATCACCGCTTCGAAGCGCGCAGATCCTGGGGTCAGGTCAAGTTGGGATAAACCTTTGTCCTTAAAGAAGACACGGCAGGTATCCATCGCGAGTGCTGAGCTTGCGAATGAGAAGATGACCAGTAATGCGAACGAGAAGCGTGTGATCATGCAGCGATCACTCCTTGATCAGACGCTCGATCAACTGAACGCCTGTGATCGATTCTGCTTCAGCATTAAAATTCGTGATCACGCGATGCCGAAGCACCGGCACCGCAACCGCACGGACATCATCGATCGAAGGCGTGTAGCTGCCGTTGAGCAGCGCACGAGTCTTTGCTCCGAGAATGAGATACTGCGAAGCGCGAGGTCCTGCACCGTAGCTCACGTACTGTGAGATGTAGTCTGGAGCAGTCGTGCGCTTAGCGCGGGTCTTGCCGACAAGTCTTACAGCATACTCGATCACGTTATCAGCGACAGGGATCATACGAACGAGATCCTGGAATTCGCAGATCTCCTTCGCCGTCATCACCTTGTTCAACTGCGCGCGATACATGCTCGTCGTTGATTTCACGATGGCGATCTCCTCTTGCTCGCTTGGGTAGTCGAGCCAGAGATTGAGCATGAAGCGATCGAGCTGCGCTTCCGGAAGCGGGTACGTACCCTCCTGCTCGATCGGGTTCTGCGTAGCGAGCACGAAGAATGGCTCGTTGAGTGTATAGGTCACGTTCGCTGCCGTAACGCGATGCTCTTGCATTGCTTCGAGCAGCGCTGCTTGTGTCTTAGGAGGTGTACGATTGATCTCGTCCGCAAGGACAATGTTCGCGAAGATCGGCCCCTTGATAAAACGAAATTCTTTGTTACCCGTCGAGATGTTCGTCTCGAGGATCTCAGTACCCGTGATATCGGTCGGCATGAGATCAGGCGTGAATTGGATACGACTGAAATCAAGATCGAGCACCTCGCTGATCGTGCGGATCAACAACGTCTTTGCTAGGCCAGGCACACCGACGAGCAAGCAATGTCCGCGAGCAAGCAGCGCGATCATCAATTGATCGACAACCTCTTCCTGTCCGACGATCACTTTGGCGATCTCGCGCTTCATTTCAGCAAAACGAGTGACCAGCTCTTTCGCCGCTTCTAGTTCTCTGCCTTGAAATGGATTCTGTGCAGCCATGCTTTAACCTGAGCCGATGATTGAATGATGAGAGTTCTCTATCGCAGATTATCGCGCGATGCGATTGCCATCCTGATCGTAGACTTCTAGCGGTGCGATCTCCGCCATTGCGTTGTGCAGCGAATCGATGTCGCCGCTTGCAACGATTAGTAGCTTGCTAGGATGAAGATACTTCTTCGCCGCGAGCTTTATATCCTCACGCGTCAGACGCGCAACCTTGTCGCGGAATGAATCGTAATAATTCTTGTCGAGTCCATAGAGCACGATCATCGCAACGCGCGATGCAACCTGCTGCGGCGTCTCGATCTGTAACGGGAAGCTGCCAATGACGTAGTTCTTCACCATGGAGAGCTCTTCGTCGGTGATGCCATCAACGGTGAGCAGCGTAAGCTCAGAGATGATCTCGCGAACTGCTGCTGCCGTTACCGCCGTACTCACTTCAGTTGAAACTGCAAACGGACCTTGCTGCA
>JBKJTP010000280.1:0-6576 GCA_046590195.1 Kapaibacterium sp. (SeqCode) | reverse complement strand
GCTGAAGAAACTGACTGATACTGTGAAGCAATTGCAGGCAGGACACCTCAATGCGCGTGTACCTGTCACCACGGCAGATGAATTTGGCGATCTTGGCTATGAGTTCAATCGCTTGACCGAACGACTGGAGCAATTCGAAGCGATCAATATTTCCGAGATCGTCCGCGAGAAGCAGAAGTCGGAGGCTATCATTGAGTCGATAGAAGATCCGCTCTTGCTCTTCGATGCGGAAGGACAGTTGCTGCTGATGAATGGCGCCGCAGAGGATGTGACTGGTATCACGGAGCAGACCGCCCTTGGCCGACCGCTATGGCAGCTATTTCGCGATAAAGAGCTTCTCAAGGACATTGAAAAAGCGATCGAGCAAGCCGCGACTGCTCGGAAGGGGGAAGACCACAATATCCCGCCCATCATCAGCATTGAGCGGAAGTCAAGGCTCCGCTATTATCGACTTCGCGTTGCGCGCATAGTTAATGAGTCGGCTGACACCAAACCTTGGGTCGCTGTACTTTTGATCTTTAACGATATCACGCACTTCAAGGAGCTTGACAAAATGAAGTCCGACTTCATCGCGAAGGTCTCGCATGAATTCCGCACACCGCTGACCAGTATGAAGATGTCGCTCGACATCCTTGGCGAAGAAATGCTCGGCAAACTCAACGCCGAACAGCATGACATCATCGGCACATCGAAGCAGGATGCAGCGCGCCTCACAAAACTCATTCGCGATCTTCTGACACTCGCAAGACTTGAGAGCGCGAAAGAATCGATCGATGCGACAGACGAAAGCATCGAGCTTCGCTCGGTCACATCACAATTGATCAAATCCGTCGCACCGATGTACGCCGAGAAGGGCGTAACACTTGATGCAAATGAGCCGGACCGATTGAATCTGCGAATGCCTCGCGAGCATTTGGTCTCGATCGTTTCGAACCTGTTATCGAATGCGCTGAAGTTCACCCCGGCGGGCGGAGTGGTCACGTCAAGAGTCCAGTATATTGACGAGACCTCCACGCTCAAGATACGCATCAGCGATACCGGCGTTGGCATAGCGCATGAACATCAGAAGCGCATCTTCGATAAGTTCGTACAGGTGAAGCCGACCGATTCATCGACTCCGGGTTCTGTTGGACTCGGACTTGCGATCATCTCCGAGATCGCGAACCGCTACCAAGGCAAGGTCGATGTGCAAAGCGAGCCTGGTCATGGCAGCACCTTCACGGTGCAGCTCGTCGTTAAGGCGATTCCCCAAGTCGATTCCATCCACGCAACACCTCTCGCATGAGTGCTAAGGGAAGAATTCTGATCGTCGATGACGAGCCGCACATCCTCAAGACGATGACCATCAGCCTGAAGGCTGTTGGGTTTGACGTCATAGGATATACTGAGGCTGAAGAAGCGCTGAAGGACGTCGATAAGGATTGGGCTGGCAGCATTCAGTACGACGTCGCGTTTATTGACCTGATGATGTTCCCGATGAACGGCATCACGCTGATGCAGGAGCTTCATCGCCGAATGCCCGACCTCACGATCGTGATCATCACCGCGCATGGCACCGTCGAGACTGCTGTGCAGGCACTCAAGCAAGGTGCGTACGATTATTTGCAAAAGCCATTCGACCTAAAAGAATTGATCGAGTTCGTCGATCGTGTTATCGCGTCCCATAAGCTTCAGTCCCGCTCCCACTCTCAGAACTCGATCATCACTGAGAACCCGATGTATCTCGGTGTGCTGCGCATGGCGGAGCGCGTCGCGAACAGTAATCTCACTGTGCTCATTGAAGGTGAGACTGGCACTGGCAAGGAGTTGCTTGCAGACTTCATCCATCAGAAGAGTGACCGCGCGGAGAAGCCGATCGTCAAGCTCAATTGCGCGGCCCTGTCGACAGAACTCATCGAAGCTGAATTATTCGGTCACACGAAGGGCGCGTTCACCGGAGCGATGAAGGATCGCGAGGGCAGGGTAGAGGCTGCGAATGGCGGCACGCTCTTTCTCGATGAGGTTGGTGAGATGCCAGGAGCGATGCAGGCGAAGCTTCTGCGATTCTTGCAAAGCCGAGAATTTCAACGTGTTGGTGAGAATGAGACGCGGTATTCGGATGTGCGAATCGTTGCAGCAACGAATCGCAATCTTGAAGACGCGATCCACGAAGGGCAGTTCAGAGAAGATCTGTTCTACCGATTGAGCGGTGTCCGGTTGCTCTTGCCGCCATTGCGGTTGCGCCGAGAGGACATTATGCCACTCGCCCAGAAGTTTGTGCTCACTGCATCTGAAGGAAAGGCTGCTCCGCAGTTCAGCGATGAGGTGAAGCGGCTCCTGCTGGAATACGATTGGCGTGGCAACGTACGCGAACTCGAGAACACCGTCTTTCGCGCGACGATCCTTGCAGGCAACCGCAAGACGATCGAATCCGAGGATCTGCCTGAGCATATCGCGGGCCGCATGTCGGCTTCATCCACGCGCGACTTTGCGATGTTCGGCTCAACGACGAACGAAGATGGCTTCAAGTCGCTGGATGATGTCGAGCGCGATTACATCAACTACATCATTGCGAACACTTCCTCGCTCGAAGAGGCCGCCCGAGTCCTCAAGATCGATAGCGCCACCCTTTGGCGCAAGCGAAAGAAGTATTCTTTGTAGTCCGCCGATTTTGTGTTATCTTTGTAGTCCATTCCGGTCGGGGAAGGGATACAATTGTTATTTTCCATTGAGGCGATTCCCATCGCTTCTTATCTCCCTCTTCCATGAAGTTGATACTTCTTGTTCTAACTTCCGCCCTCTTTGTTTCAACTCCAAGTCTCGCGCAGATAACGCTTGATTGGCAAACCACAATACTATGTGATACTTGCAAACCTAGAGTGGCTTGGTACACGGATAGTAAGAATGGGCACATCTACACTTCGACGGGTTACCAACGGTTTCCAATTCAAGACTACCGTACAAATGATGCAGGTAGTTCTTGGAGGCTTGCGTCCGATAGTGCGTACGTTTATAAAGAGTCCGATGTAGACAATGTGCAATCCTATTTAGACGCAGGTAATATCTTTTGGAGAGACGGCAATGACTTGCTGTTTTCGCAAGATTCCGGCATACATTGGAAAAGAATTCATATGTTTCCAGTACCGACCCATGTGAGAATGTTTACAAGGGATTCGGGATTAGCGGTGCGCGATGACGTAGAACTTGATAAATCTCATGCTATAAGACTTCGCGCTTCGACTGACCAAGGCGCATATTGGTATGAAGAAGTCGGCAATCCCTATGCACATCCGTTGGGTATGCGTGATGCGGTCATTTTAAGTGATTCAGAATTGGTCATTCTGCATTCTGAATCTTTTGAATCTGAGATCATGCGAACGTCGGATAGGGGAATGACTTGGACGTCAGTCCGTAAGTCAACAGCGGAGGATAGCATTGTGAGTTGGCGACTACGTTCGGTCGATAGCTCGGACATCCTTATTCTGGAGTCCTACTTCAACGAGCCAGTCGTATTATCTTTGGATAGAGGGAAAAGCTGGAAGGCTATACCTTCTATATAGTCAGGATATATCTATCGGACACGAGTAAGTGTGCTCGAGAATAATCTGCTATTGTGGGCGGCCGCAGGCTCAGCATTCGGCGGCGCCGTGGGTAACCTTCTGAATCCCGAATTCGAAGCCGCATTTGCATACAACCTGCTTGTTTCATCCGACACAGGCCGAACTTGGCAACACATCGTAATTCCGAACCTGGCTTCTGGCTCGCTCATTTTCGATATTATCTCGCTCGGTGACAAATTGAATGTTGTATCCTATCAGGACAGTGTGACTTACGTCTCAACTGCGACAATTTTACAAACTGGTCAAGTTCTGAGCTCTGGTCCAGAAGCTGCGTGGGTAGACAGTTATCCTAATCCTGTTCAACTCGGCCAAATGATAAAGGTTAGTTTGAGCTCTATCTCAGATGAGGTGTACTTCAACATGACCGACCCGCTCGGAAGAATAGTGTCCAGAGGTAAGCTCTCCGGTGGGCAGATTCCGACCGCCGGACTTCGGCCGGGCTGCTTTCAGGTCACTTATTCGACAACAGATAGAGTGCTGGGCTCGAGCAAAGTCGTGATCCGCTAACTCACCCTTTTTTGCGCAGTTCCATATTCCTGCAAAGCGCACGTCTGCGTCTTGCAACCCCCTGCAATCTACAGTGTTAGTCAATCGCTGACTGGCCAAAACTGCCCGAAAAGGGCATTTTTGGTTTTGGCACCTGGCTTTATATGTAGATAAGTGTTCGCAATTGAAAACCACAGTACTGTTTCAATTCTCATCCAATGAAGAAGAACTCGCTTTTTGTAGCAATCGTAATGATCGGCGCTTTCGTAGCAGCCTTATTGATCTACTCGATCATCCTCGGTGATCCATCGAATTTCAAGGACGCAGCTAAGCATCAGCCGATCAACATCCTCGGTACGGTCCACACCGGTGGCGCAATTGTACCGATCCTGATCACGATGTCGATCATGGTGTTCGCATTCATCATCGAGCGTTTCCTTTCGCTTTCGAAGGCAAAGGGCAAGCGCGATCTTCACCAGTTCATGATGGGTGTCGATAAGCACCTCGAGTCTGGGAACATCGACGCAGCGATCGATTCCTGCAACCAGCAGCGCGGCACAGTTGCGAACATCATTCGCGCAGGCCTTGAGAAATTCAAGGATGTCCGTAACGACAACACACTGGACAACCCACGCAAGCTTGCAGAGGTCAATAAGACGATCGAAGAAGCAATGATGCTTGAGACTCCGCTCCTCGAGCGCAATCTCGTCGGTCTTTCAACGATCGCATCGACGGCAACGATGGTCGGTCTTCTCGGTACGACGATCGGTATGATCACGGCGTTCATGGCTCTCGGTGCGCAGCAGGGTGCAGCATCAGCAACGCAGCTCTCGCAGGGTATCGCTGAGGCTCTGATCAACACGGCTCTCGGTATCTTCGCCGCTATCATCGCGATCATTTTCTACAACTTCTTCACGAATAAGGTAGATGCTTATATCTACGTGATCGACGAAGCAAAGTTGAACCTCGTTGAGACCCTCAACAACCGTTACCTGACAGCAGGTAATGACAAGAACAGGTCCTAAGCCTATCACCGATCACTCAACAAGCTCTTTAGAGCTACAGGAGAGTAAAAGATGGCAAAAATAAAACTGAAACGTCATGGGTTCGCCCTCGATATGACCCCGCTGGTCGACGTGGGCTTCCTGCTCCTGACGTTCTTCATGCTCACGGCGAAGTTCAAGAGCCAAACCGATGAAGATCTGCAGATCGCGCTGCCTGTTGCACAGGCTGACACTGCAAAGCTTCCTGACGTGAACATTGCGATGATCACGATCGGTATTGACACAAAGGAGGGCCGTGCCGACACCGTAATTCTGTTCGGTCTGGCAAACGAGAAGGATCGCGCAGCGGTCTATGAGCCGCTCCAATTGGGCATTCCACAGGGAGAGCTGTTCAAGCAAGCTCAGGTCCGTGTAGATCTTGCACGATTGGATATCGCAGTTCGTCAGTCTCGTATGCAGGCACCATCGATGCGCTACGCCATCGAGGCCGATAAGGGGATCAGTTATGGTCTCGTGGATGATGTGATGCGCATTATGCAAAAGTATAATGCCACTCGCTTTAACCTGGTGACAACTGTACCGCAAAGCTAACCACCACCTAAATAATACTGTACAATGGCAGCAATTATGGGCGGCGGAGGCCGCGGAAAAAAGGGTGGTAAGAAGAGAATGGGCGTTCACATGGATATGACTCCTATGGTGGACGTAGCCTTTCTTCTCTTGACATTCTTCATGCTTTCGACAACGCTTACGACACCGCAGGTAATGGAGATCTCCTTACCGCCGGATAGCAAAGCGAAGGTCGAGATCTCGGAAAACAATGTGATGACGCTTCGTGTGAAGGAAGAGGCGATCTATTGGAATATCGGAAACGAGCCGCCAAAGATGATCCAGCCTTCGGGACTAAAGAACGTTCTCTTGAACAATCTGAAGTCGAATCCGAAACTCGCTACGCTGATCAAGATCGATCGCGGCGCGAAGTATCAACGACTCGTTGATCTCATTGACGAACTGAACCTGACCCAACTGGCTCTCGGCCAAACGGAGAAGCGCTTCAGTATTCTGACAATGGATGCGACTGACCACCAGGCCATCGCAGCACTTTAATTGTAGTACGAAAGGAATAACGCTATATGTCACTTAGTGATCTGACGCTCCCAGGAATGGAGCAATACGGCGGTATCGACCTGAAGAAGAACTACCGCAAGTATTTCTCCTCCGGTATCGGAATTTCTGTCGGCCTACACATCCTCGTTCTCCTCTTGTACATCGGGTACAACTGGTTCATGACCGAGGAAGATGTTATTGTGCCGAAGCGCCGCATTCGTAATATCTCTGAGCTCGCACCTCCGCCGTCCCTGACGGAAGAAGTGCAGCAAGCAGTGCCTCTCGAGGCTCCGCCTCCAGGCGCAGAGATCAAGCCGAATTTCGGTATCCCTATTCCAGTACCAGAGGCAATTGCCGTCGCCGATGTGATGCCTGACCTG
>JBKJTP010000245.1:0-2973 GCA_046590195.1 Kapaibacterium sp. (SeqCode) | reverse complement strand
GGATGCTCGCACAGGCGCTGACCGAGAACAACCAATTCCAACAGGCATTGCCGGCGCTCGAGAAGGTGGGACAGAATGACTTCGCCTTTAGCGAGTCATTCTGTCCCACCTTCTCGAGCGCCGGCAATGCCTGTTGGAATTGGTTGTTCTCGGTCAGCGCCTGTGCGAGCATCCAGAAGCCGAGGATATCGTCCGGCTCCTTCTCGGTGTAGGTCTTAAAGTTTGCTGCTGCATTTGCATGCTGATCTGCGAGGAAATAAAGATTACCGATCTGATAGTACGCCTGCGAGAACGACTCGTCGATCTTCGTGATACCGATCCATTCTGCGATCGACTCATTGTACTGACGATTGCGGTAGTACAAACCTGCAAGCTTCGCGCGCACAGTTACATCATTCGGATCGAGTTTCTTCGCCTCTTCGTACTGCTTGATCGCGAGATCGCGAATACGTTGCTTCTCATAGAGCTCACCGAGTCCAAGGTAAGGGCGGACGTCCTTCTCATTGAGAGCAGAGGCACGATACAGCGCCATCTCTGCAGGCTTTGAAGAGTCAAGGCTCAAATAATATCGGGCAAGAGCGATTTCGACAGCGATCTCTTTGTTGTCAAGTTTAGTCGCCTGCTCAAACTCCTTGATAGCATCTTTGTGATTGCCTTGCTTGCCGTAGACCATCGCGCGAGCGATACGTGCGGTAACAGACTTGCGATCGATATCGAATGCCGCTTGCGCGGTGGTAGCAGCGAGATCCATTTGCTTGTTTTGCAAATAGGCCATCGCGAGTGCACCATGCGCTTCGGCGAGCTTCGGGGATTCGGCAACGATCTTCTTCAGTTCGTCGATCGCCTGTCGGGTCGCACCGATCTCAAGCTGCTGTAGTGCACGCTTGACCTTTGCGTCCTTTGCCTGACTCAGACCATCCTGAGGTTGAACGATGAAGCTGAGTCCACCGAGGATAGCGACACCAAATATCTTGATCAACTTTTGCATAAACTCTCTTAATCGATTCTCTAGTAGCAGAATATTAGCAATGTCTCTTAGCAGTACGTCATTCGACGAGTATCCTTGCCTTCTGTTCCAGTGCCTAATCGAGCACTTCTTCAATTGCCGAGACGGGAACACGCGAAAATGGTGAAAATTTCAGGTTTTGGGTTTCTATGAGGTCGAATTAACCCTCACGTAACTCCTGCTCAGCTGACTGTTACTGCTTATTGGGGACGATCCGGATGATCTGCGTACGCGGCAGCACCCCATAATTCTTGAAAACAATTTGCCCATGGGCTGTCGACATATACGCGATAAGGCCTCGTGGTAACGAATTGGGGCTGTCGAACGAGTAAGCGTTCACTCGGCTGGTTAGCGGATACAAACCCTGATGGATGTACGCAAGATGGAGCATGATCGGCTCATCCGTCATCTTCGTGTTCGAATCATCGGGCATGATCGCGATTGCTTTCACTGATGAGTCTCCGTTCTTCTGGATGCGGTCCAGCCAGGGCGACGAGATGAATCCGATCGCGTGCGGATTCGCCGCAACGTACCTGATGATGCTATCCGACGTCACGAACCTTCGTATACTCCCCTGCTGATACGCCTTATCATCGAGGAAGACAGAATCAAGCAAATATTCCGTACCACTGTGATACGGTGTTAATACCTTTGTGATGAATCCTGCCGGTCGGCTACCGAGGAATTCTGAGTTCTTCAGATCGACCCAATTCTTCGCGTCATTGCGGATCAACGCTCGCAGATCCTTCATCGAAACAGTATTCAACGGATTGTCTTCGGAGACAATAACGGCCACAGCATTCTGCGCCAACTCATACTCAGGCAGCGAAAGTCCATTCTCTTTTAAGAGCTCCTGCTCGAGCGGACTAAGGAAGCGCGAAACAACCGCAAGTCTGCTCTTCTCATTGAGTAAAGCCTCAAGCGCTTCACCTGCACTTGCGTATCGGACCGATACCTTCGTCTTTGGGTTCTCCAGCATGAAGCCCTGGATGAGGCTATCGAGTACCGGACGAAGTTCTTCGTCGGCCACGAACTCGAAGGTGCCTGCGGTCGCAGTTTCGAGCTGTACTTCATCTGCATCGTTCTTGCAACCGATTACAAGCGCAGAAAATAGGAGGAGAGTCAGGAAGAGTCTCATAATACTTGGTTGAGACCAGAGAGAATTCGTCATGATCAGATCGTTGGATTCTGATCGTTCTGCTTCAATTGCGAGAGTCCGGTATAGACTCGCCAACCGCCGTACAGCATTAACATACCGACAAAGAGGATCCGGATGAATCCATCATTCTGACCGAAGAGCGCAGGAACGGTCAGCACAACGATCGCAAGGATCATGGAGATCAAGCCTGCAACAATGTAAACTATCGAGGTTACCTTGCTATTGCGTTGTCGCATATCTGTGGATCAGTACTTGTGCATTGAGACACTTTCGGAGGTAGGCCTTACGGATCCCACCCGCTCAGACGCGAGAAGGGTGCGTGGCAAAAGCCCTGCACCCTTTCGCAAACGATAGATCTACATCAGATCCATTTTTTGATCGCTCAGTTATTGAGCTTGAAGAGGATGGTCTGTGTGTACCAAACCTTCACGGCTTTATCACCCTGCTTTGCAGGAGTGAAGCGTGCCTTCATCATTGCGTCGACAGCCGCCTGATCGAGCCAAGGGTGATCCGATTTCTCGACCTCAACCTTTTTGACCCTGCCATCTTCACCGATAAGAGCAGATACTGTTACCTTACCCTCGATGTTGGTGCGCTGTGCGTTCGCTGGATAGACTACGAGCTTCTGAATGTCCTGAATCGCCTTCGGCTCTTCAGAGACCTCGATCCACTCGTCCTTATTCGGATCGCCTTCAACTACCGGCTCTTGGATCACAAGCGCTGGAGCATTGCCAGTACCTTCGACAGGACCCGAGCCCGTGCCCACGTCGCCAACCGGCTGCGTGTTCAGGTCAGGCATCACATCGAC
>JBKJTP010000056.1:0-9912 GCA_046590195.1 Kapaibacterium sp. (SeqCode) | reverse complement strand
AGTGATCGAGTGAGCAACGATCACGAGGTTTTTCTTCGCTAATTCAGCAAGAATATCTTTATCTCGCATCACGAGCGCGTTCTTCGTAATGATCGCGACGGGATTGCGATACTCCAGAAACACCTCCAGCATGCGCCGAGAAGAAGTATGAGCTGACTCGGCGCATGCTAGAGGTATTTCTCGAGTATCGCAATCCTGTTGCGGTCATCACGAAGAACGCGCTCGTGATGCGAGATAAAGATATTCTTGCTGAATTAGCGAAGAAAAACCTCGTGATCGTTGCTCACTCGATCACTACGCTTGATCGAAAGCTGGCGCGTGTGCTCGAGCCTCGCACCTCAACGCCTGAGCGCAGATTGCTCTCGATCAAGACGTTGAGCGATCTTGGCGTACCTGCAGCGGTGATGATCGGACCTGTCATTCCCGGTCTGAACGACGACGAGATCATGCCGATCCTGAAAGCTGCATCGGAAGCTGGTGCGACATCGGCTGGATACAACATGGTCCGCTTGCCGCTCGGCGTTGCGCCGATCTTCAAAGACTGGCTTGAGCGATATATGCCGCTGCAAGCGAACCGCATCCTGACGCGCATCGAGATGGTGCGAGATGGCAAGCTCAATGACCCGAATTTCTCCAGCCGGATGCGCGGAGAGGGCGGATACGCGGACTACGTGCAGAACGTCTTCCGGATCGCGCGTAAGAAATACGGGCTCACAAACCGCGATAAAGATCTACGGACGGACCTCTTCCGGCGCCCGAGCGAGATGACATTATTTGACGAAGAATAACGGCTTCTCCGCTCTGGACGCTTTCACTCAGGCATGAAATATGAAAGCCTCGAAGGTCATTGACCAAATTGTACATGACCCTGCAACAGCTTTTGAGACAGCCGCTACACCAGCCGCTCCTCCGCTTACTTACTTTTCTCCTGCTAGCAATTCCGCTATTTGTTGCGACTGAGTCCATCGCTCAGCGTGGCCGCGCGAATGTGCTTTATTCCGATCGGCCGATGCCGATCAGGCTGGGCTTTGAGATCGGGACTACGCTGCCGATCTGGATGTCTGGGGAGCCGACGATGTTCGTCGCAAAGTATCCCTACTCCGATGGGCCCGACACCATGCACATGCGCTTTCCCGATGGCTTCAACCCGCTCTTCGGAATGCACCTGGGTATCGCCGCCGATTTTTCGATCACAGATGCCTGGAGCATCCTGGCGAAGCTGAACTACAACGATCGTCGCGGCAACTGGAATGCGACAGAGCAACTGACCTACATCGACGCCGACAATAACGAGGCTCAAGCACCACTCACAAACGATTACACGCTCACGCTTCGCTACATCACACTCGAAGGATTCGCGAAGTATTCGTTCGAGGGTCTTGGTGGTCTCTATCTCGGTGGTGGCCCAGCGTTCAACTTCATGTTCTTCGATCACTATGATATTCGCCAAACACTTGGCGGTCCGGAAGATCTTAGTTTTGTCGACTTTGCAACGAATCAGGCGATCGGCGTGAAGGATTACCGCGCTGGCTACGAATACGACAAGGAGCTGAACAGCTTTCTCTTCGAGATCAAGGCGCTTATAGGTTATCCGATACCGATCGGATATCGCTGGACGCTGAACCCAGAGATCACTGTCGCGATGCCGATCACGCAAGTCTTCTCGAGCACGAGCAACGACACCTACAAGCTGACAGGCTACACGGGCACACCAAACCCGATCACCTTTGCGGGCATCCTCGCAATCCGTTACGAACTTTGATCTCGCTCACGACACAGTCGTTCATACCTCAGATGAAGAAGCTTTTACTCGTTGCATTTCTATTCGTCGCGTATGGTTGCGGGTCAAGCAATCAGAACGCGGTTACGCTTAAGCCAAATCAGGTGACCGATCATCCCGAGGTCGTCGTCACGCGTCTGCCGCAAGGCGTCAATACCGTCGATGATGATTTCGGTCTTGTACAGGGTCCTGCCGGACAATACGCGATCCTCACCAGTAACCGCAGTGCAGGTGCAGGCCGCCAGGATCTGTTTCGCTCGAACACCTCGCTTGGAAACATCAAGGAAGATCCAACACAGGCATTGTTCTCCGGACTCGAAGGCGTGAACACGTCCGAGAACGAAGGCACAGCGACGTTCACACCCGATGGACTAACGATGATCTTCGCTGCCGCTGGCCGCGATAATGAAGTTGGCAGATCGGATCTCTATCAGGCCGATTATGTCGGTGGGCGCTGGATGAACATCCGTAATCTCAGCGCGCTAAATACCGAAGATTGGGAGTCGCATCCCACACTCGCATCCGATGGCCGCACGCTCTATTTCGTGAGCGATCGTGAAGGCGGTATCGGCGAGCAGGATATTTATGTTTCGACACGCGTCGGCGACAACTGGACCGCGCCGCAGAATCTCGGCTCGGTCGTCAACACGCCGTATCACGAAGCATCGCCATTTATCGGCGGAGATAGCCGAACGCTGTATTATTCGAGTCTCGGTAAGCCAGGGCTTGGCGGATACGATGTATTCGTATCGCGCAATGTCGGCGGTGTGTGGGGTGAGCCAGTAAATGCAGGCACACCGGTCAATAGCAAAGCGGATGAGATGTTCTTCTCTGCGGAGCTCGGTACGCTGCATGCGTTCGTTGCATCCAATCGCGATACATCGCTCGGCGGACTCGACGTCTTCTCCGTCGATCCGAATCCATTTGCTCCGGGCGGCACGACGGTCGTCTCCGGTATTGTACGTGATGCAGCAACGAAGAAGCCGCTGGGCGCTTCGATCACTGTCACCAATCTCAAGACTGGTGAGGAAGTAGCACGCTTTAGATCTGACGACCAGACCGGGCGTTACCTCGTCGTGCTGCAGCCAGGTGAGACCTACTCGATCACTGCTGAAGCAGACGGCTATCTCTTCTACTCCGATCAGTATGAAGTATCCAAGCAGATCGACGTTGCACTGCAACACAACATCGATCTCTTCCCAACAGCGAATGGCAGGACGAGATTGCTGGTGTTCTTCGACTTTAACTCTGCAACGCTCAAGCGCGAGTCATTCCCCGATCTCAATCGCGCAGCCTCCTTGTTGCTTGATAATCCAGGAATGATGGCGACGGTTGCTGGCTATACCGATTCCGTCGGATCGGATGAATACAATCACAAGCTCTCTCACGATCGCGCAAACTCGGTAAAGCAATATATCGTGGGTCGTGGAGGTCCATCGAACCGTGTCAACGCAGTGGGTTACGGCGAGCAGAACCCGATCGCTGACAATGGCACAGAAGAGGGCCGCGCGCTTAATCGCCGAGTTGAATTCCAGGTGCGGACAGAGGAAGTGAAGCGATAGAGGCTAGAGGCTAGAGGCTGCAACCCCGATCATTTCGACACTTTACGGAATTGAGCGAAGCGAAATGAAGTAAAGTGGAGAAATCTGCCCGTGTATTCCGTGAGCAAGTAGAATGAGATCATTCGACTCGGCTTCACTTCATTCGCTTCGCTCAGTGCGTTACGCTTCGTTCAGGATGACAACCTAGATCAAGTGCAAGAACTGATGATGGTCCCCGCCCATGCCTAGCATCGCCTCCTCGATCGGTATCCAGGAGTAGAAAAACGGCAGCGGGTAATCGTGTTCAGATCCGTGCATTTCGTAGTGCAGCCATGTATCCTTCATTGGCTCATTGCATTTGAGTAGATAAAAGTGACGCAGATCGGTGAAGTGTTCGCCGATGCGAGTAGCACAGCCCAACATACGGACAACCTTGAGATCGGATAGTCCTGTCTCTTCAAAGACCTCACGCAACAAGCCGTCCTCTACTGCTTCCCCAACCTCGATGGTGCCTCCTGGCAATTGCGCAAAATCTTCACGACTATCCAACTGCTCGCGAAAAATGAGAAGCTCATTGCCTCGAGTGATGCAGCCATACGCCTTCTTGCGAGAGATCATACACAAAGTTACGATACTGTTGAAGAGCACAAAAAGAAAGGCCCTGCATTGCTGCAGAGCCTTTCCATGTGTATGAGAGTAGAGGCAATCGCCATAGCTTCTACTGCTCACCTCTTATCTTACCAGTTGACTTACCAACCCTGTTGACTTACCAACTTAACTTGTGAGGGGTTTGGAGCGTGATGCTCGTTACCAGCCTCTGTTGCGCTTCCAGATCTCGTACTGACGCGGTTCGAGGACCGTCATCATGTATGCATCGAATTCCTGGTAGCACGATTGCAATTCAACCTGCAGACCTGCCTTGAGCAGCTTGGTCTGATCTTCGTAACGCTCGATGGCGCTATCGAGAAGGATGTATGCGGAGTCACGTGTGACGAGGTTCGAATCGAGCAGGCCGATGATGCGCATCTTCTCTGCACGGAATGCTACGCGGTAAGGCTTGAAGGCAACCTTGAACGAATCGAGTGACTCCTTCGCACATGCCTTGAACTCTTTTATGCCGCTATCGAGTGCAACCTTCTGCGAATCTGTCAGACGGATCGAATCAGCCCAGTGCTGACGGCGGATGCGAATGTAGATGCGCTTGCCTGGATTGCGATCCTTCCAATGGATGTGGATGTGATTATCATCGCCATAGCCATGTCCATTCTTAAAACGCTTCTTCCACTTCTTCTTACCGTCGTTGTCGTCGTTGTCATCACGATCGTTGACAACATAGGAGTAATGATCTTCATCGAGATAGTACGAGTACTCGACATCGTCTTCACCTTGCTCGAACAGCCAGTAGTCATCGGCATCGCCTGTCGGACCTGGTGTATAGAACTCAGCTTCGCTGAGCGTGGTGGTTGAGGGGCGCTCCGGATCTGGCTCGGTCGAGGTTGTTGCACAAGAGGAAAAGAAGAGGCCGCTGATCGCAACGAGTGCGATGGATGCCGCTTTAAAGCGTGCGAAATATGAGTAGGGATGTATCATGGACTGCATAGGATTAATGATTCTTTTACGTAGAAGTTGATGGCTTCTTAACTGACTTACTTGCTGACTTTCGTTGCGCTTCCGGAAAGGGGACCTGATCAGAAGCTTTAATATACAGAGTGCGGATCACCCTTATCGGTTTAATTGGTCCGGAGATTTTTTTCATATCTTCTGACCCGATAGGCAGCCTTCAACTGTGACGGCGCTGAGGAAAACCAATGGAAGGATTGGGACTGCTATGCAGCGCGACTCTTCATGAGTATCACCCTCCGGCTCGTTGAACAACATTTCTTGTTCCAGAGCCAGAGCGCCCTTATCCGTAGCCGTTACATTATCGCTTCATGAGATTTTCTTCTGCAAGCTTGCATTTTCTGAGTACTTCAGGAGAGGACTCAACCATACGGCTGTTGCAACTACGCAACACTGTACCCAAGACACTTGAGTAAGAAGACCATAGCGATCGTAGGCGGCGGAGCGGGCGGCATGTGCGCCGCGCTGGCCGCGTCGCGCGCAGCCGGAGAGGATGTTCGGGTCGTGCTGCTTGAGCGCAACCCGCGGGTTGGCATCAAGATCCGTATCTCCGGCGGTGGGAAGTGCAATATCACGCATGAGGGCCACGTCGAGGATGTGCTGAAGCTCGGCTTTCCAGTGAAGTCAGAGGCGAGATTCCTTAAGCACGCGATCTATCGCTTCACCAACGAGGATGTGCTCGCGCTGCTTGAGAAGCATGGCGTTGCGTGGCATGCCCGTGAGAATGGCAGGATCTTCCCAGATAGCGGCCGCTCTGAAGAAGTGCTGCAAGCTTTTGAGAGAGAGCTAGAAGAGTCTGGTGTTGAGGTGATCACGAATGCCAGGGTTAGGAATACGACATTTCGGACCAATGGGTCTTATGGGACCTATGTAATAGAGTACAATAATACTACTATCGAAGCTGATGCTATCGTATTGGCCACAGGCGGCGTTAGCTACCAAAGGGTCGGCACAACCGGCGACGGTATCAACTTCGCAGAACAGCTCGGCCACACTATCGTAAAGCTTCGCTCCGCACTAGCACCGATCTACACGAATCCGGCACCTGATGCCGATCTTCACGGCACCGCATTGCGCGCTGCGATACTCTTAGTTGTTCGTGGGAACAAGATCCTGGCAGAGGCACCTGGCGATATTCTCATCACGCATCGCGGACTCTCCGGCCCTGCTACACTCGACATCAGCCGTGCTGCAACGCTCGAGCTTGAGCAGGGCCCGATCGCCATGGCAGCGAACCTCCTGAAGAGCGATCAGGAAGAAGTGCAAGCTCGGCTAGTAGAACTGCAGCAACAACGCTCACAGCAACAGATCAAGACGTGGCTTGAGGAAGTCTTGCCAAATCGGCTTGCTCCGTTTGTCCTGCATGCGGCGGAGATCCCTGAAGACCGCAAGTGGAATGCCTTGAAGAAAGAGGAGCGTCAAAGATTGCTCAATTCATTGCTGAGATATCCTCTCGGCAATGTATCAGAGATACCCATTGATCGAGGCGAAGTATCGGCCGGCGGTGTATCGCTGAGTGAAGTCGATTCGAAGACGATGATGTCACGGAAGCACGAGGGGCTTTTCTTCTGCGGTGAGATGCTTGACATCGCTGGAGAAATTGGCGGGTATAACTTGCAGGCGGCGTATTCGACGGGATGGGTTGCTGGGGAGTCGGCGATTGCGTTTGTCAATGCCGTGATTTCGAACGAGCCGACTGAGCGTTAGCGAAGAGGTGAGTGAGAAATCCCCTTCGGCCGAGCTGCATCTTACTGACGGCCAGCATGCGGAATATTCTACTGTACCGCTGGAGATTTCTCGACTCCGCAATTAATACACGTCGCTTCGCTCGTGTATTAATTGCTCTGCTCGATATGACGGCCTAAACCCTAGACCCGTCTTTAGCAACGCGCAAAAAAAAACGCCGGCTTTTGGGGGCCGACGTCCTTGTTGTTTGTTGTTGTCTTGTTGTGACGGTGAGAGTAAAGATAATCTAACGATCATCTTGACTAGCCTGCTGAGCACTGCATTCGAGCACTGCGTCTGAGGCTACCTGCTGTGAAACAGGTTGTCTATTCTTTGATAGACTGTGTCTGCGATAGCAGACTGTTGGTTGTCAAAAAGGTCTGGGGCTTATTAATAACTGGCCCCTTAGACCTACACTTTTTTCTACCAGGAGAGCAATGTCTTAGTTTTGCTCCGATTCCTTGGTCTTTACAAAGGATGTTTCAATCTCAGTGCCGATTGCTCCCATCTGCTCTGCGCGAAGTGGGGTTACGGTGAAATCGTGTACAAGTTGCATGTACTTATCCGAATCCGGAGTTTCTACCAAAGTATCTTTGGTGATGATGTCGTTCGACTCAATGTGAAACCAGTACTTCTTGCCTGGCTTGAGGACAACGAGATAGCTTCCGGTCTCGGTGTTGGTGCGGCCCGCAGTTACTTCGGTCGCGGTGTCGCCGACCGAGCGAACGCTGACCTTCACAGAGATTGGCTTGCCGGTGGCTTCGTTGATGACGGTGCCCTTGACGACAGTGACGACCTTGGAGAACTGGGCCTGACTGTCGGCGGCGAACCCTGCTACGAGAGCGAAGGCAAAAGCAAAGCTAAGAAGGATCGACTTCATGATAAAAGAACAGTTTAAGAGTGACTATTAAAGCTTCGGGACCGTATCTGGCACTTGCTCGATCAATTGTGATCTAGGTGTTCGAAGCACCCGCAGCAACCAAATACTAAATTCGAACAGGGACTACTAAGTATTCTAGAGCGAAGAACTGTATAGTGTTCTATCCAATATTAACTTGTTACCTATCATAGCTCCAAGTGAATGCCAATACGTCGGCTACGAGAATTTGGTTACAGCAGAGTGCATTATCTTAGCATTTCGTACTGTTCTCGAACACCGAATTTGGCTTTTTGACCGGTTCTAGGGCGGTTTCTGGATTAAATAGTGTCACCAGACCTGCTTTCCCGAACTTGACAACTTCATCGTTGCTACACCTGAAGGACGAACTCTGTCTCTCTCACCTGACATTCAATTCGTAAATTTTCATAAATGGATCCCAGATACTTGCCACATAGCATAGCGGCACTCTTGCTGCTCAGCGCGGCCCTCTTTGTTTCGAGTTGTACCACCCCCGAGTCTATAACGAAGGCACCTACGCCCCAGGCCCAGGTAGACCCTGATGAGGAGAAGATCGACCGAATAATTGACTGGCTCCAGCTCTGGTCTCGGAGCGCCCAGTCCATCGAGGCCGAAGGCAGCATGACGATCAGCAACGCCGAGACCCAGCAGTCCGGGGACTTCACGATCAAGACGAAGCGACTCAAGCTCGTCGATGCCACGACTACTGCCAGGATCGACTCAGTCAGCCTAGAGGCACGCGGCCCGTTCGGGATCACGGCGGTTCGATTCCTTGCATCGCCCGAGTACTATGCACTCTATAATATTCTGCAGGGCGAGACGCTGGAAGGACAGACCAACGACCGCGCACTCGAAGGACTGACGCAGCTCAAAGGGATCTCGCTTCAGACAATGAATGATGTCGTCTTCGGCTTGCCACCTTCGCCGGAAGGGTTTGATCCTCAGGATTCGGTGATCTTACTGACTCGCGGAAGTACGCAGCATATCCTGCTCGTCTATCGCTTTCGCGATAATTACACGGAGGCACTGACGCTCGATGGCGCGATACCTGATGGATCTGCTCCTATCATGATCAACCAGCTTCGCCTCATTCGTTATGAGCGCTGGAGCGGCAGGCGCATGACATACACTGCGACGAATCCGAAGACACAAGCGACGATCGCGTACTCGAACATTGTGCTGAAGAACAACATACCGTTCGCCGACAAGATCGAAGTGATGACCGGCGCGAACAAGCTCTTACTTGAATACGAGGAAGTGCAATACAATCCGCAGAACCTGAAGGTCTATATCAACATCCCGGGCCGCAAGCGATGATCGATATCCTTCACCTTTCCAAGTCTTATGGCGATACGATTGCTGTCGAGGATCTGAGCTTGCAAGTAGCGAAGGGTGAGCTCTTCGCGCTGCTTGGTCCGAACGGCGCGGGGAAGTCATCGACGGTAAAGGTGCTGACTGGATTGTCGAAGCCAACGACGGGCATCGTGCGTATCAATGGTATCGATGTCACTGAAGATCCGGTAGAGGTCAAGCGTCATATCGGCTATGTGCCGGAGAACGCGATGCTCTACGAGAGCCTACGTGCAGGCGAATACATCGATCTTGTTGGCGAGCTACGCCACATGCCGCGCGAGCAAGTCAGGCAGCGACGCGATGAGCTCTTTGATGTGTTTGGATTGACCGAAGAGGATAGACCGAAGCTGCTCAGCGAGTTCTCGAAAGGCATGAAGCAGAAGGTGCTGCTCATCTCAGCGCTCATTCATAATCCTGATGTGCTCATACTCGATGAGCCGCTCTCTGGACTCGATGCGAATGCAGCGCTCATCATCAAGGGTGTGATCAAACGATTTGTCGAGAGTGGCCGCACGGTGTTCTTCTGTTCGCATGTGCTTGATGTGGTCGAGCGCATTGCCGATCGTGTCGGCATCATGGACAAGGGGCAGCTTGTCGCGATCGGTACGCCGCAGGAGATCCTCGCATCGACAGGACAAAGCACGCTTGAACTTGCATTCAATGTGCTCACTGGTGGCGCCGATATTTCTCGATCGTCCGATGATATCTTACGTGCGATGTCTCATTGATCAACGGGTAACAATTCAATGATCGATCATCGCCAGCTTCGTTCGCTTGTTAAGTATTCGCTCGTCAGCACGTGGCGCTCGTCCTCGGGTACCAAGCGAAAGATGAGCAAGGGGTTGCTGTTCTGGAATGTCTTCGTTTACATCTTTAGCGGTGCCGCCCTTGCCGGTATCCTTCAGCTAAATCATGTTGGCGAGAGCCTGCACTTTGGGCTCACAATACTCTCTCTCTACGTTTTTCTCATCACGCTCTCGAACATCTTCGTCGAG
>JBKJTP010000327.1:0-5139 GCA_046590195.1 Kapaibacterium sp. (SeqCode) | reverse complement strand
ATGACACGGGTAAAGAGTGCATCGTGCAGAAGTCCAGGCCATCCGGAAAGATCGGTGATGATCGCGTACGATTCATCTCGCGAGCGATAATCCCGTCGTTCGGCTGGAAGACCTTCTTCGTGCAACGCCATGCGAAGAGCACAGTGGGTGAAATGCTCACCTTTCAGATGCCTACGGGAGATAACCGTCCGATCGCAGCTCTTCATGTACCACTGAGCGAGAACTCAAAGCCTATGTGGACCGAAGGAGTGCATTCGTATCAGGCTGCGGAAGTCTACTCAGATACATCTGATACCTGGGGACACCACATTACCGGCTTCAGCGAACTCGCTGGCAAGTTCAAGATCGGCTCGCTCGAGGAGATCGCTCGCGAAGCTGCGATGAATCCAGATTCAGTACCACAGCCCATCGTCGAAGAGACAGAACGCGGACCCATCTATCGCATTCAGCGGATCAAATCAACGTACAACACCTCGAAGCTGATCGAAGAATACAAGCTCGGGTGGCGTGGCGATATCATGGACGTGAATGTCACGCTTGATTGGCGAGAGCCGAATGCTGTTGTGAAGCTCCGCTTCGATCATCATTGCGATGATCCAGTTGTCACCTACGAGATCCCATACGCGGCTGTAGAGAGACCGATCGGCGAGAATGAGCAGCCTGGTCAGTCATGCGTTCATGTGCGAGGCACTCGCAACGGCAAGCCATTTGGAATGGCGCTGATCAACGATTCGAAGTGCAGCTACTCTGTTACCGAGCGGTCGATCTACTTAACCATCGCCCGCTCGCCCTTATACGCTCATCATGTGCCTCCACATGTGATCGAGACAGGGGAGACCTTGGAGTATCTCGATCAAGGCATACAATCGTTCAAGCTCCGACTTCTCTTCAATTGTCCCGATCTTCCGAAAGCAAAGCTGCATGAACATTCAGGGCATTTACAACAACCAGTGATCGCGCATTACGAAAGCGCGCATGAAGGTGCACTGTCCAAGCAGTTTCGAGGTATTGCTCTTGGCGATAGCCGGATCGAGGTAACAGCAATGAAACGAGCTGAAGGCGGTGGTGGGTATGTACTCCGCGCTGTGAATCGAAGTGGTGAGGCGGTATCAACATCGATTGATATCTCACTGTTCGGCGTGGGCGCCAGTCTAAACTTTAAGCCGTATGAAGTGAAGACGCTACTTATAAGAGGCGGAAGTGTGGAAATGATCAACGCGATCGAAATGGAGGCATAGGAAGTTGGCTACTTGTACGATTGGGATTGATTTCGGGTCAACTTCTTCTAAGGGGGTGCTCTACGATGTCGAGAGCAAGAAAGTATTGCGCGTCGAAAGCAATTCATTGCGGCCTGCCATTCAAGGCTTGCCTGATGGACGATATGAGGAAACGCCAGAACCCCTGAGAGAAGCAGCGTACGACATTATCGAGAAGCTAGCGAACTACGCTACCACATTCGGTCATCAGGTACAGGCGATCTGCTTCACGGGACAAATGCACGGAGGTCTTCTCGTTGACGAGAAGATGAAGCCGATGAGCAACTTCGTCTCGTGGCAGGATAAACGAGGTGATGAACTAGTCGATGGCAAGCCGCTTGCACAATCGATCCGAGAGAAGATCAGTGAGGATGAGCGTGAGGCAATTGGCACCGAGATCCATACAGGATTTCTTGGCGTCACTGCAGCCTCCTGGAAGCGTGAGGGTAAGTATCCAAGTGGTGCGAAGATCTTAGGCATCTATGACTGGATAGCGTCATCGATACTAGGCAAGCAAGTAAGCGATCCCTCAAGTGTAGCTGCATGGGGATTGTACAATGTTCGTGATCAGCGGCTTTCGGAAGAGGCCTGCGATGCTTGTGGGATATCTGCATCATCGTTGCCAGAGATCGTTGATATCGGAGAGATTATAGGTCCTATAAGTCCCATAGGACCTATAGGTCATATATCTGAGCTTCGAGATACAGTAGTCGTTTCGGGAATGGGCGACACCCAGGCGAGCTACATCGGATCGGGTTGCAGTAGAGACGACATTTTACTAAACTTTGGCACAGGCTCACAGCTCATGATCGAAGCTGATAGCTTTGGAAAATATTGGGGCACCGACACCCGCTATCTCGGCGACGATAAGTATCTTATCGTAGCTCCCACGCTGGCAGGCGGCAAGGCCTACGCCATACTCGCGGACTTCTTCATCGATGTGCTGCAATCATTCGATATCGATGTCCACGATCGCAACTCGCTCTATGAGCGGATGAATGAGCTTGCGCGATCATCAAGCAGAGGTGTCAACTTCTCGCCATTTTTCCTCGGTAGTCGAACGCACGGGGAGAATGAGCGCGCTTCGATCATAGGCCTCAACGCCAATAATTTCACAACCTCAGCATTGACAAGGGCGCTTCTCGAAGGCATGATCAATGAAGTGAAGGAGCCATACGACAAACTGCCACCATCGCTCCGCAACCACCACGGGTTACTTGCATCGGGCAACGGCATGCGCAGAAATGCTGCGCTGCGCGCAGTTGCAGAAGGAGCGTTCGAGTTGCCACTTCGCCTCAGCTCATTTGAAGAAGAGGCCGCGCTGGGTGCAGCGATAACAGCCGCGAAAGCAATCACTTAGTCGATGCCTTCCCACCACTTGGTGAAGCTCTGCGTTTGATCTTTGAGATCAACACGCTCGCCGATCATCGGCGTGATGAGCGGTAACTTACCAACAGCGGCATTCTTGCTTGCGAGGATCAGTGGCTCATCCCACGCATGATTCGCCAGCGTGAATTTCGATGAGTGGACAGCCAGCACTCGCTTCGCGTTCAGGTCCTTCGCGGCAAGCGGTACTTCCTCGGGCAGCATGTGAAGATACTTCCAGGCCTTGTCGTATTGCCCATTCTCGAGGATAGCAAGGTCGATCGAGCCGAATTGCTTACCGATCTCTGCGAAATGTGTGTCATATCCGCTGTCGCCGCCAATGTAGATCTTCATCGTTGGCGTTTGCAGGACATAGGAAGCCCAGAGCGTTTTGTTGCGTGTGAATCCGCGGCCAGAAAAATGGCGAGCCGGGAATGTGTATGAAATGAAGCCATCAGCGAGACCGGTCTTCTGATTCCAGTCCTGTTCAATGATCTGGTCCTTCGTGAATCCCCAGAGTTCGAGATGCTCGCCAATGCCGAGCCCGCAAATGATCTTGCCGATGCGCGGACGCAATTCGGTCAGAGTCTTATGATCGAGATGGTCCCAGTGATCGTGTGAGATGAATACGTAGTCGATGGCCGGGATATCGCTGATCGCGTAAGGGTCAGTCCCCTCGTATGCTGGCGTGGTCATTGTGATCGGTGAAGCTGCACCGCTAAGCACCGGATCGACAAGCACTCGCTTCCCATCGACTTGGATGAAATAAGATGAGTGACCAAACCAGACAAGGACATCTTCATCCGGACGAAGCGACTTCAGATCGATCTTCTTCGAGGGGAGCGCAGACGATGGCTTCTTCCGCGCTTTGCCTCCAAGCATAAAATCATACATTACCCCGGCATAGCTGTACCCCTCGGTCAAAGTGGGGGTCTCGTGAATATTCTTGAATTCCCCGTCCGCAAAGTGGCTAGACTGCTTGATCTGCTCCAGACGGGCACCCTGCGGGGCTCGGCCGAACATCGTCTGGCCGAGAAAAAGGTACGTCACGCCAGCCAGCACCAGGATGAGGATCACCAGAAAAAGCATCGAGCGGGAGAGTATCTTGCGCATGTGTAGGAAGGAATGCGCAAAAGACGCTGAAATTGGAGGTTTGTTTCCACCGGAGTTGGCCTCACCTGCTCAAGCCAGCGCCACATAACCCACCGGATTATTGTAACCCCAGCCGACGTTGGACGTTCTAGAACTGGAGGGATCTGCATCCAAAAGCGCGTTTTTCGAAGCAGGTCTTTCTTCCCTTGTTGTAAACCTTGTTGTTAACACGTATCGGGTGATCACTCATCCAGCCAATATAGGCCTACATACGTCATCGAAGACCACTCTGAGCCACATTCGAAAGGATGAGGAGTTGTGGCGTGCGTTCCAGGGCGGGGAAGACGACGCGTATAATACACTCTACCACCGTTACTCGGACCGGCTTTACTCCTACTTAAAATTGCTCCTTTCGGGGAGCCTCGAGCAATCGCAGGTCGACGATCTCTTCCAGGAAACTTGGATCTGCGTCTTCCGCGAACGCTCACGGTTCACGATCCGCGAAGGTGGATCATTCGCAGGATGGCTATTCCGCGTCGCCCACAATTTCGCGATCTCGGCTATGCGGCGCACGCGGCATACGTCATCGCTCGATGATCTCTACATGGACGAAGCGACGATCACGGCGATCTCTGTCGAGCCGATCGAGATGAGCTTCGGTACGCTCACGACGGAAGACGTGATGGAGAAGGTGCTGCTGGTCGTCTCAGAACTTCCTATCATGCTGAAGGAAGTATTTCTGCTCATCGAGTTTGATAAGCTCACGCTCGATCAGGTTGCCGAATCACTTGGAATTTCAAAGACGAATGCAAAGGTGCGTCTCTTCAGAGCGCGCCGCGCCATTCGCGAAAAGCTTTCAAAGGTCGTTGATATCAGTGGGTTGAACTTCTGATCTCAATGACTGCAATTTTTAGATTACGCATTAACTCAGAGCTCTTTAAGAGATGAGTAACATCATAGAAGACAGGATACTGGACTTTCTCGATGGACACCTTGAGTCGCATGACGAAGAGGAATTGCTCCATAGGCTGGCCGTATCACCCGAAAAGCGTGGATTACTTCGCGAGCATCTCAAGCTCCGCGAAGCACTTACCAGCGCAAGCAAGACCGAACAACTCGCTGTGCCGACGAACGTCACGGCTTCGCTCTATCGCAAACTCGCTTACAACGGCTATTCCGGTGCAAGCCTCGGCAGTGCGGTGTCGGTCACACGTCCGATGTTGCAGGCAGCGCCCGCTATGAGGGCCGCTGCACCCGTAACTCACAGGGGCTATAGCGTCGCGTCGATGCTAAGCTTCGCTGTTATGTCGTTCTTCGTCGGTGTAGGTTTTACAACTATTTTCGATCAGGATACTCCGCAACTCGCAACATCAACAACGCAGTCGATCTCAGGCAACACGCTGTACGGTGCACACAGCGCCCCGGT
>JBKJTP010000277.1:0-4720 GCA_046590195.1 Kapaibacterium sp. (SeqCode) | reverse complement strand
TACTGTAACGGCGCCGCTCGTCCGATCCTTGAGTTTTATGTGCGGGCTAAAGCCCACTACCACACTTTACGTTGGGGTAAGATCGGAGCTTGTCTCTACGTAAGGTGTGGTAGCGGGCTAAGGCCCGCATCCCCGGCTGTAGATTGGGAGATTCTACTAAAATAAAAAAGCCCCGCTTGTGCGGGGCTTTTGTTAAACTTCGGAGTCTAGCAGTTGCTCAACGTCCTCGATCGGCGCCGCAACTTTGACATCTTCAATTCCATCCAGAACGACCACGGTACCTGGTACTGGTCCGGTGACCGGCACAAGATCCGAGATCAGATCTACATCGATAGCGACCTTGCTCTCATCTCCAATCGTAGTAAACTCGACGAATTTAGGCATAATGCGTATCGTATTTAAGTGAACAGAGGACCACGCTGTTCTAGCATGATCAAGGATGAGTCTAACAATTAGAGAGGCGCCGGAAGTTTTGGTCAAGATGATTAATTTGGGCAAAAAAGAAAAAGCCCCGCTGATGCAGGGCTTTTTTTTCACACAAGCTGAAGCATGTGCTACACTTTGTGTGGCAGCGTTAGAAACCGCGGCCGAATTGGAAGTGGGTCTTCCAGCCGGATGGTTGGCCGAATGGCTTTTCGGCGTCGAATCCATAGCCAAAGTCGATACCGATCAATCCGATAGCCGGCACCTGCACACGTGCGCCTACACCAAGCGAGCGCTTGAGTGTTGAGAGGTCTGCGTACGAAAAGCTCTTCCAAACATTACCTGCTTCCGCAAACGTGAGCAAGTACATTGGTATCGGCTCGAGCGCAAGGATGTAACGAAGTTCGGCGCTGAACTTCGTGTATGCAAGTCCGCCTTCAGGGAAGCCCGAGTTATCTGTGCGCGATACACCGATCGATGCGTCGTCATAACCACGCATCGGCACCGTATAGAATCCGCTTGCGAGTCCTGAGCCGCCCATCGTGAATCGCTCTGTCGGTGGTACGTATGGATCAGAACCGATTCCGCCAAGCTGTCCGATCTCTGCGCCAGTTACCAGCACCACTTTGTTCGATCCGCCATACGCAAGCACCGGATTATAGAATCGCATCGAAAGCTGATTCTTGAAGTAGTTCGATGGCTCATTCGGCGCAATTGATTCGATCGGCAAATATGCGAGTCGATTCAACAGCGAGAACTCCGAGCCCTGCGTCGGGAAAACAGGATTATCTGTCGATACGCGCGAGATCACCTGCTGAATGCTTACTTCATCATGCTGACCGGTCGTGTAGATACCGCCGCCATTGCGGATGTCGGACTTCTGTCCTGCGAGTGTCCAGCTACCGCTGAAGAAGTCATCAGGCCACTTGAAGCGGCGTCCGAGAGAGAGTGATGCGCCTGTGCGCGTCAGCTCGTAGATGTAATTCTGGTGCGTGTTATAGACGGAGAAGCCAAGTGTTGTCGGCTCCTGAAACAGCCATGGCTCCTGGAAGCTCAGCGAAAGCGTACGGTACTGGCTTTGTCCGAATTCAGCCGTAACGGAGAACACCTGTCCACCGCCGCCCTTGAGCGGCTGCGAGATGTCGAAGTTGTTGAACGACAAGCCGACCGATCCCGTGAAGCCAAGCGATCCGCCATAACCGACCGAGGCGTTGAACGTGTCACTCGAACGCTCCTCAACGTTGTACGTGATATCGACATCAGTGGACTCCGATGTGATCTTCGGCTCCGGTATCAGCTTTTCCTGATTAAAGTAGTTGAGCTGCGCAAGCTGCCGCACCGAGCGAATGATCGCAGAGCGTGAGAAGGGCTCGCCTGGACGCGTATAGAGCTCGCGACGAATGACGTAGTCCTTTGTCTTCGTGTTGCCCAGCACTTCAACGTAGCGGAAGAAATGCTGCTTGCCTTCGTTGACACGGATGGTGATGTCGATAGAATCACCAGGCGCTACTGTCTCTTCGCGCGCCATGTTGACGATGTATCCTCGATCGTAATACATCGAGCCGACATCCGAAAAATCTGCAGATGGGCCGCGCATGTTCATCTCGAACTTGCCCATGTCGTAAATGTCACCCTTCTGGAAGCCAAGATGATTGCGGATCTCATCGGCCGCGAACACTTCATTGCCAACGACCACGATGTTGCGGACGCGATACTGCGGCCCTTCGCTGACAGTCATCCTGATGTTGAGATCTTCACCGCGCTCAACCCAAATGCTATCGCGTGTGATACGCGCATCTCGGAAGCCTTTACTCTGATAGAACGCGATGATCGCCTTCTTATCAGCGTCGTACTTTGTGCGATCAAAATTACCTGACGTGAATATTTTGTACCAGCGCTTCTCCGATGTCTCGTTCATTGCGCCGCGAAGCTCGCCATCGGTCAAACGCTCATTTCCTTCGAAATCGATATGGCGCACGACAACCTCTTCGCCTTCATCGACCTTTACGGTGATGTTCATCGTGTTCGCATCGGTGCGGACAGTATCGAATGACACACTTGCGAGATAATATCCTTCAGCTTCGTACGCCATCTTCACTCGGCGGCGAGATTCTTCTAACTCCCATGAACGAAGGAAATCGAACTGACGCAAACGCAGCGCCTTTTCGATATCGGCGCGTTTCATCTCGTCATTGCCTTCGATGGTGATGACACCGATCTTCGGGAATTCGTCAACGCGAATGCGAAGGAAGAGGCCGATCGAGCCATCCGATTGTGGTGACTCGCGCTCGATATCGATCTGTACATCGCGGAAGATATTCTGCGACCAGAGCGATTGCACTGCACGGCGAACTTCATCACTCGGAAGTACGAATTTCTGTCCCTGACGCAAGCCCGACTGCGCGATGATCGTCTCGGGCGAGCCACCCTGGTTACCGACCACGGTGATACCCAGAATGGTGTACTGCTGCTCGAGGATCTGGCGGATCTCGGTCTGATCGCCAGCACCTGGCTGCGCGAGCGCTGGAGCCGCAATTACAGCAGCAAGGAATAATGCTGCGAGAGTGAAAATCTTCGTCAAAATGAAGTACGTAAGAGAGATAAATTCGTAGTGAGTGGCGTAGAACACGCGAGTTCAGTTCTGAGTGCTGAGTGCTTAGCGAAAGACGCGTGGCGCGGGCGTCCCGCCCGTGACCCACTGCGAGCTGGCGCTAGGCAGAAAAAGTCGTGTTGGATTGAGACTCTTGGGGTCACAGGCGGGACGGCTGTGCCACTGACTAGACCCTAGACGCTAACCCCGATTCCCCGTGATCGCATTAATAACCTTCTGGACGTAGGACCGGTGGTCCTCCGATACGCCATCTTCGCGCTTGAGTTGCGCGCCCGTCAGGCCGAAGCGGCGCTCGCGGCGTTGGTAGTCGCGGATCGCATCATAAAGGTGTTCTCGGCGAAAATCAGGCCAGTATGTCTGGGTCACATAGATCTCGGAATAGGCCAGCTCCCAGAGGAGAAAGTTCGATAGACGCATCTCGCCACTGGTGCGGACGAGGAGATCCGGATCGGGCAGATTGTGCGTCGTGAGGTATGTTCGGACGAGGTCGTCGTTAATATCTTCAGGCGATACCTTACCGCGCCGGACGTCCAGTGCCATCGTCTGCATTGCCCGGACGAGATCCCAACGGCCTGAATAGCTGAGCGCCAAGGTGAGGGTCAGCCGCGTATTGTCCTGAGTTCGCTCCATGGCAGAGAAGAGCTCCCGCTGCACCTCTTTCGGCAGCGCATTCGTCTGGCCGATCGTGTTCAGGCGGACGCCATTATCCCGCATCTCATCGAGCTCCTCACGTAGCATCTTCAGCAGCAGCCTCATCAGCATCGAGACCTCGCGGCGCGGACGCTTCCAGTTCTCGGTGCTGAAGGCGTAAAGGGTCAGGTAGCCGACGCCCATTTCGCGGCACGACCTGGTACAATCTCGGACGCTCGCGATACCGGCCTGATGTCCAGCAATGCGCGGCAGACCACGCTCTTCAGCCCAACGGCCGTTGCCATCCATGATGATCGCTACGTGCTTCGGCAGATTTCCATTTTCGCGTAGAGCGGCCTGGACGACCTTGTCGTCTTCGGCTTGCTGATACGGTTCTTTCCTGAAAAGTCGGCCCATGGCTTTTGATTACGAATCACAAAAGCCACACAAGCCCGAAAATGTTCAGGGGGCAGCGGTTTTGGCCCCGGCTCCATTCTCATTCCGCTCTAGTCTCATTCCCACCGAACCTCAACCGAGATTCATTCAGCGGCCTCGATCTTTCGTAGTCGCGTAGGGACTCTTCGCTCCGCTCCGAGGAGGCGGGCTAAAGCCCGCCTCCACACATTGGTGAATGGGAATCTGCGAAGGGTCGCGGTGTTGGGATGTGCATGGAGCGAATTTGTGGGTTGTTGTTGCTGGTCATTTGTGTGGGGATGGCGTCGTGTACGGATGATCCTGTTGTTGGGCCGAGTGGCGAGATCGCTGGATTTGCGGGATTGCGTGATCTTGACGGCGCACGCCTTGCGGATCAGAGCGGCATCCGAGTGATGCTCAAGAACACAAACCTTTCTACGCTGACGGATTCGCTCGGCAAGTGGCGAGTTGCGAATGTGCCGGCGGGGATTTATGATATCGAGTTATCGAAGCCGGGGTTTGCTACGAATCTGATACGCGCGTATCAATTTGTTGGCGGGGGCACGGCGTATATCACGTCGATCACCGATCTTGTTCGCTCCAATCGGGATACGATGGTGCTTCGCAATTTTTCGTTCGTGC
>JBKJTP010000055.1:0-12980 GCA_046590195.1 Kapaibacterium sp. (SeqCode) | reverse complement strand
TGTAATCGTCGGTCAACCAGATCTTGATCGAGCCTTCGTTCTTGAAGAGCCCGCCTTCAACGACCATCGGCTCGAGTACGATCGTGTTGAAGGTACCCGCTGCTGTCTCAACACGCTGGCGTCCGAGCACTTTGATGTTCAGCGGATGCGAGCGATCCTTGTAGAAGTTCTCAAGCTTGATCACTTCGCCCTTCTTCGCCTTTGCCAGATCGAGTGTGCGGACGTAGTAGAATGCGCTCACAATGTCATGCACATAAGCTGGCGTGACATGAGTCTTCTTGTCGGTGGTAACAGCAGTCTTTGTGGTCGGGTCAAAGTTCGCGGAGAAATCGCGCGAATATTTGCCCTCGCGAACTACCTGATCGAAGCGCCACGGGAACATGCCCTTTTCGTCGATGTAGGTCGTGTAGCGGTCGCGAACCTTGAACACCCAGTCAAAGCTAGGAAGCGATTTCGCCTTCACGTTCACTTCGTAAACGCGGCGATCGTTGATCGTACGCATCATCGGCACTTCCATTACGGCTTCGCCGGCGGTGATAACACCATAGGAGATATCGAACGTCAGCTTTTCGCCAACGTTGAACGCATAGTTCGGCCATTGACGCAGCGCGTCGTACTTGCCGCCATGCGCGCCGATCTGCGCTTGCACACTGTCCGGCTCTGTCGACGTCGCAACGATCGTCAACACGCCTAGCGCCGCACCAATTGTAAGTTGTAAAAGTCTCTTCATAATATTTCTCCTTCTTCTCGCTACTTTCGGCTAGAGCCTCAGTAGTATCTCCGCTGCTCGCGAAACTTGCATCGTCGTGATCGCCTGCATACATTCGCACTCTTTGCACTCAGGGCATGTCGGCTTTGGCGGCTCTTGCGGCTCGATGTTCGAGACCAAGTCCCCCCTGAAACCCCATCGCGCCTTAGACAAAGGACGAATGAGAGGGAAGAGACCTAACGTCGGCGTTCCTAATGCCGCTGCCAGATGTCCAGGACCCGTACTGCTCGCTAGGACAAGCGAAGCCCGACTCAGCAACCCTGCCAGTTCGAGCATCGGTTTGTCAACGAATAGCCGAACCGCGGCCCCATGCCTTTCCATTACCTCTGAGACACTTAAAAGTGTTTCACGTTCTGACCTCAAACCGGTCAGTACGATAGGTAAGCTCAACCGTTGTGCCACCCATTTCGCAAACTCAGCGTAACGCTCAATAGGCCATTCAAAGCTCGAGCCGCCACTGCCTACATGAAGTACGCAGTACTTTTGGCTTTGTTTTCCGAACAGGCTTACAATATTCTCATCCGCGCGCTGATGGTCGTTCGGGCGAAGCTCAAGCCGGGTGAGTGGCGTCTGCGCCTCGATCCCGATCTCAGATAACATGCGCACGTTATATTCCGCCTCGTGGCGCTTGGATTTCTTACGATGTTCGTACACGCGATGTGTGTAGAGCATCGAGTACAAACGGTATCCAGTGCCGATACTTCCCACGCGCTTCGGCTTATACGCCAGCTTTGCGTAAAATGCGAGATCGAACTTCGACACAGGGAAGAAGACCGTGTCCGTGCGGATACTCCTAAAGAGATCGATCTTCTCGCGTGGCTTTGCCAACGGATCGAAGATGACGGTCTCATCTACCTCGGGCGCGATCTCAAGAAGTGGTGCGGTGTAATCTCGGACCATGAAGGTCACGTGCGCGTCAGGCATCGCACGCTTAATGGCTGACGCCATCGGAAGCGTCGCGATGAGGTCGCCAAGTTTATCCGGCCTGACAATGAGAATGCGCATACTATTTTCTGATCTCTCCGGTCTCCATGCTCCAGAACAACAGATCTAATTCATCCAGCGAGATACCAACTTCCCGTGCATAACTGTGCCACGCTTCCTCGATATCGAGATAGCGCTTACGCGTTGGTGCATTCTTCGGGATCTCCGGTATGACGCCAAGATGCGCAAGATGCTTGAAGATATGACGATCGAGTATCGCTAAGCCCAGGACTCCAATATTACGAAGAAAATGAGAGGTTTCCTTCATCCCGAATCCGGGTACCGCCTCGAGCACTTGATCGCGAAGTTGCTTAGCTTCGCCACGGTTCTTCAGAATGGGCAGCAATCCTTCCCATTGCTCGCGCACTCGCAGCAATCGCGCGCTCTTGACATTGTGAAATCGGATGTAATGCTTTGGGTCGCGGAGATAGTGGGTGGGATCGAAGCCATGCTTCACGAAGTCATCGCGCCGCAGTTCTTCGATCGTCATGTCCGCGTTGCGTGCCGATGATTGCGGAGTGAGGAGGCAGTAAGCGAGCTCATAGAAGTAATCTTCCGGCTTGACATCCGCAAAGTCCTGCAAGCGTGCCCTGATAGCATCCTTGCGCTCTGCATAGATCTGCGACCATGGCGCTGGCAATTGCATCACTTCAACTGATAGCGATTGCGATGCATTGTCACGAAGCCTTCTGTCACAAGCGCATCGAGCACGACATCAATAGGGACATCTGCGCCGGCCTTGATAGTCTTAAAAATTCCAGCTTTTGTGATCGGCCCCATCTCAACGATCGCCTTCAGCACGCGGCCACGCCAGATACGGCGAGGCTCGCCATGATAAAGCGCCTCTTTCGACTTCAGCTTTGCTGGCTTCGCAAGCTCAGGACTGCGAATGAAATTTTTGCCGGACGCGCAAAACTCGAGTACAGGACACTCTGCGCATTTCGGATTGCGCTTGGTGCAGATCTGCGAGCCGTGATCCATCAATGCCTGGTGCCAAGTGGATGAGTGCCCCTTCGGAAGGATTGCAGCATCGAGCTCCTCAACCTTATCCATCGCGATCACCTGATCGTGCGTATTCATCTTCTTCCAGATGCGCGAGAGCACTCGCTCAATATTTACATCGACGACCGGAATATCCTTGTTGAAGGCAAACGCGAGTATCGCTGCCGATGTATACCGCCCCACACCGGGAAGTTTCATCAGCTCTTCCTGCGTCTGAGGAAAGCGTCTCATCGTCGCAAGCGATTGCGCGGCCTTATGCAAGTTCAGTGCGCGACGGTTGTATCCCAGTCCTTGCCAGGCTCGCAACACATCGGAGGATGACGCAGCAGCGAGCTTCTTCGCATTCGGAAAGAGCTTCAGGAAGCGAGGGAGATGCTTATCGATCATGCCGGCCTGGGTTTGCTGAAGCATGAACTCGCTCACCATCACGATAAAGGGATTGATCCGCATGCGGCGCCAGATGAACTCGCGCTCGTTCTGCTCGTACCATTCGAGCAGACCCTGGACTGCACCATCCAGCCGCGAACGAGTAGCAGGAGCTAACTTCACTCCGGAATACCGAGCTCGTTCAATTGCTTGAGAATGCAATCGTTGCCACTCAGATGCTCGAGCATCGGCAGCATATCGTTCGTCACCCAGCGGATGTCGTTGAATTCCTTGTTGACGGGCTCGGGCGTGAAGACGCGCACCATATAGTAGGCGATGTCGTAGGTCATTCCGTTCGAGTACGAAGCGATCTCGTTGAAGTACTGCTCGCCGATCTGTGCATCGATGCCGAGCTCTTCGCGGAGCTCTCGCGCAAGTGCGTGCGTGCTTGCCTCTCCCGGCTCTATTTTGCCCCCAGGGAATTCCCACTTCAGTCCGTAGATCTTCTCTTTCGGACGTTGGCACATCAGCACGGCACCATCTCGAACGATGAGCGCAACAACGACGGGAACAACGGTATCAACCAAAGCGAAGGGCTTGAAGTGGTCTCATGCGTGCAGCAATGCGCGCTGGGATCAGGGTGGCAGTGAGTGCAAGGATAAGCGCAATGGCCGAGACGACAGCATAGTGCTGCCATTCGATCGAAACAGGCACGCTCGACATAAAGTAAATATCGCTCTTGAGCTTGAAGAAGTGAAAGGTCCGCTCGAGATACGTGAGCACGAATGCGATGACATTGCCCATCAGAGTGCCGATGAAGCCGATCGTAAGTCCCTCGGCGATGAAGATCTTCGCAACACCGCCATTCGTTGCGCCCAATGCTTTGAGCACGCCGATCGAGTGCGTCTTCTCGATCACGATGAGCAGCAACGTGGAGATGATGTTGAACGTAGCGACGATGATGATCAGGCCGAGAATAATGGGGATCGGTTGCTTCTGAAGTTGGATCCACGCAAAGATCGTCTGCCCGATCTCGAACACGCTCTCGACATAGAAGGGATACTTCAGCGTCTGCTGCACATCGCGTGCGAGCTTAGGTACCTCTTTGAGCGAATGCGTCATGATGTTGAAGCCGCTCGCTTGCTTTGCAGAGAAGCCGACGAAATCCTGCGCCGCAGCAAGCGTAGTGAACGCCTGCATGTTATCATATTCCGTCATACCGGTGCGGAAGATACCGACGACACGGAAGCGCGAAATATTATCGAGCAGTTGCTCGCGGCTCTTGATGTTCTCGAAAAAGCGGATCGCAGTGAGCGCCTTACCGACGGATGTGTTCAACTCGCGAGCCGTGCCTTCGCTCAGGATGATCGGTGGCAGTGTATCCGCTGGTGCAGAGAGCAGATCGGTGCCAGCGATGATCGTGTGCTTGTTGATGATCGCAGTATCCTCACCCACGATCCCACGCAGCAATACACCTGCGACGGTCGTAGGTGAGCGCAGCACCGCTTCGCGCTGCACGAACGGCATCACTTGCTTGATGTTCGGCACCCGGCGCTCGAGATGAGCCACAGTGCTCTTGTAATCTGGGATAGGACGACCGCCATACACGGCTACGCGCGCGTGCGCCGTATAGCGCACAACATTATCGGTGAGCGTCTTCTCGAATCCGGCGAGGATCGAGAGCGTGATGATCAGCGCAGCAACGCCTACAGCCACACCAGCCGTGGCGATCGCAACGATCACCGAGACGAACCGCCCTTCGGTCTTCTCTTTGGAGCGCTTCTCGCCAGGCTCAACCGGTGCCGAACGCCGAGCCGTCAGATAACGAGACGCTATGAAATAGGGGTACTTGATGCTGTTTCCAGATAAAGTGAGTGAGCTTCGGGAGGACGCAGAACAAATTTACGGTCAGAAAAAGAACGGTCCGCCAACTTTGGCGGACCATTATTGAAAAAAGCTGTCGCAATACGTCAAAGCCTACTCGACCGTTACAAGTAGTTTGGCGCTGCCATCCGATTTCTTGCCACAGACCATCGCAGTGTAATAGGCACCCTGTTCGATCTTCTGGGAGATCGAATTCAGTACATACCCCTCCTCGCCTGGGACAGTGAGATAGAGCTGATATGCGCCGATGGGGATCTGCACGTAGTTCGCGATCTCGCGATACTTCACATCCACCGGGAAGACGGCGGTATCGGCGAACGACTTAAGCTTGATATTGACGACTGGAGTAGGTACCGGGAAATCGGCCAGCGCATTGATCAGCCGCAGATACGCGAATCCTTCCGCGGGAGGCACAACCTTGAGGCTATCCCAGGAGAAGCGCGGCTCCAAAGTCAAACTGCCATTCTCCGGGTCTTCTATGCCGAAGATCGCGCAGGTGTACATCTCCGTCGGGTCGAAGGGCGGAAGCAAGATGCTGTCGAGGACATAGACCGAATTGCGGTAATACCAGGCATAGAGCTTCATCGCCGTGCGAGCCTGGACCGGAATGAACTCGTTTCTGCTGTAATCGCCTGCGAGCCCGAAGGGATTCGTCCGCGAGGTTGTGCGATAAAGCCCGATACCTGCAGATGAACGGTCCGGCAATAGCGAGACAAAGCGCACATACGCCGGACCGCGCGGCACCTCCGTCGTGTCATGGACGGTCAGCGTATCATAGACGGTCTTCTCGACCTCGACGATCTTTTCGCAGCCCGTAAGGCCAAAGAACCCGACGAAGAGAAGCAGGAACAGCAGGCCGATGGCCGCCGATGCGGTTTTACCCATAACGTTTGGTTATCGAGAGAATGTTAACACAGCGTTCCGGTTCACTAGCAACCGACAGCAAAAGCGGGGCATTCCTTGAACACGCGTAACCCGCTGCCGTTACAATACTGAAAAGAACCCCACTTGCCAGCCGTACGGGACACCACGGCCAGCTACTAAAATAACACGAAAATCCCGCCCGTGTGCAAAAGTGGGGATTGGTGGAGCTAATTCCGGTAGTGACATGCCGTTGGCATGTCGGGTGGCGAGTGCTGAGATCTTGTCGATGATAGCGAGCTTGCCAACGCTAAAAGGCCTCTTCCCGAGATTCAGGTTACCGATCGTACATTCTGCCGACCCCATCCGCCATGCCAACGGCATTGCCCTACGAATTCATCCACATGATCGAAAAATTCAATATCGACGCGAATGTAACCCAGAGGAGATAAGGGAGGAGCATCATGGATGCTGGCTTTGAGACGGGCCAGGTCTTGATGACGAGCAGCAGCACAGTGATCCAGACGAATATGATATCAATAATGCCGAGGACTGTGCTCTCGGCCGCAAAGAAACAAAAGCTCCAGGCTAGATTGAAAAGGCCGTTGATGGCGTAGAGCTTCATCAACGTTGATCGCGCCGCACCAGAGGTGCGATGCCAGACGATCGACGCGGAGACAATGAAGAGCACATAGATCGTGCTCCATACCGGACCGAAAAGCCAGCCCGGTGGATTCCAACTCGGCTTCGCAAGCGACTTGAACCACTCGCCTTGTGAGTTCGTAGCCATTTGCCCAAGCAGCGAAATGACAACGACGCAAAGCGTGATGATAAGAACAGGGAGGACTTGAATTTTCTGGCGCATGTGAAGGTGGTTATTCGCAATATACATAAAATGTAAAGGATAGGAATTGTCAGACATCCTGCAGGGCTGCGCACCTGACAACTAAAATTGAACAAGACAAACTGAGCAGCATTCCAATAGAGCAAGGTGGCCGAATGCGCGGGACAATAATTGACTTGCCAGGGTTTCTCAGTGCCCCAATAGCGCTTACCGAATCCAGATGTCTGATCTTACCCCTTTGTTACCGCTGAGCTCAACCTTCTCCCATTCTGCCGGAGGAGATATCGAGGACATCAAGCGTGTATTCGATTCCATCGATTGGGCAGCGACAACATTAGGACCGCAGGACTTGTGGTCGCGCAGTTTGCGCTCGATGATCTCCATGATGATGGCGCATCCATTTCCGAATATCATCTTGTGGGGACCAGATCTTATTCAGATCTATAACGCCGGATACAGACGCATTGTGGCTGATAGACATCCGAAAGTATTCGGTATGGGAAACAAGGACGCGTGGCCAGAAGTGTGGCATATCAACGCGCCGATCTGGGATCGTGTCATGTCGAAGGGAGAGTCGTTCACATTCGATGATCAACTGTATCCACTGATCCTCGAAGGCGAGCTTCGCGATGTTTATCTTACGCTCTCTTATAGTCCGATTTACGATGACGATGATAACATCGGCGGCGTCCTTGTCACACTCTTCGACACTACTGATAAGGTAAACTCAGAACTCGATCGAAGAAGGATGGAGCAGCAACGCGAAGAGTTGCTGCGTGAGATCGAAACACAGAATCAGCGTTTACACGAAGCGGTCCGGACGTCACCCGCCTTCATGGCAATGTTAAGTGGCCCGGAGCATGTCTTTGAACTTGTCAACGAGCCGTATCTCTCCTTGATCGGAGACCGCGACATTTTGAATAAGCCAGTGCGCGTTGCGCTGCCTGAAGTTGAAGGCCAGGGATTTTTCGAATTGCTTGACTCGGTCTATCGCACAGGCGAGCCATTTATTGGCGGCGAAGTATCGTTGATGATGCAGCGCGCTCCCGGCGCGCCACTCGAGGAGCGATGGGTGGAGTTCGTGTATCAACCTATTAAGAATTCAAACGGCGCGGTAACCGGAATATTCGCGCACGGAGTCGATCTGACTGAGCGCATCAAAGCCGAAAAAGAGCGCAATCACTTGCTTGATACTGAACGCGAAGCGCGCGAGGCTGCTGAAAAGGCGAGCAAAGCAAAAGACGAATTCCTCGCGATCTTGTCGCACGAATTGCGTACGCCGCTTACGGCAATACTCGGCTGGACCTATTTGCTCTCGCAAACGAGAGACGATCAGCTCAAGTGGGAAGAGGCCCTTGCAGCGATCGATCGCAACGCATCAGCGCTTGCGCAGTTGATCGATGATCTGCTTGACGTCACACGAATTCAATCGGGAAAGATCCATCTCGAGACCGCACCTGTATCGTTGCAATCAGTGATCGCCTCATCGATCGAGATTGCGAGCATTGCTGCCAAGGCGAAGTCGATCCAGTTTAAGACTAGCATTGATGCCAATGTTGGAATGGTCGATGGCGATGAACTGCGGCTCCGTCAGGTGTTGCTCAATCTGATCACGAATGCGGTGAAGTTCTCGCCGGAGAACAGTACGATCGAGATCGCGCTTAAAAGTAAAGGTAAGATGATCGAGCTTATAGTCAGCGATCAGGGCATTGGTATCGACGCAGAGTTTCTGCCATACATCTTCGATAAGTTCAGTCAGGCCGAAACAGCCATGCGCCGCAAGCATGGCGGCTTGGGTCTCGGTCTCTCCATCGTCAAAGGATTCGTCGAACTTCACAACGGCACCATCGAAGCCACCAGCCCCGGGGCAGGCAAAAGCAGCACCTTCACGATCACATTGCCGGTGATAGAACGGAGTCTTAATACTCGATGATCACCCCAAAAACTTGTTCGCGTTCTTTTGGAGCTCTTTGAGGATGTACTTCATGCGGGGGTTTGCGCTGCCGGCCGCGAGGGGATAGTAGTGCGTCTGGGTCTCCATGACGTACTTGATCGGGTTCTTCTTGACGTTGAACTCGAGGCAGCGGAACGTGTCCAGCCGATCGGTAAGCTTTAAGATGCGGGCGTCCTCGCTTGCGAGCATGAGCTTCTCGATGTACTCGCGCTCGACCCAATCCTTCATCGCGCCTTCAGCCTTGATGTCCTTCGTCAGCTTCTGTACCAGATAGCTGGTGTAGCTGCCGAAGTTCAGCTCGATGATCTCGGGCGTCAGTACGTGGCTGTCCTCTAGCGCATCATGGAGCAGCGCAGCGCAAAGGATGTTCGGGTCGTATTGATCGAGCTCGATAAGCAGGATCTTCGCGACGCGGCTCGGATGCCAGAAATAGGGGGTCTTGTCTAAGCGCTTCTGGAATTCATGGACGCTCTCGGCCATCTCGTAGGCATCGAGCACCTTGTTCACTTGAGTCGCTTGCACGTTCTTATCGCGGAGCAGGTGTTCCAGCTCCGTGCGGCTCAAATGGGTCTCGTTGTACTTCTTGGAAGGCTGTGCTAAAGACACGTCGTCACAATACGGTGGCAGATGGCTCGTTCAGTATGCAAAGATACGACCAGCTGTGCTTTGGGAGTTCTGAATTCTGAGTTCTGAATTTGGGATACAGCATTGAGAACTCAGAACTGCCCTGAGTTAAACATTAAAGCGGAAATGCATGACATCGCCGTCTTGGACGATGTATTCCTTGCCTTCGCTGCGGAGCAGGCCGGCTTCTTTGACAGAAGACTCGGACTTCAGGCGGACGATGTCGTCGTACTTCATCACTTCGGCTCGGATGAAGCCCTTCTCGAAATCGGTGTGAATTACGCCAGCCGCCTCTGGTGCGCGGGCTCCCTTTCGGACGGTCCAGGCACGGACCTCTTTCTTACCAGCAGTGAAGTAGGTCTGCAGACCAAGCAATTCGTAAGCACCGCGGACAAGTGCGTTAAGTCCAGGCTCTGGCAACCCCAGATCTTTCAGGAATTGCCCACGTTCCTCTTCCGGAAGCTCCGAGAGTTCGGCCTCGATCTTCGCGCAGATCACAACAACGCCAGCGCCTTCTTTCTTTGCTATCTCGCGGATCGAGTCGATGTAGGCGTTGCCGCTAACGACCGATTGTTCGTCGGTATTTGCAACATAAAGCACAGGCTTCGCGGTGAGAAGGTGCATCTCGCGTAGCCAAAGCTGCTCGTCCTCGTTCACGATCGGCATATAGCGCGCTAAGCGCCCCTGCACCATGTGCTCGCGGAGACGATTGTAAAAATCTGCTTCGAGCTTTGCCTTTGGGTCGCCGGTCTTTGTCTTGCGCTGCACGCCGTCAGCTTTTTTCTCGAGTGTATCGAGATCCTTCAAGATAAGCCCTGCCCCGATGACCTCGATGTCGCGTTTCGGGTTGACCGATCCATCGACGTGGATGATGTTGCCATCGTCAAAGGCACGAACAACGTGCGTGATAGCATCGACTTCGCGAATGTGCGACAAGAACTGATTGCCAAGACCCTCGCCGGTCGCTGCGCCCTTGACGAGCCCAGCGATGTCGACGAACTCGATCGTCGTCGGTACCTCGCGGTCTGGATCCATGAGCTCGGTGAGTGCCTTCATGCGCGGATCGGGCACAGTGACGACGCCAGTGTTCGGCTCGATGGTGCAGAAGGGGTAGTTCTCGGCTGCCGCCTGTGAGCTGGAAGTGATCGCGTTAAAAAGGGTTGACTTGCCTACGTTCGGGAGGCCAACAATGCCGCAGCGGATGCCCATGTCAAATGCTTAGTGGATGAGTTCTGGCGTCAAAAGTGAACGCCGCACTCGTAGCATTCGGGCGGGGGGATTTGTTCCGAGGGGCGGCACGAGATCACCTTTGCCGGACTCGCAGGGGCCCCGGGCTGGCCTCTGGTTTTGCTATCTGTGTGAGCGTGATGCTGAGAGTCGAGGTGCCTTCTACGCCCTTCAGGTTCAGTACGCGCTTATCGCCAAACCACTTGATCGACTTATGAACGTTGTTGTACGCCTCGTCGGGGTCGCCATAAGCTTTGCTGATCTCACGCTCAAGCTTCTTGAAAGCGTCCATTGCCTTGTTCGAGTCTGCATAGCCCATGTTGAACGCCACTTGCTGGATCTCGCCATCGCGAGTGGAGATCCGGCACTCTCCCTTCTGGCCAAACTGAGTGACGATGCCCTTGAGCATGTTTGCACCAGAGTTGCCCTGCCAGAAAACGGTGTCAAGCTTGTAGCCGACACGCTTGAGCGCAGCAATCTGATCGCCAGGACGAAGCCCACCGATCGTCAGCGTGTCAAGCCGCTTGACAGGCGCCTGCGTCTGGATCGCGATCTTGCTCTTCGACTTCTGAGCCGAGGCCTCGCTCGCGATAACTGTAGAGCTTAGAAGAAAAAGTACGAGGAGGATGTACTTTGTCATATCGTATGATTAAGTGTGACAGGCTAACTCAAGCACTCATACGATGAATCCGGGTAGCGGGTTGCAGAGAAAAGGGGGAAAAGCGGTTGTCGAGGACTGAGAGCATTCGCGACCCCGAGCAACCCCCTCCGCCCTTCGGCCACCTCCCCCTCTTCGAGGTGGAGGATCAATTTTAAAAGCCTGGGTGAAATGGATCCGCCGGAATAACTACACGTCCTTAGATGATCCTCCACATCGAAGAGGGGGAGGTGGCCGAAGGGCGGAGGGGGTGGGTGGGCAACCGAAATTTCCGACCATGCTCGTTGTTACCTTGCGGACGATAAAATGAAAAGACCGGACATACAATGTACATCCGGTCCTTTACGAGGCGCTCCAGAGCCGAAGGTTTTCTTCATAGCCTGTCTCCAGCCCCACGAAAGAGATCAGGCAACTCTGTGGCGCCTATCTATCCTACGCCGACGGAGTATCGGATGGATTTAAATATTTTACTTGATCTTAAAACTTCTCGCGATCGAACGAAAGTAGTCGTACTCGGCCGAAGGGGCAGGCTCCGTCAAAGGAGCCATGATCAGGATGATCGACTTTGGCGTGAGGTAGGCCGCGATGTAATCCACGCCCTTGTCCTCTCGCAGCGCAAGGAATTCGTAGCCTGCACGAACAACGCTGCGCGAAGCCGGGTCATCGACCACGAACTCGCCCACGCTATTCGTCGGGATGCCACGCTCGCCGAAGCTCCGCCGTGCCTGATCTTTGAAGTTCGTCCATGTGGCAGAGTCGATCTCCTGCACCGATGCCGAACGCATGGTGATCGTCATTTTAAGCTGATTCGTCTCAGGATGCAAGAACGAGAGCGAATAAATGCCGCTGCTATCGAATTCCTCGCGCGAGCGCCAACCTGGATTGACCTCGAGCGAGAGCGGCAACATTGATCGATCGAATCGGCGGCGAAGTAGAGGGTTGACAAGCCGAGACTCGGGCTCGATCACACGGTCGATACGTGTGCCTGCAAACTTTTCGACGCTCATGCGGTAAGGCAGCGGACGGATCTCCAACACAAAACCGGTGCTCTTCTCGATCGTCTCGATAAAAAGAACATACGGGGTGAGCGGAGTTGAGAAATGCAATAGAGGCATTCGAGATCGATAACCAACAGTCACGCTATCGAGTATGTGCGTTGGCTGCATCAGCGTGTCTTCGATATTTCCGAGGATGCCTAAATGCGGGAAGCGCACTCGAAGCGTGTGCTTCGCTGTGTCCTTTGTCTCCAGCACCACCATCGGGTACGGATACCAGAAAGTGGAGTCACCTTCTGAAGAGCCGAGACCTACAACGGTGTAGTACTTGGGCGACGTGGGTGTGTTCTGTGCTTTTGCATTACCAGCACCTAGGATCAGGAGCAAGGCACAGTGGACTGCAATATTCATTCGTTGGACCATGGGCGAATTAACTAGCACTACAGTTCATAGATTTCAATGCTCGCCGAATGTGAGCGTATTCTCATAACACACAAACAAAAAAGCCGTCTCAAAACGAAGAAGCCGTCTCAGTGAAACGGCCTTCAAATTCGTCAAGCTTCCAGTTCTCGCTGAAGCTTCTTTGATAGCTTACTCTTGATGATCTCGTAGGACTTCGACAAGAGCGTCTTCAACTCGCGGGCATTTACCACATTCGCTCGTTCGAGTTGCACCCACTTGTGCTTCGCGAGATAGGGAGCTGGTTTAATGCCTTCGCGTTCGATCAGCTCATTGAAGTCATCCTCCGAGCACTTGATCGACATCGAGACCGGGTTCGTCGTGCTGGTAATAACATACATCTTACCGCCAAC
>JBKJTP010000017.1:0-8925 GCA_046590195.1 Kapaibacterium sp. (SeqCode) | reverse complement strand
CTCCGGCCATCGGGCATGATGCGCTCATCGTGCGAAATGAGGTTGTGACGAAGCCAGTTCGAGTTGAAGAAATCCATGACTAGCCACCCACCTGGGACAAGCACCTTGCTCATGCCTTCGATCACTTCGGCGTTCTCTTGATCGGTCTCGAAATAGCCAAAGCTCGTAAAGAGATTGATCACAAGATCGAATTGCCAGTCTGCCGGGATGTTGCGCATGTCGCACTGCTCAAACCGGATACTCAGTCCCTCATCTTGCGCCGTCAGCTTCGCAACCTCGAGCAAGGTTGGCGAAAGATCGATGGCGGTGATATTCTTGTATCCACGCTTTGCCAGCGAGAGCGAGTGACGTCCAGAGCCGCAACCGAGATCGAGGATGCGCAGGTCCTTCTTGTCGCCAGTGATCCTTTCGATGAGCGAAAGCATCTGCTCGGCCTCCTGCGTATCGCGGTGCTGATAGACGGTCAGGTAGTTCGAGTCACGAAACCAGTCGCGATACCACATCTTTGTAGGCAAGAGAGATCTAGGAAGAGTTTACAATAGTGTGCGGCCTTCGAGCGCCCGGCTGAGCGTTGCTTCGTCAGCGTATTCGAGATCGCTGCCGATGGGGATACCGCGTGCGATGCGTGTAACGCGTGGTACGATCGGGCGCAATAGCTTCGCAAGATAAAGCGTCGTGGCTTCACCCTCAACATTCGGATCCATTGCGAGGATGATCTCGTGTACGTTCGTCCCCTCTTCGGTTGATAGACGATCGAGCAATTCGCGGATCTTCAATTCTTCTGGTCCAACTCCCTCCATCGGTGAGAGCGAGCCGCCGAGTACGTGATAGAGTCCCTTGAACTCGTTGGTGCGCTCAATGACCAATACATCGTTCGGCTCTTCGACCACGCAGATCGTTCTGCGATCGCGTTTCTGGTTGCGGCAGATCGGGCAAGGGATGTCCTCGGTAATGTTAGCACAGATTGGGCAGGTCTTCACCTTTGCGTGCAGGTCGCTGATCGCGACAGCCAGCTTCGCAACTTCTTCTTGCGGCTGCTTGAGCAGATAAAGCGCGAGCCGCTGTGCGGTCTTGCGCCCAATTGTCGGGAGACCGGAAAGACGTTCGATCAGCGTTTCAAGCGCCGGGGATGTATAAAGCATGCTGAATTAGAATCCGGGAAATCCTGGAGGCATGTTCGGCATCATCGAACGCGTGACCTCATTCATCTTCGCTTCGCCCGCTTCTTTTGCGGTGGCGATAGCGCGATTGACTGCTGCGACGATCAGATCCTCAAGCATCTCTGCATCTTCCGGATTGATCACCTCTTTCTCGATCTTGATCGAGATCACTTCATGCCGACCGTTCGCGGTCACCTTCACCATGCCGCCGCCGGATTCACCGCTCGCAGTGATGTTACCAAGCTCCGCCTGGACGCGGGCCATCTGGTCCTGCATCCCTTTCAGTGATTCGAGCATCTTCGATAGATCCGCCATCGCTAATTCTCCTTATCGCTAGTTACCTATTCTTCAAACTCACTTTGGATCTTGACATCATCGCCATCGATCGTGACATGCAACACGTTCGGTCTGCAACAGACCTGACAATCCTCGATGTATCGCTGCACGTTGCCTTGCGATTCATCTACCACTGTTTCGATCTCTTCACCACATACCGCGCATTGATAGGTTGCTATCATAGCGCTTCCCCCATGACCATCCTGATGATGCGCTCGGTGTTGCTGAGATCTTCGACAATGTGATCCGGATCCAGATGCGCGATCTCCTCAATTTTCGTATGGCCCGTCAGCGTAATGATGCAGGTCGCGCCGATCGCATTCGCGCATTCGACATCGCGAATGCTATCGCCGATGATCACGACATCCTTCGGATGCATCGGCGGATGCGGCATGTGCTCGATCGCACGTTCGAGCGCGATAGGGCCGAGATCGTTGCGGTCACGCGACTCGATGCCATAGACACCAAACTTAAAATACTTCTGCACTTCGAATGGACGAAGCTTCAACTCTGCACACTCTGGCAGATTACCGGTGAGCAATCCCTGCACGACCCCTTCATGTTTGTCAAAGATCTCGAGCAACTCGATGACATTTGGCAGGAGCGTGATGTCCTTCACATCAAGCCTTTCCTCTAGGCCTCGCGCGATGAACTCGGTCGCAACCGGCAGCCGCTCTTCGATATCGACCTCCGAGAAGCCAGCCATCTCGCCAAGTTCGTGGATGATGCCCCGATCGGTCTTGCCACTATAGCGGTAGTTGCCCATCTCGACCTCGCGGCCATAGACCGTACGGCACATCTCGGCAAAAAGCGGATCATAAACGCCGCGCTTGACGATGACGATCGTGCCGTCGATGTCCCAGAGAATGAGCTTCGTGTTGGTCGATCTGCTGTTCGAGCCGTTCGTGGTATGGTTTGAAGAAGTCATGTGGTCTTGAAACAGCGGTCGGAAGCGAGGCGTCCCCGAAACCCTCGGATGTTTTGCCGTTGCGACGTGTTTTCCCAACTTATCTCACCAACCGACACCGGTACTCAGACCCTGATGTATAGACCCCGATGAATATTTCGGCGCTCCCCTTTTTTAGCGATCTCGCCAAGGATTATCTCACCAGATTCAGCGCTTCCCCGCTGAAGAAATTCTTCCCGCTTCCGCCTTCGACCGATGGGCTTCAGAGCTTCCTCTCAAAACGAAGGTTCGACGAAGGAAAACGGGCTGGCATAGCACAGCTCATCAGCGAGCAGGCAGCTTCGCTGGGAGTCGAGTCAGCTGGGGTTAAGGCTAATCTTGAGCGGCTTCGCTCTACGAAGACATTCGCAGTCGTAACCGGTCAGCAGGTGACGCTCTTCGGTGGACCGCTCTACACGATCTATAAGACGGCCACAGCGATCGCTCTCGCTGAGCAACTTCGTGCACAGTACCCTGAGTACGACTTCGTCCCTGTCTTCTGGTTGGAGACCGAGGATCATGATCTGAAGGAAGCAACCTCGACCGCCGTGTTGAACAAGACATTCGACCTGACGCACATCAGCTATATGCCTGATGGCTTCGAGAGCGCGACGATCGATCAGGCATGGAAGAAGCAGGTCGGGCCGTATCCGCTCGATGCTGCACCGCTCGAAGCCGCGTTCTCGCAATTGACCGAGGCGCTGCAGCCGACAGAATTTACCGCGAAGCTGATCGCTGATCTCCGTAAGGCGTACAAGAGTGGCCACACGTTTGCCGAAGCATTCTCATGTTGGCTCTATAGCATGTTCGCGGATCACGGCTTGCTCGTGCTCGATGCAAACAATGCACAGGCAAAGGCGCTCGGACGTGAGATCTTCTTGAAAGAGCTTGAGACATCACCGAAGCTGAGTGAGAAAGTGGTGCTCCAGACGGTGCATCTTGAAGAGCATTATCACGCGCAAGTAAAACCTCGCGCGATCAACATGTTCTTTCTCGAAGATGGCGAGCGCTTCGCGATCAATGAAAAAGAACGCAAGCCATCGGAGCCGAGAAGTTATTTCTTAAAAGGCTCGAAGCGCACATTCACGCACGAGGAGTTGGTAGCGATGCTGCACGAGCATCCCGAGCGCTTTAGCCCCAATGTGCTGCTGCGTCCGCTCTATCAGGATACCATCCTTCCGACCGCTGCATACATCGGCGGACCTGGCGAGATCGCCTACTTCGCGCAGTTCAAGTCTGCATACGAATGGGCTGAGCTGCCGATGCCATTGATCTTCCCCCGCGTTACCGCGACCGTTGTTGAAGACAAATTCCAGAAGTCGCTTGATAAGAATGGCGTGACCGTGAGCGAGTTGCTCGCCGGTGGCAATCTCGTTGTCGAGCAATTGCTGAACAACCTTGCTGACGAGAAACTGATGCGGCTCTTCGAGGACCTAGATAAGGCGCTCGATGCGAAGCTCGAGGAATTGCGTCCGACGATCGAGGCGGTCGATAAGTCGCTCGATCAATCGCTTAATACGCTAAAGGGCAAAGTGCTGACGCCGGTCCGCGACTTCGGCCAGAAGGTGCAGTCAGCAGATAAGCGCCGCCACCAGACCGTCCGCGACCAGCTCGGCAAGGCGCTCACAGCGCTGCTGCCGGACGCCGAACTCCAGGAGCGCGCGCTCTCCCCGATCTACTTCCTCAATAAGTATGGCCCTCATTTTCTGACAGGACTCATGGCAAGGATCCGGCAAGACCTGAGCAAGATCTCGGAGCACCAGCTCTATCAAGCCTCCGAACTATTGCCTTCTACTGGCGAAAAAAGCGCGCCCGAGTCAAAAGAAGAGCGAACTTCCGAGGCGCAAGTGCCGTTTATTCCGGCCACAGCAATGGAAAGCTGATCTGGATCATCGCTGATCCTCAGCTCAAAATTAGCCGTATCCACCCGTAGCTCAATTGGATAGAGCATCTGACTACGGATCAGAAGGTTTCAGGTTCGAGTCCTGACGGGTGGACAGAAAAAAGGGGTCGTCGCAAGACGATCCCTTCTTGCGATTAGCGATTTTCGGCGCGGCTGGCTATTCGCAAGCCCTACCTATTGCTCGCTCGTTACTTCTCAGGTGTAAGCCCAAAGAACAGCTGCCTGAATTCTTCATAGAATTCAGGCAGAGCCTTTAGGTGGCGGTCTTCAGCCAGCTTTAGCGTTTTGCGGACCTGCATCTTGAGCTTGAGGAATCGCTCTTCGATCTCGAGCGAGAGTTCATCCAGTACCGACGGCTGAAGCTTCTCGATCTTTCTGCATGCACGGTTGGCCAGTTTGATCACCGGATCAAGCTCATCCTCCAGCCAAGCGCGCTGTTCGGGCGTCATCCCAATGGCATTCTCGAGTTCTGCAAGCCGTTGCTTCAACCAGCGCCCCAGCTTCTCCTCGCGCTCGTGCGCTTCGGATTGCGATGCCTGGTAGAGCCGGTAGGCGGCGTATCCTACCAAAACTCCTCCGGCGGCCAGGGCCGCCTGCTGCAGTATGCTCTTCATCGTATCGTTACCTGGACCTTCGTTCTGAGAATCAGCTGGTTCTTTCATAATGGTGCCTTTGTTTCATGTGCGCCTACTTGCGCTTTGAGCGTGTGTAAGCTTGTGGTCTAAGACCGAGATGGGAGGTGCTGCTGGACGCGGAGACTAGTTTGCTTCGATGCAAGATAGAGCGTGGCGACTCCGAGGATCATGCAGATGGCTTGCAGGATGGTCTGCGCGGGATGCCGGAAGCTTCCCATCATTGCTATCTGCACGACGATCCAGATGATCAGTCCAAAGCCCGCGGTCTCTGCGATGCAGGTTGCGACAGGGTAGCTTCGGAGTTGGAGATACGCGGCGCATAGATGCAGAAGGCCGAGACCGAAGAGGATCGAACCGGGGATCATGTAGTTGCTGAATGGTGTGTCAGCCAGCCATTCCTGCCGGATGCCTACTGCACTGCCATCAGGCGTACCCATGAAGCCGTAGCCTGCGATGACAGCATTGATGCCGATCAGTGCGAGGATCAGTGCAAGCGTTCGCCGATAAGCGAGTGTGCGATGCGACAACATACTTGTGCTACATCTTTAACCATTCCAATGCTTTGTAGACGATCACAGCTGGCCAGAGGATCGCTTGAATGATGCCCAGCAATCCTTCCCAGAACGTTGAGGCGTGCTGGATGAAGTAGACAAGTGCGCCGATGACTCCGATGCCGTAGATCGAGTTGTGAGAGTTGTAGTTGATGTTCGTTCGTGCGCTCATCGTCGTAGTGTGTTACTGTTGTTACTTAATGCACAAGGATCGGAAATCCCACTGTTATCATGCTGCTGAACTGGGCCGCTGCATGCATTGGCGAATGCATCCGTGGCTCGCTGGATAGTCCGGTACTGACTTCGCTCCATGCACTGCAGCGCCGCCACGATAGTAAACAGGATAATAGAGCATTCCGAGATCGCTCTTGCGCCATCCGTTGATCTTTCGCGTGATGCGAAACTGACCCTTCGGCGTGAGGGCTTTGCGTGTGTTATCCGTGCCATCCGGTCGCTGTGTCGTGAACTCTTTACCGTTGCCGCTGGAGACCGGAAGCACATGCGTGACGCGTCCGAACGAATCGACAAGAAAGAGAACCTGCCGCTTCAGATCGACCTCGATATGTGCACGCTCAGTGTCCGACTTGTAAACCAGCGTCTTGCTCTTCGGCTCAGGTCTTTTACTCGCACGCAATGAATCAAGTTGCGCATCGCTAAAGAGCTTCGTCTGCTTCAAGCCATTTACCTGGCGGAATGCCGTGATCGCGAAGTTGTATTCGTCATTGCGGATCGAATCGATCTTCGTGATCCAGTAGCCACGCTCGTAGAGCAGTTGTTTGATCTGCGCGACGCGAGGCGGCATTGTTGCCACTGGTGACTCCACAACTGCCGTTGCAGGCGGCGCTGTGACTTGCGCGAGCGCGTTACTGACCGCAATTGACAGCGCGAGGAGAACGAGACAGAGAACAGTGGGGAAAGAAGTTGGGCGTGACATGTTATCTGATAACCTCTACAACGGCGTCTGCGCGAAGCGTAACGCCGTGTGACACACTCCCCAGTAGCATCCGTTCGATCGTACCGTGGCCCTGTCCCCCGAGATAGATCGCGGTAGCGCCAAGTTCATGCGCTTCTCTAACGATCTCACCAACGGGAGTTCCGACAAGGCTGAGCGTCGAAGCTAGAATGCCGTAACGCAAGAGATGATCCTTCGCTTCCTTGAGCACCGTCGTACTCTGCCGGGCCGTTTCTTCGTTGATAAACTCGATCGTGATACCGTGAATAGCAGCGATGATCGCCAGGTCATCGACATTCACCAATGTGATCTGCGGCAGTTGCTTCCACGTCCGCGTGGCGAAGATATCAAGCATCTTGTTGCTATCTCGAGATCCATCAACCGCAAGCATCAATTTCAACTGATCGGCGCAGGCGGCATTTGTTTTGACGATCCTGACCGAGCACTTCGCATTATGCAGAACATGCAGCGCAACGCTGCCAAGCACGACGCGTGCAAAAAGCCCACGGCCATGCGAGCCCATTACGATGAGATCGATGTCGTCACGATTGGCGATCTCGACGATCTCGCGTGCTGCGTTTCCCTCAGGGGTGCCGATGCTCACATTCATGTCTGGCAGTAGCTTCTCGATCTCGTCAGCCGCTGACCGTGCAAATTGATGGGCCTGCTGCACCATCGTTTCGCTGACTGTCGCAAGGGCCTCACCACCAAATCCCATCTCCGCCATGCCTGCCATACTTGCAATGTTGGCCGCAACCATATCGCCCGCTTCACATACGGATACGACATAGACCGTAGAACCGGCCGGAAGTCCGATGTTCACCAAGTCATGTAAGGCGGCCTTAGAACAATCGGCCCCATCATAGGCGAAGAGTACTTTCATTGTCGTGCTTTGTTTGGATGGCCTCACTGGAGAGCTTCTGCGCTGGTATGACGCAACACTTGGTTTCGTGCTCGTCGATGATCGGAGACGGTAGCGGCTCAACAAATTCCTCAGGTGTACGAGGGTGTGGATGAGGCGAAGTGTCCGGCAGCGTTGCTGGTGTGAATGGTTCAAGACCATCCATTCGAGGATCGTACAATGTGACGCCCGTGCTGAACTGACGTGTTGTCAGTGCTGTGCTGTGATGATGCGTACGATGGCTGACGGCGAGTTCAGCGATCACCCGATCAACGAACTCGTTCTCAAGGCCTTTGCTCAGTGGTTGCCAGCCCGATTGTTCGTAAAAGTGGACCATGGTCCTCGCATAGATACGCGCAGCACGATGGAGATCCTCCCCTTCTAATCCTCTCGCCTTCATCACACGCTCGCCCTCCAGGATCAACACTTTCAGTTCTGAGAATGGCGCGTTCTTGCGATAGTCGCCTACGCCGATCGGTGCGCCAGTTAATTGAGTGTTCATTGGGTTGTCTCCTGTTAGAAGTCCTCTGCGCCGAAATGGCACTCGGTCCAGTCCTGTTGCAGTGCGAAAAACGAGCCGCATGGGGTTACTCCGCGATCATGCCCATTACGTTTCGCCTCCCCGATTTGCTATGATGCAAGGAGGAGAATTCTTTACTGCTCACCCAAAAATTTTACGCTGCTCTGCATACCCCTTTGCGCCGATCACGCACAAATGGAGTTAATACAGCTATCCTGATTGTGGCATGGAAAGTGGGCTCTTTGCTTCTGTATCTCACTATTTGAAAACACACTTCTATGTCTCAGACATTTAGGTCTCAGACGATCGATCAAAGCAGCAGCTTTCGGTATCTCGCAGCTGTCTTAGCAAAGCCGTCACGAATGAGTGGGGCGCTAGAGGCTGTGCGCGCGGTCCCAGATAGCTGGGACTCGATAGCTAAGAGCGAACTAGTGTATGCCGGCGAACTGCGGAGCACAACACTCGCCTTCCTTCTTGAACAAGATGTGCTCTATTGCACGACGTCAGAGCAGGAACGGTGGTATCGAAAACTGCTGCACGATGTGAAGGCGCATTTGAGTGAGTGTGATAGTCAAATGTGAGACCGAACGTCAGTTCACATATCAGACCCCAAATCGTTAATTGACAAATAGCAGACGAATCGATCATTCTATCCCTGCGCATTGCACGCTAAGCATCGAGACGCAATTACCATAACGACGGCACTCCGACATTATTTCGGCAGACGTCACGATCACGATCACAAAACGCGTCCGTATGCAACCCGCACTAGCGCAGGGCAAGTGTAGAGAACGATCACTGATGTCCACAAAGCCCGCGCGGTGGTCTCTGTGGCGACATCAACGGCGCCTATCGCAATAGGCGTGTTCGGTAGTTCACTGTTCAGGCTGATCTAGCTAAAGCTGATATCCAGCTCAAGCTAAAATCCAGCATGAATGTGCAGGTAGGGTTGAACGCCTGTCTGGTCAAGTGAGCGATCGATGTGATCTTCTGATAGAACACAGCCCTCCCACAGGTGGAG
>JBKJTP010000014.1:0-8120 GCA_046590195.1 Kapaibacterium sp. (SeqCode) | reverse complement strand
ACGCAGCGCAAGTCAATCGAGCGTTCGCTGATTGCTTCTGAATCACGGTTCAGGGCCGTCGTAGATAATCTCGGTGAGGCACTTGTGATCACTGACACGCAGGACCGCATTCTCTATCTCAATAGCACGCTCGAAGCACTGAGCGGATACAATGCCGAAGAGTGTATTGGCCAAAACGGGCCGAAGCTCATGACTCTCGGGGTCGAGCAGCAATTCAATCAAGAGCGCTTGTCCCGCAGGCTTGAGGGCGTTCGCGAGCATTACGAGATCATGCTGAAGCGAAAGAATGGTACGCTTCGCTGGTGTTCTGTCAATGCAGTCCCGTACTACGATGCCGATGGTGAGATCATTGGTACCGTCGCCGCTATTACCGATATCCACGAGCAGAAGCAGCGTGCGCTAGAATTGCAGCGATCCGAGGAGCGATTCAGATACATGACGCTTGCGACGCAGGACGCCGTCTACGACTGGTCGATCGAAAGTAACTTGATTTGGTGGAACGAGTCCTTTACCCAGTTATTTGGTCACCCCCTCGACAGTGACCAGACCACATTAGAGATGTGGGCGTCGTGGATCCATCCAGATGATTACGAGCGCATCACCAAGGGGCTGACGAGCGCGCTGCAGAGCGGGAAGCAGGTATGGAGTGGTGAGTATCGCTTCTTGCGAGCCGATGGGACGCATGCATTCGTCGTCGATCACGGCTACATATTATACGATGACGAGGGACATCCTTATCGCATGATCGGCGCGATGATGGATTTTACAGATCGAAGACGCGCTGAAGACGAGTTAAGAAGGGCTGTGGCGAATACAAGTGCGTTGATCGAGAACACGACTGACGCGATCCTCTCTGTAGATCGAGACCTGAAGCTCATCACCTTCAACTCCAGTTTCTTCGAAGTATTCAGCGTCCATAACAAGCAAGCTCCTTACCCTGGTCTTTCGCTCGCAAGTTACTTTAAACAGAACGAGTCAGATTACTGGGATGCGATCTTCAATCGCGCACTCGCAGGTGAGCACTTTACGATGGAGCGTACACGAGTCGCAGATGAAGTTGGCGAACGCGTGTTTGAAATGTCCTTCAACCCGATCATTGAGAATGACAGCGTTGTAGGTATCGCTATCTTCGATAAGGATATCACCGAGCGCAAGCGAATGGAGCTTCAGCTCATTGCTGCGAAGGAAGAGGCGGAAGAAATGAGCCGACTCAAATCGTCTTTCTTGGCAAATATGAGCCATGAGATCCGCACACCAATGACAGCGATCCTGGGCTTTGCATCGATCATCCGCGAACATTCGGAGTCTGAAGATCTGAACGAGTATGCGAATACGATCGAACGCAGCGGTACACGGCTACTGGCAACGATCAATGGGATCCTTGACCTTGCGAAGATCGAGTCGAATAAGATCGACGTGAATCTACAGCCTCTTAGTTCGGGAGCCGAGATACAGAAGATCGCGAAGTTCTTCCAGCCCCTGGCGAACAACAAGGGCTTGACGATCGAGAATGTCAGCACATGCGATTGCACCATCCTTGCTGACGAGCAATACCTCGGTCAGGTTTTGAATAACCTGATCGGCAATGCGATCAAATTCACACCATCTGGCAAAGTCTCGATCGGAGCAAGCTTTGATGAGGCCGCAAATGCCTGTGCGATCCGGATCGAAGACAGTGGTGTTGGTATCAGCACCGACTTTTTGCCATTCATCTTCGATGAGTTCAAACAGGAATCTGGCGGCTACGATCGCAGCTTTGAGGGGACAGGTCTTGGGCTAACGATCACGAAGCGCCTCGCTGAGATGATGAACGCGACGATCAGCGTTGAGAGCGAACTCGGCAAAGGCTCGGTATTTACCATCTACTTCCCTGTTGTCAACAAAAGTGCGACGGATTCCACGAATGACATGACCGAGATAGATCAGAGTTCTCCGAAGGTCTTGCGCTTGGCCCTGCCTTCAGTCCTCCTTGTCGAGGACGCAGAAGATACTGCATCCATGATCGATATCTTTGTAAGGGGGATTTGTACACTTGAAGTCGCTACCTCAGCTGAAGAGGCGCTTGAGAAGACGGGGGCTAAGAGTTACGACCTTGTGCTAATGGATCTCAATCTTGGCCGCGGTGCTTCAGGACTCGACGTAACGAAACAGTTGCGGAGACGTAAGGAGTACTCGACTACCCCGATCATCGCTCTGACCGCGTACGCAATGAAGGGTGACCGTGAAACAGCGATCGCTGCCGGCTGCTCGGATTATATCTCCAAGCCTTTCTCGAGGGCGGAACTGGCGGACAAGCTCAAGGCGCATCTTCCGGTCTAAGCCTGCCAACGCTAGCAAATAGTTAAAATGAACAAAGCCCATGCAATGCATGGGCTTTGTTGTTGCTCCTATTTGTGTGCGGGAGGGGGGACTTGAACCCCCACACCTTTCGGCGCTACCACCTCAAGGTAGTGCGTCTGCCATTTCGCCACTCCCGCAGAGGGCTCACAGAGAAAAGCTCGAAAGCCGTTCTTTGAGGCGTGCAAATAACTTTTGGCAGTGGCGAGAGGTTCCGATTTTCGGGCCATTCAGCGCATTCAGCAATAACTATACGCCAGTGGCTGTATGCGCCATCGCGATCTCATCCCCACCCACTGGGCAGCGGAGGCGCTCCATGAGCCAGCCGCGGACGCTCGTGATCGGAAGGCGGATCTGCTGCATCGAGTCGCGCTCACGGATCGTGACGGTCTGGTCGGTAAGCGTGTCTGAATCGATCGTGACGCAGAACGGCGTACCGATCTCATCCTGTCGGCGGTAACGGCGGCCTACAGCACCTGAATCATCGTAGAACGTCTTCATGTCGCGGCGAAGATCGCGCTCGAGCTTTTCAGAGATCTCCTGCATCCCATCCTTATTTACCAAAGGCAGGATAGCAACCTTATTCGGTGCGAGGAATGGATGCAAATGCATGACAGTGCGGAGTTCACCATTGACCTCCTGCTCCTCGTAGGCATTTGTAAGAAAGGCCATGAATCCGCGTGAGGCACCAGCTGCGGTCTCGATCACGAATGGAGTATACTTCTCCTTCGTCTCTTCGTTGTGGACCTGCATGTTCTTGCCACTGAACTCCTGATGTCTTGACAAGTCGAAGTTCGTACGGTTGTGAATACCCTCGATCTCACCGAAACCGAATGGGAATTCAAACTCGATATCGACAGCAGCCTTCGCATAGTGTGCAAGCTTCTCGTGCGGCTTGAAGCGAAGCTTCGAAGCATCCATACCGAGCGCCATCCACCAATTCCAGCGGATCTCTTTCCACTCCTCGAAGTACTTCTCATCGGTGCCTTCCTTGACAAAGAATTGCATCTCCATCTGCTCGAACTCACGTGTGCGGAAGAGGAAGTTCTTCGTGTTGATCTCGTTACGGAATGACTTACCGATCTGGCAGATTCCGAACGGTACCTTTTGACGCGAGGACTGCATCACGTTCAGCGCGTTGACGAAGATACCCTGCGCTGTCTCGGGACGCAGATAGATCGCATTCGATGCATCTTTTACCGGTCCGAGATAGGTCTCGAACATGAGATTGAAGTTACGCGGCGGTGTCAACGACTTCGTGCGTCCGCAATTCGAGCAGACGATCAACTCCTGATCGACCAGTGAATCGAACAGCGGTTGATTCGACTCGATCTGCGAAAGGATGAACTCGGCAAGCTGCTCCTTCGAAAGGGTCTGCGAGTCCATGTTCATCGTTGCAGACATCGCTGCCTCGAGCTTCAGCACCTTCGAGATCGCTTTTAGCTTCTTCTCGCTCATCTCCGTGATCAAGTGGTCTACACGGTAGCGCGACTTACACTCGCGGCAATCGACCATCGGGTCGGAGAAATTCTGCACGTGGCCACTTGCCTCCCATACCTTTGGGTGCATGAGGATCGCAGCATCGAGTCCTTCCATGTCCCGCCGATAGGTCATTGCTCGCCACCAGGCCTCCTTAAGGTTGCGGAGCATCTCGACGCCCAGCGGGCCGTAATCCCAGCAGCCGTTAAGGCCACCATAGATCTCGGACGACTGGAAAACAAAGCCACGGCGCTTGGCCAGGGATACGATCTTTTCTAACTGCTGCTGCGATGAAGATTGCTGTGCCACGGATCGGAAGTGAGTAGAGATGAAATTCTTTGTCTGTGCAAAAATACGGGTTATTTGCCAGATGTTTCTGAGGAGCGCCTTCTTCCCTGCCCCTGTTAGAGTCACCGCATGAAAAGACTAACCAGCGAAGAGATCACAAAGAACCGCCTGACAGAGCCCGAAGCGGCAGCAAGTGAAGGCCGCTTTCCGCTCATCGTGATCCTTGAAAATATCCGCAGCCTCTATAATGTGGGCTCGATGTTCCGTACATCCGATGCAGTTCGGGCGACTGCGCTATACACCGTCGGCTACACCCCTCACCCGCCCAGGATCGAGATCGACAAGACAGCTCTCGGCGCGACCAAGACGGTCCCTCACCACCACTTCACTAGCTCGACCGATGCAATTGCGGCGGCCCGAGAACTCGGCTATAACGTGGCTGCGCTCGAGATCACCGATCACAGCCGCTCTATCTTTGAGCTAGATAAATCCGACTTTCCACTCGCCATCGTACTTGGCGGCGAGGTTGCAGGCGTCTCTGATGAGGCGTTAGCCCTCTGCGACTTCTCGCTGGAGATCCCGATGATCGGCGCAAAGCACTCGCTCAATGTGGGCGTGGCCTATGGAATAGCAGCCTTCGAGGCTCTCCGAGTGAAAGGCAAATAGCCAAATACTCGTTGCAACAAACAGCTACCTTTTTCGTCAGAGAAGTGTTTCACAGGGCTTCCAAAAAAGGGGGCAACCTCGTTTCGTCTGATCGCTGGCGCTCCGCGCAGCTATCCCACTCAAGTTTATTTACACACCTAATTTAGAAATCACTATGATTGGAGTTGGAAAGAAATTCCCTAGCTTCGAGAAGAAGGCAACCGTCAGCATTGAGAAGGGCAAAGAGTTCGAGCAGATCTCTTCATCGTATCTCGAGAACGACGATAACGTTTGGACCGTCATGTTCTGGTGGCCGAAGGACTTCACGTTCGTCTGCCCAACCGAGATCGCTGAGTTCAACAAGGCGTACGGCGATTTTCGCGACCGCAATTCGCGCCTCATCGGTGCATCGACAGACACTGAGTTCGTACACGCAGCATGGCGCCGTGACCACGACCATCTTCGCGATCTAAAATTCCCGATGCTCGCTGACACGAACAAGTCACTGTCGAGCGAGCTCGGCATCCTGACCGATGAGGGTACTGCCTACCGCGCAACATACATCATCGATCCACAGGGCATCATCCGTTGGGTGTGCGTTAACGATCTCGATGTAGGCCGTAACGTCAAGGAAGTCATCCGCGTACTCGATGCGCTCCAGACCGATGAGCTCTGCCCATGCAATTGGGAAAAGGGCGAGGCAACACTCGAAGGATAATTCGTTTGTAGCCGAATAGCTTAAGCGCCGGGTGCAAGGTCTGTGACCTCACCTGGCGCTTTCTTTTTCTACACCCTGATCAATATAATGATGAGCGAATCTACCGAAGTCATTCAAGAGATACTCCAGCCGCTCGGGCTCGAAGCAAGCTATCGCAACGCAGCACTCACGATGCTCGAAGAGGGCGAATCGAAATACCTTCGCGACTTCAAGCTGAATTTCAACAGCATACTCACCAGCGAGCATCTGGCGCCGAAGGAAGTAGCATTGATGGGACTCTGTATCGCGGTCAACAACATCAACGGGCCGCTCACGCAGTTCTTCAAGCAGCGCGCAGCGAACGAAGGCGCTACTGTAGAAGAGATCGCAGAGTCCGTGTCAGTTGCATCGCTGCTCTCGGCGAACAACGTGCTCTATCGCTTCCGACACTTCACGCAGAAGGAGCAGTATCAGAAGATGGGTGCAAAGATGCGGATGCAGATCATGATGAAGCCGGTGACAGGCAAGCCGTTCTTCGAGCTGATGTCGCTAGCTGTCTCGGCGGTCAATGGATGCGAGCAATGTGTCAACTCTCATGAGGACTCACTGATCAAGCTCGACATCAAAGAAGAAAAGATCTGGGATGCCGTGCGCATCGCAACAGTCATCACCGCGACCGGCAAGGTGATCTACTGAGTTCGCTGTGTCCGCATGAACGAAGGCTTGTACGCTGGGTCGACATCATCGATGGTGTCGATCCAGCCGACCTTCACCATCCATTGCACGCGTTCGAGGAGATACTGATCGCGGTCTGGCATGGCAGTCTCTCCTTCCTCGACTGCACGTGCGCGGATAAAGGTCTTTCGCTCTTCCATTGAATCTAGCCCGATACCAGCGCGCAGAAGGTCTACCTTCTCGGGATCCTCGATCGGCATCGGATTCAACTCACCGCTCTCATCCCAGTCGAACTGCGTACCGTATTTCTGCTTCCCGCCTCTGAGCGTCAGTACACGATCCTCGAGCATTGCGACCATCGCTGCAGGCACTCCAGTTTCTTCGTGCTTAAGCATCTGTAGCGCCTGCTCTTGCAATTCCGGCATCGAGATCGAATGGACCAGCACGAGCCATGCGGCTTTGCTCTCGTCTTCGTCTGTCGGCCAGCCACTATCGCGAAGGTATTGCTGAAGGATCTGCCCGTTGGCGATGTGAAGGACCTCCATCTCCGGGTTGTACCCGCCGAATAACTTTCCCTCGTTGATCAGCTGCTCGCGCAGGCTTAAGTCTCTCGCTGCAAGTTCGTTGAACATGTTGGGGGGAGTAATAGAGGTTGCAGTTCGAGGTGGGGGGCATAAAGCGCATCGCCTTCTCCCCTTCCGGCAATAAGGTTTACGTTACTTCTGTAGGGCACATTGACCAATTTGAAGTATCGAACTGGGACTACGCTTCCAATTACAACACCTGGGAGACGCTAGCGAGCGTGAGAATTACTCGGCATCCACACAGTCTGAAACCGCAGGAAGATAGATATCGAATCTGGCGCCCTTGCCCAACTCGCCTGTTGCAGTTATCACCCCACTATGATTTTCAATGATGCGCTTGCAAATGGCCAGACCCATGCCCGTCCCCTGGTAATCCTGCTTGTTGTGAAGGCGCTGGAACACCTCGAATATTCTGTCTTTGTACTGTGGGTCGAAGCCGATTCCATTATCAATGTACGTAATCTGGGTATAAGAACTCGTGGCAGAAATACCATCCAGTTTTAATGTTTTTCCCTTTACAATTTTACTGGTAAACGTCATGCAGGGGCTAACTTCGGGTTTACAGAATTTGAGCGAATTGCTAATGAGGTTCTGTATTACCTGGTGAAACTGAAAAGGGATGATGTTTGCCTGGCCTAGGCCGGAATGATCAATGGTGATCTTTCTTTCCTGAATAACATCCTCATATTCCTTTTTCACCTCTTCAACAAGCGCAGAAAGGTCCGTTTTCTCCAGTTTTCTATCGGCCCCCTTGGTGCGGGAATAGGTCAATAAATCCTCAATTAGGGCCTGCATACCCTTGGCCGTTTCATACATCCGGTTCAGGTAGGACTTGCCTTCATCAGAAAGGTTGCTGGCTTCCGTTTGAAGCAGCACACTTACGAAATTCCTGATTTTTCTGAGAGGTTCCTGAAGGTCATGGCTTGATACATAGGTGAAGGTTGTTAATTCCTGATTAGCTGCGTTCAGTTCGGCGGCGCGCTTTTCCTTTTCCTCGTTCTGAAAAGCAAGTTCGTCATTAGCAATTATCAACTCGGCCGCGCGTTTTTCTTTCTCCACGTTCTGGAAGGTCAGCTCGGTATTGGCGATGCTTAGCTCGGCCGCGCGCTTTTCTTTCTCGGCGTTCTGGAAAGCGAGTTCTTCGTTGGCAATGATCAATTCGGCCGCGCGCTTTTCTTTCTCGGCATTCTGAAAGGTCAGCTCTCTATTGGCGATGCTTAACTCGGCTGCCCGTTTTTCCTTCTCACCGTTCTGGAAGGCTAACTCCTTGTTGGCTACACTCAGCTCGGCCGCTCGTTTTTCCTTCTCATCGTTCTGAAACGCGAGCTCCTGATTGGCAATGATAAGTTCTGCGGCTCGCTTTTCTTTCTCCTCATTTTGGAAGGTAAGCTCTTTATTGGCGATGATTAACTCGG
>JBKJTP010000232.1:0-22786 GCA_046590195.1 Kapaibacterium sp. (SeqCode) | reverse complement strand
CACTCAGCACTTGAACTTCTACCAGGACTTCCCCAAATGGCTTCGCAGCTTTCTCGAGTATCTCGAGCACGAGCGCGAGTCGAGTCCGCAGACGATCGCCGCGTATGAAGGCGATCTCGTGGATCTGTACCGCATTCTCAAAGCAGAAGATCTCGAACTGGTTGGGGAACAGGATGACCTGCAAGTGCTCAGGCGTTATCTCATGGTGCTTTCGCGCGCTGATGCAGATGGCAAGTCAATGAAAGCTTCATCGATCTCGCGCAAGGTAGCAGCCGTACGTTCATTCATTCGCTTTCTCGTGAAGCGCGGTATCTTCGCCTACAATGCTGCACGGTTGCTCAAGACGCCGAAAGGTGAGAATCGCTTGCCGAATGTAGTCTCTGAGCGCACGATGTCGTCTGTGCTGCACGCCCCCGAAGAGGCCACGTTCACGAATGTGCGCGATCAAGCTGTGATCGAGTTGCTTTACTCAAGCGGCTTGCGTCGATCAGAACTCTGCAGCATCAACTTCTCCGATCTCGATCAAAAACAACAAACTGTTCGAGTCCTCGGCAAAGGCAACAAGCGCCGCATCGTACCGCTTGGTGCAAAAGCTCTCGAAGCACTTGCCATGTATTGGCCAATGCGCCTTGCGCAAACCGAGGTCGAAGAAGCGGAGGCGCTTTTCACGCTCGAGAGTGGCAAGCGTCTTACGCCCCGCATGGTCAATTACATCGTGAAGAAGACCTTCAAGGATGCGCCTGACGTATCGCGCGCGCATCCGCATATGCTGCGTCATACCTGCGCGACTCATTTGCTCGATCGCGGCGCCGACTTACGGGCGGTAAAAGACGTCCTAGGCCACGAGTCCCTCCGCACAACGCAGCGCTACACGCACCTGACCGTTGACCGTCTGAAATCGGTCTACGACAAGGCCCACCCCCGCAGCGGCAACGAGTAGATTCTCTTTAACTCGGTAAACATTTTCTGTACGGCTGAGCTATGAGAAATCATTACTCCTGCAAGTTTCTGTCGTTTTTGAACGATTGAGCTGGGTGCGATAATATCTGGGCGCGATTGGCAGTCCCTTTGGTGTTCATTATTATAGATCAGGAAAAGAAATATGGTCCTCTTCGCAACCTGAAGACGAGACCCAAAGCATGAACGGCCGTGGTCCGGCCTTTCACAGATCCGAAACATTTTCTCAATCCTATGAACATTCAGGTAACAGTACGACACGACACCTCTGGCGGCGGCATCAAGACCTTTGTCGAAGCCGAGCTTGGACGCCTAGAGGCCAAGTATACAGATATTCAGAGTGCTGTGGTCATCATTGATCACGAGGGTACGAACGGCTATCTCAAGACCGTCGATATCAATATCAAGGTCCCTGGCACCGTGATCCACACCAAGGAGGGGGCTGACGAGGTACATAAGGCGATCGACATTGCGATCAAGGAGCTCGATACTATGCTTCGTAAATACAAGGACACGCACCTCAAGACGAACAACCTCCGTCGGCATCAGGGCCAGGAAAAGCCCGAGCCAGTCGATGATCTTGACGCGGGCATTGAGGCTGAACTCGAAAACTAAATTCATCGGGCTTGCGCCCACGCTCAACGAATCTATTATTTTAGAGGCCCGGTGTTCAGACGCCGGGCCTTTTGCGTATCCTCATCAGGGTACTTGCATATCCTAATCATGACAGCGGAACAGCATGGCTGAACAACAGCGGAGCGGATGGCGCAATACGCAGCCCATTCAGAAAGAGTCGATCACGGTACAGCATTTTTTTAACATGGCGAAGGATCGCTTTCGCTTGCGACTCATCGCTGGCGAGGGAGGGCTCGAGCGCAAGATCCAGGACAAGAACCTGCATCGACCAGGTTTGGCGCTCGCGGGCTATGTCGAGCTCTTCACGTTCAACCGAGTACAGATCTTCGGCAATACGGAGATCTTCTATCTCCGCTCATTGCCGCTCGAGAAGCGTATCGAGACATTCACACGTCTGACGAGCTTCGATCTTCCCTGCATTGTTATCACATCGAACAATGAGCTTGATCCGGAGCTACTCGAGATCGCGAACGGCCGCAACATCCCGATCATCGTCACGACATACGAGACGACGAAAGGCATCTACTTCCTCACCGATTTCCTCGATGACCAGTTCTCTATGCAGACGGTCATCCACGGCGCTTTCGTCGATGTCTATGGCGTAGGCTTGCTCTTCGTTGGACGAAGCGGCATCGGCAAGAGCGAAGTTGCGCTCGATCTCATCGAGCGCGGTCACCGGCTTGTAGCAGATGACGTAGTGATGGTAACGCAGAAGGGAGAAGGCATCCTGATGGGTGCCGGCACTGATCTCGTTCGTCACTTCATGGAGATCCGCGGCCTCGGCCTCATCAATGTTCGAGAGATGTTCGGCATCCGTGCGATCCGCTTCCAGAAGCGCGTCGAGGTGATCGTGGAACTCGAGGAGTGGCACGCCGACGGAGATTACACTCGGACAGGCCTCGATGAAGACCACGTGAAGGTGCTTGATGTGGAGGTGCCGCACGTACGGCTACCGATCATCACCGGAAAGAACATCACGGTTATCGCCGAGGTCATCTCGCTCAATTATCTCTTGCGCCATTACGGTTACGACGCCTCGAAGGAATTCGCGCGCCGCCTGGAAAAGACCCTCCTCGAAGGCGCCAAAGGCCCCCAAGGCAACAGCGACCGCGTCATCCCATATTTCGAGCATGATTTCGAGTAACAGAGCCATTGGCGCTGTTCACCCCCTGTACCATTTGCATTGCGAACGGAACAGCCGGGTTTTGGATTTTCATTTCGCTTAGCAGTTTACTGTTTCATTAACTGTACTTACATGCAATTTTCTCGCTCACTGTTTCTCAGCCTGCTCATTCTCGCAGGTGTTGGGGTAGGGTGCCGCCGCGGTGGTGATACCGCAGCGTCTGGTGGCTCGACTAAGAATAATGTCATCTGGTCGACGATCTCGCATATCCAAAGACTGAATCCATATATCTCGACGGACGCCCACGCTAGTTACATCCAAGGAGAGATCTGGGAACCGCTAAACTTCAGCGACCCGAAGACACTTGAGGCATATCCAGGTCTTGCAAGCTTGCCGGTCGTCAGTGCAGATCACTCGACTTTTACCTACACGATGGATCCACGCGCGAAGTGGTCCGATGGTAAGCCTGTCACATCAGCTGATGTGATCTTCTCCTTCAAGACCGCAATGAATCCACGAGTCATCAACTCGCAGCAGTTGCGCGGATACTTGATGGACATAGATAGCGTTTACAATCCAGGTGGAGATGTAGGCAAGGTTGAATTCCGTCTGAAGAAGACCTACTACAATACCGATCGTGTGCTCGGTCAGGGATATGTACCGATCCTTCCGAAGCATGTGCTCGATCCGAAGAGTCTGACAGACAAGATGTCATGGTCTGAGCTACACAATAGCGAGAGCAAGAATGCAGTGATCCAAGAATTCGCTGAATGGTTTGAGTCTCCTGATCTGGCGCGTGAGCCAAAGTATCAGATCGGCTCTGGCGCATACGTTTTTGCTAGCTGGGTGACGAATGACAGGATCATTCTCAAGCGAGATTCGAACTACTGGGCAAAGGATATCGTCTGGCGCGAAGCGTACCCAGATGAATTGATCTTCAAGACGATCAGCGATCAGAATGCAGCGTTTACTGCTTTGAAATCAACTGACATCGATCTAGTCGACGGTCTGACGCCTGAGCAGTATGACCAACTCGATCCGAAGAAGAGTAAGGGACTTCGTAAGGACACGGTCTTCTACAACAACTACTCTTTCATTGCGTGGAACCCACTGCGCCCGATCTTCCGCGATGTCGCAACGCGTAAAGCGCTTACAGCATTGATCGATCGTGAGTCGATCATCACGCATGTCTTGAAGAACCAGGCAAAGCCAGTCGAAGGCCCTGTGCCATTCACGCAGCCTAACGTAAATCCAAACCTGAAGCAGGTTGCCTATAATGTTGATTCTGCGAAGCGTATGCTCACAGCAGCCGGATGGGCAGACACTGACGGCGATGGTATCCTCGACAAGATGATCGACGGTAAGAAGATGCCATTCAAGTTCACGTTCCTGACGAATGCTGGCAACGACACTCGTAAGCAGATCCTCCTTGTGATCGCCGAGCAATTCCGCAAGGCCGGTATCGTTGCAGAGGTTTCTGCAATCGAGTGGTCCGTCTTCCTTGAGAACACAAAGGGCAAGAGCTACGACGCTGCATACAGCGCATGGACAGGGAATCCGACCGAGGACGAGCTCTTCCAGCTGTGGCACTCCTCACAGGCAGCGAACAAGGGATCGAACTTCTATTCGTATAAGAATCCAGAGGCTGATAAGCTGATGGAAGCGATCCGTACAGAGTTCGATAAGGACAAGCGTTATGCAATGCACTACAAGCTTCAGGAGATGATCCTGAACGATCAGCCGCCCACCTTCCTGTTCTGCTCGCCAGCACGTATCGGTATGGTCGATCGCTTCGATAATGTAGAGTTCTTCCGCGGCCGCCCAGGCTTCGATCCACGTTACTTCATTGTCCGTGGCGCAGGTATTCAAAAGCAAACGCCTAATTCGTAATCGGGCTGCATGATTGTTGCGTAAATTTGAAGACCACTCGTCCCTGAGTGGTCTTCTTTTTTTAACAGATATGGATCTATATATTTTGCGGCACGGCGATGCCGGACCGAATATGTCGAGCACTGCCGATGACAATGCTCGCGAGCTCACTCAGCGGGGCCGTGCAGACGCTCGTCAGTTGATCGAGCAACTGAAAGGCGCAGGTTTGCCGGCGCCTTCGATCATTCTGGCTTCTCCGCTCATCCGGGCTCAGCAGACTGCTCAGATCGCGAAAGAGGCATGGACCGGAAGCGGCGACATTAGTACTTCAGACGCGTTGGTCGCGGGAGATGTCCTCCGCATGATGGCCGAGATCACTGAGCAATATCCAGAGCATCACTCTGTGCTGCTCGCCGGACACGAGCCGTCGCTCAGTGCGCTTGCAAGCGCTATTCTGGCAGGCAGCGAGCGGTCGTTCATTGAGCTGGACAAAGGGGGCCTGATCCACATTAGCGTGTATCAGTTGGACCCCGTGCGAATGCGCGGCTTTTTGCGGATGTATCTAGCACCACACCATCTGGGTGCTGCTCCAGAGGAGGGATAATTTGCTTGGCAGCCCGGCAGCCTGCCGGGAAGGCTAAGCAATTGTTCAGGAACCGCGCGAGCAGGCTGCGGCTTAATCGTACTCCATGAAGAAGCCCCAGGACATAGAGCTACCGGTCTATAACGGCGATCTCGAATTCGAGATCGAAGGCCGTATTGGCCGCACCAAATTCGGCTGCGACCTCTCGGTCTGCAAGGGGGCATGCTGCACCATGCCTGGCGCGATCGGTGCACCGATACTCGAGCATGAGATCGCTGAGCTCGAGCGTGTGCTGCCGCACGTCCTGAAATATCTTCCGCAGGCATCGATCGAAGTGATCGAGAGGAAGGGCGTCTATGTCCGCGATAACCAGGGTGGACTCAGCGTGCCCGTCGTCAATAATGCTGACTGCGTATTCGTTACTTATGAGGATGATATTGCGTTCTGTGCGATAGAGCTTGCGCATCGTAAGGGCGAGCTCACAGGCTTCCCGAAGCCGATCAGTTGTCATCTTTTCCCGATCCGTATCTACCCGACTCGCCGCGATAACACGTACTACATCTGTTACGAGGAATTCGATGAGTGTGCAGGCGGTCGCTCACGCGGGAAGAGCGAAGAGATACCGCTCATAGATTTTCTTACCGGACCTCTCACGCGTGCGCTCGGCGAAGAGCGTGTCGAACGATTGAAAGAGGTCTTCTCTCAGCCGAAGGGCAAATCTTAATTTTTCAATGGTTGGTTTTGGATTCGATGTGCATCGCTTGGCTTCTGGAGAATCGCTGATCCTTGGCGGTGTCAACTTCGAGAGCGCTGAACTCGGCACTGTTGCGCATTCTGATGGCGATGTGCTGCTGCACGCGATCATGGATGCATTGCTCGGCTCGCTTGCACTGGGCGACATCGGAGAGCATTTCCCAGATACCGACGAACGCTACCGCGGCGCAAGCAGCATCGAACTGCTCAAGCATGTTCGCGATCTCGTTATTGCAGAGAAGGCGAAGATCGTGAACATTGATTCAATGGTCGTGCTCGAGGCGCCACGCCTCAGACCGCACGTTGAAACAATGCGGCGGAATATCGCGTCAGCATTAGAGATGCCGTTCGAGCGCGTGTCGATCAAAGCGACCACGAACGAAAAGTTGGGGTTTATCGGAAGGCGCGAAGGTGTCACTGCATACGCAGTCTGCGAAGTCACAGAGCTCATCTAATACGGTCAGCAACAAACTATGAACACAAGAATGAAGGTCATTATCGGAGTAGCATTTGCCGCATTGATCGCAGTTGCTGGACTTACGCTCTCGAATGCGCAGGATAAGACTGACGCTACCGTAGCGGTACGCGATGAAGCGCATGCACTCTTTACCAACTATACCGATGCTGTAACGAAGGCGAAGGCTGAGAATAAGCTGGTACTCGTAGACGTCTTCACCGACTGGTGCGTGTGGTGCAAGCGCATGGACAAAGACGTTTACACCGACCCTGCGGTGCAGGCCGAGATGGCAAAATACTTCACTTCCGTAAAGCTTGATGCAGAGGCAAAGGACGAGCGCACGTTCCGGGGCGCTGCAACAAGCGAAGAGGGGATCGCGAGAACGATGAAGGTCTCTGGCTATCCAACGACCGTCTTCATGACCGCTGACGAGCAAGTGATACAGGCCGTACCCGGCTATATCAAGGCTCCGGAATTTGCGATGCTGTTGCGCTACATCGGCACGAAGTCTTACGCGAAGCTTCCATTCGAAGAGTGGAAGAAGACGCAGAGCTAAGTCGACGCTTTAATCGACGATCATCTCGCCGTTGATCTCGCGGCTATCGAAGGTGACCTTGAACGCGAGATAGGCTCCGATCGCCGAGAGGATCGCTGCCGCATATCCGAGCCAGTTCGGATGCAAGCCACCGATCAAGTATCCTCCGAGCACCGGTGCCACCGCACGCGTTGCACTCTCGATCGATGAAGAGATGCCAAGGATGCTACCCTTCTGGTCTTCTGGTACTACCTGTGTGATGAGGCTCGAAAGCGTTGGGCGGATAAGTCCAGACCCAAACGATGAGATGATGCCTGCCACGATGAGATGCCAGGTCTCGGTCGATGCGCCAGTCACGATAAAACCAACGACGAGGCAGACAAACGCGATGCGCAGTGACGTAAGCTCTCCAAAGCGCTTGACCATAGGCCGGATCGCGCCACCTTGCCACAGTATCCCCATGAAGCCAACGAACGCAAGGAAGTAGCTCACCTCTTCGGCGGTGTAATCGAACTGCGTGTGCGCAAAGAGCGAGAACATCGAGACGAACAGCGAGAACGGTAGCGAGAAGAAGAGGAAGACACCGAGAAGCGTCCCAACACGCGGACGCTTGAACGACGAGATCAATTGACTCATGAACTTCGCATTGCTTCGCACCGCAGATGCGCGATGTGTCTTTGGCTCTTTGAGATAGGTTAGCGTGAGGAGCGTACTCAACGCGCACAGCCCTGCGGCGAAGAGTGCAGGCGCCTCATTGCTAATATTCGCAGCGAGCAGACCGCCAAGAAGCGGGCCGACCATAAAGCCAAGTCCGAATGCGATACCGATCAGTGCCATTGCGCCGGAGCGCTCCTTCGGCTCCGTCGTGTCTGCGATATATGCCTGCGCGATCGTGACGGCACCGCCGCCGAGTCCATCGATGATGCGTGCGAGAAAGAGGAAGATGGCGCTAGGTGCAAACGCAAGCAGCACATAGCCGCACATCGCAAGTAATTGGGAGAAGATCAGGACGGGTCTGCGGCCAACCCGATCGCTCATGCTGCCAAGTATCGGTCCGGCAAAGAACTGCGCAAAGGAATAGCTGCCTACGAGGATACCGGTCAGCTCGGGCGACATCCCGAACGTCTTCGCGTAGAACGGCAGTAATGGAAGGATGATCGAGAAGCCGAGCAGGCTAACGAACACCACGATGAAAATAGGAACGAGCTCTTTCTTGAACATCAGCCCGGACCGGATCCGGTAGTGTGTAATGGCTGGAAGCAGGGCAAGGGTACATAGGGGGCCCGAGAAAGTCCCAGACGTAAACATTTACAAATTTTGTACGTTCTTCTCCGGCTGAGATAAAAAAGCGATCCTCCCGAAGTGTCCAAGCCTGACGTGACCCCATTTGCGATACCACCAGCGAGCGAGCTCTACCGAGATGGTAAGCACGTGCGATCAAGCGCGGACGGACGATACATCATGTTTCGCGGGGTATGCTTTGGCCCGGTAGCTAAGCTCGATCCATACCTGCCGTTCAGGCGGCGCGAGGACTTTGAGGAGTTCGAGCCCTATCTCGATCTGCTCCTGGCTTGCGGCTTCACTACGCTCCGCCTCGCCTTCATCTGGCACGCACTCGAGCCCACCTGCGACACAGCAAGACCTGTCTATAACAAAAAATTTGCGGACGACTTCTTCTACTTTGTCGAGCGTCTTGGACAAAAAGGCTTTACCACATTCATCGACGTTCACCAGGATCTGGTGACATCGGAGTTCGGCGGCGGCGGGCTTCCGAACTGGATCAAGCAGGATGGAAAGTCGGGCAGTAGCTGGATGCTCAACACGCCGCTATGGGGCATCAACTACGTCTTCAATAAGGCGCTACGCAGGTCCTTCACGCAGTTCTGGAAGAACGACCTGACGAACACCGACGAAGGACTGGTCAACTTCAAGGTGCTCGATCGCTACTGCGACATGATCGAGTATGTAGCGATGCGCGCTTCAGCAATTCCGAGTGTGCTTGGCATCGAGGTCATCAACGAGCCGCACCCGGCGGATCTGGATGCGGAGACGTTCGAAGCAGGCATTCTCTCAGATCTCTATCGCGAGTGTATCGTGCGGATACGCCAGCACTCGAAGGATCTCTTCATCATGCTGTCGCCGCAATCGGATTGGAACGTGAACGTCCGCATCGATAAGGATTACCGCTCGAATCTTGCCGTCGATGCGAGCCACGATGACCGGTTGATCTTTGCGTATCATTATTATGATGGTAAGTTAACTGCGCTGCACGGTTTGCACTTCGATGATGCAAAGCGTCCGGAATATGCTGACGCGATGGCGATCGGCGTTCGCGAAGCAGAGCGCAGAGGCATGGTGCCATTCCTGACCGAGTTCGGTTCAAGGCAGAACTGGATGCGCAACGTCACGCGCCGGCACATGCACTGGCACTACGAAGCGATCGAGCGCACGGCAGTCCATGCAACGTACTGGAATGTGAATCTCTACAACACTGCTAAGACGCGCGATGGCTTTATGCAGGAAGATTTCTCGCTGCTCGATCATGATCTCCAGCCGCGTAATCTCGATATGGCCGTGCGGCCTTATCCTATCGCATCTAGCGCTGAGCCGATCCGCATTCACTACAACGATCACTCGCACTCGTTCGAGCTTGTGATGCAAGGCAGGCCCGCGAGCGCGCCAACAGTGATCTATCTGCCATACACGATCGATCCTCTCGGGCATATGCCAGCGCAGTACCGAGAAGGCTTCAAGGTGTATTACTCATTTGGGCTGGCCGATGAAGTGCGCGCTGAATTTCTGCCGGAAGTCAATCAACTGCACATCTGGCTGGACCCGACGATCGAGGATCACCGGATCATGATCGTAACAGGAGATCGATCGATTATTTCCAATCACGGCCAGATGATCCTGGAGGTTGCTGCCGCGTGAGATCGTGCTCATACTAGCCTCCGGGACACCCGATTTGGCACTAAATCCAGATACCCCCCGTTCGGCTCCAAGACTTTTACAGCATAACCGATTATAGTTATTCCTATGAAAACACGTATCAGCGCAGCTATGCTGTGGATCGTAGCTCTTTTGTTCGTTGCCCAGAATGCTGAGGCTCAGGGCTTTGAAGGCCGTATTATCCAGACCGTCAGCGTCCCACAGCTTGGTGAGGACAAGATGGAAATGGTGATGAATGTCAAGGGCGAACAGATGATGATCAACATGGATATGGGTCCGATGGGCGTCATCAAGATGTTCACTCAGAACGGCGGCAAGTCCATGGTCATGGTCATGGAGCAGATGAACATTGGCTATGAGATCCCGCTTGATGACGCAAAGATGGAGAAGCCAGTAAGCGCGGCACCTGCGATCATGGCGACTGGAAAGAAAGAGACTGTCAATGGTTATGCGGCTGAAGAGTGGGTTGTCAATCTCGATGAGAACAACACGATGACGATGTGGCTGACGAGCGACATCGAAGCATCACTCGTTAAGGCGATGCAGACTGCCATGAAAGCACAGAACGCGCAGAACCCCAATGCAGCTCAGTCTGAGATCATGCGCACACTCAGCGAGAAGGGTATGATCGCGGTTCGCACCATTGTCGCTGCTTCCGGTGAAACGCAGGCGGTGATCGATCTCGTGAAGATCGAGAAGGCATCCATTCCAGATGCGACGTTTACCATCCCGGCAGGTATCGCCGTCCAGAAGATGGATCCAAGCATAATGCAACAGGGTAACTAAGTGTACCCAAAGTGTTTGAGCAGGAGGCCGCTAACAGCGGCCTTTTTCTTTTGCGTAAGTTTGTAGCATAACTATTCTCACTTTTGCGTAAGTATTTCCCGGTCGTCCCAACTGAAGAGCATCACGGCGTTACGACGCTGGAGCTGTTCTTCGATCTCGTCTTTGTTTTTGCGCTCACGCAGATCACCGCGATCGTTGCGGCGAACCCAACATCAACTGGGTTCATCGAAGGTCTAGTGATCCTCGCATTGCTCTGGTGGGGATGGGTGAGCTATTCGTGGCTTGGAAATCAGGCAAAGGCCGATGAGGGTGCGTTGAGGCTGGGTTTGGTTATCGCGATGGGTGCGATGTTCGTCTGCGCTCTATCGATCCCTCACGCGTTCAAGCTACCCGGCGAGGGATTCATCGAACCATGGCTGTTTGCCGTAGCCTATATTGTCGTTCGCGCGATGCACATTGTTGTCTATCGTATCGCTGCAGAAGATGATCCGGGGTTGCGGCGGCAAATCTTATTGATCGCTGTGCCGGTCTCCATTGCGTGCGCTTTGCTGCTCCTTGGCGCGTTCGCCGATCCGGCGTGGCAGATCGGGCTCTGGTTAGCGGCGTTGGCGATTGATTATGGCGGGGTATGGGTAGCGGGCGCGGGTGGATGGCGCGTGCCCTCGCCACGGCATTTTGCGGAGCGCTATGGGCTGATCATCATCGTCGCGCTTGGCGAGTCGATCGTCGCGATCGGTGTTGGTATCGGTGCGTATGAACTCACGATCCCGGTCGTCATTGCTGCAATGTTGTCACTCGGGATCACGGTCTGCCTGTGGTGGCTGTATTTCGATGTGATCGCGATCTTCGCTGAACGGCTGCTCGCAAAATTACAGGGTGCGGAGCGCGCGCGCATCGCAAGAGACAGTTACTCCTACCTGCATTTCCCGATGCTCGTGGGCATTGTCGTTCTCGCAATAGGATTAAAAAGAACGATGACACATATCGCAGATTTGGGAGACCCTTCACGAGGTCCTTTCGGATCGCTCCCAGCGATCGCTGTTATCACTCTGTGTCTTGGTCCAGCGATCTATCTTGCGGCGCATCTGGCATTCAGATACAGGAATATCAGGACCATCAACAAGCCGAGGCTCATTGCAAGCATTCTGTTGATCGGAGTGATACCGATATGTCTCATCCTTCCCGCTATCTTTGCGCTCACGCTGGTAGCGGTCATGCTGGGATCGCTTGTGATCTTCGAGATCCGGCATTACGCTGAGGCCCGCTACAAGATCCGTCACGGCAACACGCACCAAGCTACAGAACTAACCCCGACGGATGAAAACATCGGGGTAGGTGAGATCTTGTGAACTGGGTCGCGGCTAGTTACGCGCTTTCAGCAGGAGGCTTCGGCGCCGGCTTTGGAGGAAGATCACGCGCCTGCGGTTCGTCCTGAAAGCCATGATGGTTGTGGCTGCCATCGCAGAACGGCTTGTTCTTCGATTGCCCACAGCGGCACAAGGAGAGGAGGGTACGGCCGCCAAGCCCATATTCTTTGCCCTCAGGGTCGACGATCGTGAACTCGCCTTCGATCCTCAACGGACCATTCTTACCGACAGTAACTTTTGCTGACATCTGGATAGGTGTGTGGTTAGGGAAATCTGGATAGGGTAGTGCCGAAGTAGGGGAGCGGCCCAAACGCGTGGTCTTGTGCCTTATCGGCGTGTGATAATTAACGCCCCATCCTAACACAGGATGGTCTCATCCCATTAGCGCCGCTCTGGCTTCTGCCAAGGAATTACTTTAGTTTGAACCTTGTAACAAACCGACTGCTCAGCGTAACCCAAGAGGGTATCCTATTCTATACGCCGATAAGTGCGAAAAGCAGCCAAATTGAAGCCATCAGCCTCAAGAAACGAACGGCTTGCCTACAATTCGAGAATCTAAATCCTATTACGGAATGACCATGAAGTTGGTACGTATCCTACGATTGGGCCTTGTGCTCGGTCTTTTCGCCTCAGCGGCTGCACCTTCGTATGCGAAGGTAACGCCGAAGGTCCAAACACATAAGTCAGCTGACGGTAAGTACACCTATACGACCGTCGCCGGCGATCCACTCAAGGCTCGCATCTACAAGTTGCAGAACGGCCTGACGGTCTACATGACCGTCAACCGCAACGAGCCTCGTATCCAAACCTTCGTCGCCGTCCGTGCGGGCTCCAAGCATGACCCTGCCGATGCCACAGGACTCGCCCACTACCTCGAGCACATGCTCTTCAAGGGTACCGATAGGTATGGCTCGCTCGATTATTCGAAGGAGAAGCCTTATCTCGATGAGATCGAGAATCTCTATGAGAGTTACCGCGCAACACGCGATGAGGCGCAGCGCAAATCGCTCTATCGCAAGATCGATTCAGTAAGCAGCATCGCAGCCAACTACGCGATCGCTGGTGAGTTCGATAAGATGATCGGTGCGCTCGGAGCCAAGGGTACGAACGCTTATACGTCGAACGAGCAGACCGTTTACGTCAATGATATTCCAGCAAACCAGCTGAAGCGTTGGGCCACTGTAGAGGCAGAGCGCTATCGTAATCCGGTACTTCGCTTGTTCCATACGGAGCTCGAAGCTGTGTACGAAGAGAAGAATCGCGCACTCGACAACGATCCACGCACGGTAACAGAGACACTCCTCGGTGAGCTCTTCAAGAAGCATCAGTACGGGACGCAGACAACGATCGGTACGGTCGAGCATTTGAAGAATCCTTCGATCAAGAAGATCAAGGACTACTTCACGAAGTATTATGTGCCGAACAATATGGCAGTCTGCCTGTCTGGCGATCTGAATCCTGATGAAGCCATTGCAGTGATCGATCAGTCGTTTGGTGGCATGCAGGCGAAGCCAGTGACACCCTTCACATTCGAAACTGAGCAGCCGATCACCTCACCGATCCGCCGTGAAGTATTCGGGCCGGATGCAGAGATGGTTCAGTTCGGCTTCCGCTTCCCAGGCGTTGCATCGCACGAGGCCAAGGTGCTGTCGATGGTCGATATGATCCTCTCGAATTCTGCTGCAGGTCTTATCGATCTCAACCTGAACAAGGCGCAGAAGGTACTCAATGCCACCTGCGGACCTTGGTTGCTCCAGGATTATAGCATCCACATGTTCACCGGACGTCCACTTGCTGGGCAGTCATTGGAAGAAGTTGAGAAGCTGATGCTCGGACAGATCGAGCTCGTGAAAAAGGGTCAGTTCGATGAGAAGTTGCTGAACGCGATCATTAACGATTTCACGATCAATGAGATCCGCAGCTATGAGAACAACTCAGGCCGCGCTGACGCTTTCGTCGACGCATTCACAACTTTCCAGAACTGGGAAAACCATGTGAGCCGTATCAGCGAGTTGAAGAAGGTCACGAAGAAGGAGATCGTTGATTTCGCGAACAAGTATTACAACAACAATTACGTCGTCGTCTACAAGCGTACCGGCGAGCGTAAGGATCTTGTTAAAGTCGATAAGCCAGCGATCACACCGGTTAACGTGAATCGCAAGGATATGTCTGACTTCGTCAAGAACGTCAACATGATGCCGGCTGACAAGATCAGCCCACGCTTCATCGATTACAAACAGGACATCAAGGAGACGAAGCTCGCTTCTGGTGTGCCGGTCTACTACCTGAAGAATGACGAGAACGAGCTCTTCACGCTCTATTACATGCTCGATCTTGGCAAGCGTCACGATAAGGAGCTCGCATTCGCAGTTAACTATCTCCCCTTCCTTGGGACATCGAAGCTCACTGCCGATGATGTAACGAAGAAGCTCTATGAGCTTGGCTGTAGCTTCAATGTTTCTTCAAGCGAAGATCAGAGCTACGTCTATCTCAGCGGATTGCAGAAGAACTTCAAGGAAGCGGTTGCTCTCTTCGAAGACCTCCTCACGAATGCAAAGCCTAATCAGGCTGCTCTGAACTCGCTCGTTCAGCGCACACTCAAGGGCCGTACCGATGCGAAGAAAAACAAGAACGCAATACTTGGTGCACTTCGCGCATACGGCATGTATGGCAAGACCAATGCGATGACCAACATTCTGTCGAACGAGCAGCTTCAGGCGCTCAAGGCAGAAGACATGGTCAACAAGCTGAAGAACCTGACATCGTACGATCACCGCGTACTGTATTATGGACCGGCATCGTCGAATGATGTTGTCTCGTCGTTGAACACGATGCACAAGACGCCAAAGTCGTTGCGTGCCATTCCAACAGCGGCAGCTTATGTGCCGCAAGAGACGCGCGACAGCAAGGTCTACTTCGTCGACTACGATATGGCGCAGGCCGAGATCGTCTTCGTTTCGAAGCTCAAGACCTACGATCCATCGATGGCTCCGAAGCTTGAGCTCTTTAATGAGTACTTTGGTGGCGGCATGTCATCGGTCGTGTTCCAGAACATCCGCGAGTCGAAGGCGCTTGCGTATTCGGTATGGTCATTCGTGACAACGCCGAACAAGAAGGAAGATCCACACTTTATCTCGGCATACGTCGGCACACAGGCGGATAAGACTCCTGAGACGATGACAGCAATGTTCGAGATCATGAACGAAATGCCAAAGGCGGAGAATAACTTCGAGCAGGCAAAGAAGGCGATCCAGAACAAGATCGAGACGGAGCGCATCACGCGTACCGATATCCTGTTCAATTACGAGCGTGCAAAGCGCCTCGGACTCACAAGCGACATTCGCCAGGCTGTCTATAACAACGTACCTTCGATGAGCTATAACGATATCGCTCAATTCCAAGTGGAGAACATGAAGGGCCGGAATTACTCGATCCTTGTGCTTGGAAACAAGAGCAAGATCGACCAGGAGAAGCTCGGCCACTATGGTCCGATCCAGCATCTGACCCTGACAGATATCTTCGGATACTAATCAGCGAATATTCAGTTGATAAAAGGGCAGGCGAGTATCGCCTGCCCTTTTTTCTTATTGCAAATGAAAGCTCTTGTATTATCGCTCATCGCAGCTTTTGTTCTGACCGGTTGTGCGCAGGATCAGGAGCCCGCTGAACTTGCAACCGAATTCAAAGATCACGTGAGCTTCACACTCGACAGCACGGAGTGGGTCGCGGCGAGTGATGGCTCACTTGCAGCTATCGATGACGTGATCACAGCGGAGATCGGTGATGAGCCCGGAAAGCGCACGTTCATGCTCACGGCGTGGAATGTAGAGAAGGGTGCATCGAGCTCGATCAGCTTATATGCCGATAGCCTTGTCGTGGGCCAACGGATTGATCTCGACGGCGGCACCAGCCGCGCCTCGTTCACGATGAAATCTGCATCTGATATGAAGCCTGTCTTCTTCACAAGTGACGCACAGCATACCGGAAGCCTGACTATTCTCTCTGTCGACTCAGCAAGCGGACGAGTGAGCGGTTCATTCGAAGCTGCGCTTGGCGAGCGCCGCATCATCAATGGCAAGTTCGATGCGCGCTACACCGCACCGAAGCCGATGTAGTATAAAGTTACTGTAAGATGGGTCCCATGCAGCAACGATCTTCCGTTCAGCAGAAACAACAGACCGGACGCGACGAGCTTCTCGCAATGTTCTTGCGAGTACGCGTAAGAACTGAACAACTGGCGTCACCGCTATCGCCTGAAGATGCCTGCATCCAGTCAATGGAAGATACAAGTCCAGCGAAGTGGCATCTTGCGCATTCGACGTGGTTCTTTGAGAGCTTTATTTTAGAGAAGCACGCGCAGCGATATAAGCACTTCGATCCTAACTTTACCTATCTTTTCAACTCCTACTACAACTCGATAGGAGAGCGGCATCCGAGACCAAAGCGCGGAATGCTGAGCCGGCCATCGCTTGATGAAGTTAAGCGATACAGAGAATATGTCACACGAAGCATTGCCTCATTACTGGATGGCGTTGACGAAGATGTTTGGCAGAGAGTCTCTGCATTGCTTGAACTAGGTATCAATCATGAACAGCAGCATCAGGAGTTGCTGCTTACAGATATCAAGCATGTGCTCTCACAGAATCCACTTCGTCCAGCTTATCGTAGTGATCTCGTGATCCCCGCAGGGGTGTCCCCGGATCAGGATTGGGTCTCTATCGACGAAGGACTTTATGAGATCGGACATCGGGGCCACGGATTCGCTTTCGATAACGAATCTCCCAGGCATCGCGTGTACCTACAAGATGCCAAGCTGAGGCGAAGCCTAGTGACGAACCAAGAGTATCTTGCCTTCATGCAAGACAATGGATATAGCGATCCGATGCTATGGCTCGCTGCGGGTCATGATCTGAAGATGCAGCAACAATGGGATGCACCGCTCTATTGGGAGCAGATCGAGGACAAATGGTTTACGTTCACGCTTGCGGGTCTGCGAGCCCTGGATCTCGATCATCCTGTCACACACTTAAGCCATTACGAAGCCGATGCCTTCGCGCGCTGGGCCGGCTGCCGACTTGCGACTGAAGCCGAGTGGGAGATCTCATCTGCCCAATCGATCACCGAGGAGAGGTTTGCGGATGCAAACATCTTCCATCCAACCGATGCGAGTGCGTTAGCGGGTCAGTGTTGGCAGTGGACATCGAGCGATTACAACGCATATCCCGGATATGCGCCTGCTGCCGGTGCTGTCGGCGAATATAATGGCAAGTTCATGTCGAACCAGATGGTCCTGCGTGGCGGAAGCTGCGCAACCCCGAAAGCGCATTTCCGTAATACGTACAGAAATTTCTTCCCCCACTCGGCTCGATGGCAGTTCTCCGGCATCCGCTTAGCGAAGTAATGATAAGTGAAAGTGATATATCCGGCAGCCTCCGGACGTCGAGGTTCAGGGAAGACGTGATCGCAGGACTCACGAAGCCGGAGAAGAGTCTGCCGTGCAAGTACTTTTACGACGAACACGGCTCGAAGCTATTTGAACAGATCACCACGCTGGAAGAGTACTACCCGACACGGACCGAGCTTTGTATCATGCAAGAGAATCTCGTAGAGATCGTAGCGGGCATCGGCAAGGACGTAAACCTGATCGAGTTCGGCAGCGGGTCGAGTGTCAAGACAGAGTTGCTTCTAGCACATGCGGATATCCGCAGCTATATCCCGATCGATATCGCGGAGCAGGAGCTTCTCGACTCAGCCCGTCGCATACGGTCGAAGCATCCGGAGATTGCAGTGCATCCGATACTCGCTGACTATACAGAGTATGTGCATCTACCTAAGGATCTCATGGGCTCGAGGAATGTCGTGTACTTTCCAGGTTCAACGATCGGCAACTTTGTGCCGCAAGAAGCCAAGCTATTCCTCGAGCGCACGCGAAGCATAATGGGTGATTCGGGTGCGCTGCTGATCGGTGTTGACCTGAAGAAAGAGAAAGCGATTATAGAGCGCGCCTACAATGACGAAGCGGGCATCACCGCCCAATTCAATCTTAACTTGATCAAACGTATCAATCGAGAACTTCAGCCGACTCCGTTGCTCAGCGGCTTTACTCATTCAGCGATCTACAATGGATCAGAGGGGAGGATCGAGATGCGGCTGATCGCCGAAGCGGCGATGCGATACGTGATCGGCGATACACATGTCTTCTTCAATGAAGGCGAATCGATACTTACGGAGTACTCACATAAGTACTCTTTGCAGGAGTTCGAACAACTAGCGGCCTCCTCCGGTCTTCGCAGGAGAGCATGCTGGACAGATGACCGTGCCCTGTTCAGCGTACAGCTCTTCGAGCCAGCTGCGTCCACCGCCTAGAGGTTAGAGAGGAAGCGACAATTTTTGGCTAAATGGACTAGCGTTGCGATCGCTCTCGAAAAGTAATCATGCAATTTGGGCTTGGCTGGGCTCATTTGTAGTATCTTTGGCTGCTGTTGTGGAATTGCCTGTTGAAACAAACAGATTATCCGTGCGTTTGCGACCTTTATGAAGCTCCTACTTTCCTATCTCCGCCAGTACTGGAAACTGGTGATCCTTGCTCTTGGCCTCGCGGCTGTCAATCAATCATTCTCGCTGCTCGATCCGTACATCTTCGGTAGGATCATCGATGAGTACGCCATGCAGCCGCATAAATACACCTCGACCCAATTCTTCGAAGGCGTAGGCTACGGCCTATTACTTATGATGGGTGCGGCGTTCGTCTCGCGTATCGCGAAGAATTTTCAGGATTACTTCACCAACGTCATCACGCAGCGCCTCGGTGCGCAGATGTACAGCGATGGTGTCAAGCATTCGCTCGATCTGCCATATCAGGTATTCGAAGATCAACGAAGCGGCGAGACGCTCGGTAGGCTGCAGAAAGTGCGTAGCGATGTTGAGCGATTCATCGGCGCGATGGTCAATATCGTCTTCACGTCGCTTGTCGGTATCATCTTCGTAACGGTCTATTCGCTGAATGTCCACTGGATGATCGCGCCGATCTACTTCGGTGTCGCTCCGATCATCGGATGGGTGAGCTCGATGCTGAGTAAGAAGATCAAGAAACTCCAGAAGCGCATCGTTAGCGAGACGACTGCACTCGCCGGCGCTACGACAGAATCACTCCGCAACATCGAACTCGTCAAGAGTCTCGGGCTTGCGTCGCAGGAAGAAAAACGCCTGAACACAACGACGGGGAAGATCCTGAAGCTCGAACTCGAGAAAGTACGCTACATCCGCTCGCTCAGCTTCGTGCAAGGCACGATGGTGAACTTCATGCGATTGTCGCTGCTAGGTATCATGCTCTATCTGATCTTTGAGGGCGTGATCAATCCGGGTCAGTTCATGACGCTCTTCATCTACTCGTTCTTTATCTTCGGACCGCTTCAGGAGCTTGGCAATGTCATCAATATTTACCGCGAGACAGAAGCATCGCTTGAGAACTTCAAGCAGATACTCGACACACCTCGTGAAGTGAAGCCAACGAATCCGAAGAAGATCGGACCTGTACGAGAGCTTGCATTCGAGAATGTTTCGTTCAAGCATCAATCCGCGAGCACCAAGGCGTTGAACGAAATCTCCTTCCGTGCGGAGAAGGGCGAGACACTTGCGTTCGTTGGTCCATCAGGATCAGGGAAGACCACGCTCGTGAAGCTACTCGTCGGACTCTATCCAGCCAAAGAAGGCATCATCCGATACAATGGAGTATCGGCGGACGAGATCGATCTCGATGCACTCCGCGAACAGATCGGCTTCGTCACGCAGGATACGCAGCTCTTCTCCGGTACGATCCGCGAGAACCTGCTCTTCGTCAACCCACATGCGACGGATGCAGAGTGTATCGACGTGCTGCAGAAAGCCGCATGCCATACGCTGCTCGAGCGCGCATCGCAGGGACTCGACACAGTGATCGGTGAGGGCGGAGTGAAAGTATCAGGCGGTGAGAAGCAGCGCCTTTCGATCGCCCGTGCATTGCTGCGCCATCCGAATCTTCTAGTGTTCGATGAAGCGACGTCATCGCTCGATTCGATCACAGAGGAATCGATCGGACAGACCATCCGCCAGGTCTCCAGCACCGGCGATCTGCTGACGATCCTCATCGCGCACAGGCTCTCGACCGTCATGCATGCAGACACGATCTTTGTGCTCGAGCGCGGCCGTATCATCGAAGCAGGCTCGCACAACGAACTGCTCGATCTCAAGGGACTCTACTATGCCATGTGGCGCCAACAGATCGGTGAGAAGCGCATCGAAGAGCCTATTGCGACTAACGGATTAGCGTTGGCGGCAGCAAAGGTATAACTACCAAAGGCGGGTCACTTGATCAGTCTGCGGCGCATCATAGTGACAGCAAAGAGATAGGCGATAGCTGCAAGTGCCAATATCCAAATGAGATAGCCTAGCAGATCGATCGAGATCCATCCCTGATAGAGCGAGCGCATCAGTTGCACGCATGGATAGAACGGCGAGAGGTAGGTGATCCAGCGCAGCGTGTCCGATAGCGAAGAGACCGGAAAGAACACGCCGCTGAAGAGCTGCATCGGTATAACGCCGAGCGTGATATAGTAGTTGAACGAGTTGATGCTCGGCACCATGCTCGTGACGATCACCGCCATCGCGGCAAGCATGAAGCCAGCGAGAAAGCCAACGAAAGGGATCAGCAGCGCCCACGCTGAGGGCACCATGCTCAGCGCAAAGAGCACGCACATCACCGAGAATGCCGCAAACGCTGCGCGCGTAGCCGCCCATACCACATCCGCGCTCACGACCTCTTCGATCGAGATCGGCGTCGCGATGATCGCGTCAAACACCTTTTCGATCTTCATGCGAAAGTAAGTGCCGAACATACACTCGAACGATGCAGTGAAGAGCACGGACGTCGCCACGATCGCCGGTGCAATGAACTGCAGATAGCTCGTGCCTTCGACGTCACCTTTGACATACATGCCGAGCCCGTAGCCGAATGCAATGAGCGATAGCACTGCCTCAGCGAACGGCGGCCAGAGCTCCGTCTTCCACAGGCGCAACGATGCATCGCGATTGCGTTGCCATACCCGGTAGGTGCCGATGGTGAAGGGGTGGGGGAGCAATTAAAAAATAAGAATTAGTGATCGCTACGTGCGCTCAGGATGACAATTATAATCATTCGGTCAGATCACGGCCGGTTAGCTTCAAGAATACATCTTCGAGTGTTGCGCGGCGCTGCAAGCGGAAGTTGAGGTGTGGTAGTTGAAGTCTGTCGAACGCGTCATGCGTTTTGCTAAAGAGATAGAGCGTATCGCCGGCGATCTCGTGCTCGATCGGCTTGTCTTCTGTCAAGCTTAGGATGTTCAGTGTTGCAGCTTCGTCTGCTCTCAGTTCAATTACTTCAAAACCGACCATCTCCTCCACAAGCTCTGCCGGTGTGCCGCCTGCGAGTATCTTGCCTTCGTTCATCATGACGAGGCGATCGCAAAGTTGCGCCGCTTCTTCCATGTAGTGCGTCGTAAGAATGAGCGTTAGCCCCTGATCGCGCAGCAGGCGGAGCTTCTGCCAAACGAGCTGACGTGCTGCGGGATCAAGTCCGGTGGTTGGCTCATCGAGTATGAGTAACTTTGGGCGGTTGAGCAGAGAACGCGCAATGACGAGACGCCGCTGCATTCCGCCAGAGAGCTCATCGACCCTGTTCTTGCGCTTATCGAGCAATTGCACAAGTTCGAGCACTTCCTCTGTTCGCTTACGAGCTTCTGCTTTCGCGATGCCGAAGTATCGCGAATAGACATGCAAATTCTGCTCGACGCTTAGATCCTGATCGAGATTATTATCTTGCGGCACAACGCCAATGTTCGCCTTGATCGTCCTGATGTCGCCAGTAGCAGGCTCACCGAGGATGTTGAGCTCTCCGCCACTTAGTGGCGAGATGCAGTGCAGCATTCGGATCGTGCTGCTCTTGCCTGCACCATTTGGGCCGAGGATGCCGAAGCACTCTTGCCTGCGCACTTCGAAGTCGATGCCTTTGACCGCTTCGAACTCGCCGTAACGCTTTTGCAAGTTGCGCGCGGAGACGATCACATCCGACATCAGATGATCACTCCTGTGAAGTAAAGAACTATGAGTGCTGCAGCTACCCCAAGTCCGACACCGAGCCAACCTGCGCCTTCGGGTTCTGCTGGCGGTGGATCATCTTTGTGCAGCACTGTGTATTCCTGGCAACGTTGATCCAAGCTGTCAAGCGCACGCTTTTCGTCGAGCGTCAAGTCAGTACGCTCGGATAGCCGCAGATAAAGCGCATTGTTGCATGGCGTGGTGTCGCGCACGACAGTGCAACTCGATACGCCTAGCATAGCGATCGCAATAAGTAGGTAGAGCGAGAGTGTCTTACGCATTCGCTTCATCTAAAAGATCTTGCGCTTCCTTGCGCGTGGGGGCTTCGGCGATGAGGCGGATGATCGGTTCTGTGTTCGATGCGCGGGCGTGCAGCCACGACTTCTCGAAGTCGATGCGCAGTCCATCAGAATCATTCATCGAAACGGCACGGCTTCCGAGCTTCTCTCTTACTTTCGTGAGTATAGCTTGCACCTGCGCCTGGCTTTCGAGATCAATCTTCGACTTGACGATCTCGTATTGTGGCAGTGCGGCTTTCTTCTCTGCGATCGTGCCGTCGAACTCCGCAAGCGCTCCGAGCGCAAGCGCAACACCGACCAAGGAATCACGACCGAGATGAACTGCTGGTAGGATCACTCCGCCGCTGCCCTCGCCGCCAATG
>JBKJTP010000193.1:0-14662 GCA_046590195.1 Kapaibacterium sp. (SeqCode) | reverse complement strand
TAAATAGGCCCCCATTATGGTTCGCCGAGGGAGTGCCGTTGCAGAGCGCTCTGTTAGCTACGCGGGCAAAATTACGAAGTTTCTACTAGCAAAAGGCCAGATGCGCTATTGGCCCTCAACTTAAGCATGTCAGATATCACCGAATCGGTCCTTGATCCAACACCAGATCTCACCTCGAACGAGGCTATCCCGGGTGAGCTTTCCCACACCAAACGGTCTGCCAAGCCGGCCCGTGGAGAGCGTCTGACGCTCGAAACTGTAAGTTTCGCCTTTGAGGGCAAGGCCGTGGCACGGCGAGACGACGGATATGTTGTTTTCGTCGAGGGTGCATTGGCGCATGAAACGGTCGAAGTGGAGGTATTCAAGGCCAAAGGTAGCTTCGCTGAGTCGAAGTTGATCAAGGTGATCGAGGCTTCGCCCGAGCGCCGCTCCCCCCTGTGCCCTTATTTCGGCATCTGCGGCGGTTGCTCGCTGCAGCACATGACCTACGAGGAGCAGCTGAAGGTCAAAACGCTCCAGGTCCGCGACCTCTTCCACCGCATCGGCGGGATGCCGGAAGTCGAGGTGCTCGACGCTATCGGAAGTGAGCACGAATACCATTACCGCAACAAGATGGAGTTCAGCTTCTCCGATGAACGATGGCTGATGGCTGATGAGATCGGCTCGGATCAGCCTGTGGATCGATACGCACTCGGTTTGCATGTTCGCAACCGATATGACCGTGTACTCGATACCAAAGCCTGCTTCCTGCCGAAGCGTGTTGTTGTCGACATCATGGATTTCACACGCCGCTTTGTCAAGGAAAATGAGCTGGGAGTTTATCATCCCGATCGGACGCCGGAGGGCTTTGCACGATTTCTCATGATCCGCACGAGCGAGTATACTCACGAGATCATGGTCAACTTTGTCGCGTCTCGCAGAGATGACGAAGCAATGGAGAAGTATACGAAGGAGCTGCTGAGCACTGTGCCGGAAGTGACCACCATCCTCTTTAATATCAACGGTCGACGAGCGCAGGTCGCAACAGGTGATTCCGAGATCGTAACACACGGCAAAGGGACGATCTCGGACAAGATCGGCATCAACCAATTTCAGATCTCAGCTAACTCATTCTTTCAGACCAACACGAAGCAAGCTGAGCGGCTCTATCAGATCGCGGCTGACTTTGCGGGCCTCAAGAAGACTGATCTCCTTTGGGATCTCTATTGCGGTACGGGGACGATCAGCCTGTTCGTTGCACCGAGTGTGAAGGAAGTGTTAGGAGTCGAGCTCGTTGAGTCGGCCATACTCGATGCACGAAAGAACGCGGATCAGAACCGCGTTCAGCATGTCAACTTCGTTGCAAGCGATTTGAAGAACGCGATCACTTCTGAAGAATTTCTGGCAGAGCATCCCGCACCGGACGTGATGATCATCGATCCGCCACGCAGCGGTATGCACCCTGATGTGGTCAAGCAGATCATAAAGCTCGCGCCGGAGCGCATCAGTTACATCAGCTGTAACCCAGCGACCCAGGCACGAGATCTTGCAATGCTAAAAGAGATCTACGAGGTGAAGCGCGTGCAGCCAGTCGACATGTTTCCGCAAACGTATCACATCGAGTGTGTGGCGGAGCTTGTTAGACGAGACTAACACTCTGCTACTGATTGTGCTGGGTAATGACAGACTCAATGAGCCAGATATTCGCACTGTCTTTGGTGTAACGCTTCAACTGCATGATAGCCGTCATGGGTGCGTGTGAACTTGCGAAGCTGACCATCGCAGTGCTATCAGTACGCTCCGTGAGCTTGATATTCTTTGCAGGCATCATATGCGGAGGCACCGTCATTTTTGGCGGAAGAGTCAGGTTAAATTGCGCGGCGGACTCCGGGGTGGCTAGTTGCTTTGCATCAGCCATGGCAAACAGGCTATCGACACCACGTTGAGTATACTCGACCGTGAAGTTCTCACCAGTTGCCGATGGCTTCGGAAGCATAAAAACATCTGGCTTCGGACGAGAAGGTGGGGCGATGGTTGAATCGACGGTGCGCGCGGTCTCGTCCTCGACTTTGCTGCCACATGAACTTAGCGCACCAATGGTGCAAAGACCTACGAGAGATAAATAAAACGATCTGATCATGGCTGAGAAAATTACAATCTATCAAAAGCCGACGTGTAGTACGTGCAGGCAGACTATTAAAATACTGAAGGATGAGGGCGTTCCCTTCGAGTCGATCGACTACATCATCGACACGCCGACTGAGCAAGAGTTACGGGCCCTCATCAAGAAACTTGGCATCAGTCCCATCGATCTCTTTCGGAAGAAGGAATCGCTTTACAAAGAAATGGGAATCCCCGAAAGCGAGATCGCAGACAAAGATCTTATTCGTATCCTCGTTGAGAATCCCATCCTTATCGAACGGCCCATTGTGATCCGGGGGAAAAGAGCCGTGATCGCCAGGCCACCGGAGAAGATCCGCGAATTGTTCTAGGTCTTAGTCGACCGGATGTGCTTTAAACTTCTCGACGATCGCTTTCTCCAGATCGGATAGATCAGCCGATGAACGCATGGTTCGAGAGCCGTCGCCCGGATTGTCGGAAGCCCTAGCGCCCACTGTGCCTGGTAATGACACATTCACGAGTGGCACTTCAGCTTTCGCGACCATCGTGTCACGATCACCAACTTCGAACATCAATTGTGTCTTCCCGAAGAACTCACGCAGGAAGCCGTTGAACTGCGTCTGGTATTGCTTCAGCACTTCGATCGTGTCGCGTAGCTCTGCCCCCAGATAGATCGTATTGCGGCGAAGCCCAGCAGGCTGAACATCCTCCATGGCTACACCGAGTATACGGCTCTTTGACTTCAAGAACGATGAAAAGTCTGCCCATCGAGCTATGACTTCGGCGGCGTCAAAACTTTGATCAGTTGGCGATGAAACAGGCGTAGCCTCCTTCTTGGTCTCAACTTTCGGCAGAGGTGCTGGTGCCTTGTCTTCAGGTGGTTGAACAACCTCGCGGACCAATCGCTCTTTCGGTGCCTCAGCGATCCTGTTCAGTACTGGCGAGGATGCGCGAGGCTTTGCTGCTTCAGGTGCAGGGCCTGCACCGAGTCCACTGCGATTGCCATGGATAGCTGCCATGAGTTGAGCGAGCTCGAGTGCGCGCTCCATCATCATCATCTCGACGAGTGCTACCTCGAGGATGATGCGAGGCTGCTGTGAGGTCTTGAGGGCTTCGAGTGCGTTCTGCCCAAGTCGGACAAGGCGAATCAGATCGCCCTCACTCAGTTCAGTCGAGACATTCAGGTAACGCTCCTGATGAACCTTAGAGACTTCGATCAGCGTGCTCTTGCCGGTAAGCCTTGCGGTAAGCAGATTACGGAAGTGCTCGAGCAGACCGATAAAGAACTCTTCGATATCATATCCGCGTGAGCTGATCGCCTGGCTCAACTCGAATGCTTTCGCAGCGTTGCGCCCGAGGATCGCGTCGCTTACTTCAAAGAAGAAGTCGGTGTCGATAAGATTTAGCGCCTCGCGAACGCGTTGCGTTTCGACATTCTTTCCGCAGAACGCGACAACCTGATCGAAGATAGACTGCGCATCGCGCATGGAGCCATCCGCCTTCTTTGCGATCACGAGCAATGCTTCGTCATCGATCGAAATGCTGTCGGTATCAGCGATCAGACGCAGGCGAGTGATGATCTCCTCCAACTGCATGCGACGGAAATCGTAACGCTGCGTGCGGCTGAGGATCGTCGGTAATACTTTCTGAACTTCTGTCGTGGCAAAGATGAACACCAGATGTCGTGGCGGCTCTTCAAGCGTCTTCAGCAGCGCATTGAACGCGCTGGTAGAAAGCATGTGAACCTCGTCGATGATGATGACCTTGTAATCGCCGCGAAGTGGTGGATACTTTACGTTATCGCGAAGAGACCGAACATCGTCGACGCCGTTGTTCGAGGCGCCATCGATCTCGGAGACATCCATCGACCGGCCCTCGGTGATCTCCTTGCAAACATCGCAATTGTTGCAAGGCTCGTAATCATTGGTCTTCGCATTCGGGCAATTGATAGCCTTAGCGAGTACGCGTGCAACTGTCGTCTTGCCGCATCCGCGTTGTCCGGTGAAGAGATAGGCATGCGCCAGCCTACCCTCGCGGACCGCGTTTTTCAGCGTACGGGTGACGTGATCCTGACCGACCACATCGTCGAAGCGCATCGGCCGCCATTTGCGGGCTGTAACCTGAAAGATCTCTGACATAAAATCGCTAAACCAACGAAAACTCTTGTGAAGAGAGAACCCGGCTTAAGGCCGGGTTCTCTCAACAATGACTCTGGCTCACGGGTGCGAAGTGCTCCGTGAATAACGGACCAGTTTCTAGCTCATCACCTGCGGCTTTGGCTCCTTCTTCAGGATCGAGGCACAGATCGCGGAAACGACAGAACCCAACAAGAGGCTGATCAGCAATTGCCAGATCGCCATCATCGGGGGCTCGACCATCATGAAGCTATACTTCTTCGCCTGCTCGAATTCCTCAGCCGACATCTGCGATTTCTGTGCTGCCATACCCTCTTCCATGCCCTGCTTGATGTGATCGACCAACTCCGGGTTGATGAATGCAGCATAGACATAGTAAAAGATGGCGCCGGTTATCGCAGCGATCAGCACGACTGTAAAGCCGGTCGAGAATGCCTGTCCGAAGCGGATCTCGCCTCCGTTGTCGTTATCGCGGCGATCCTTGATCGCCATCACGATACCGATGATCAGGAAAATGAATGCAAGATATCCGACCCATGCTGCATCCGTCTTCCACATTCCTGTGAAATACATGATCAGCGATAGGATAATATTGGCCGCCGTTACATAGAGGCCGTACATGACTGCGTTGCTCATGGGGGTAGCGTTGAGGTTAAAGCGAGATACTCCGACAAAATTACGGTATTTTCGTAGCGTCCCCGTAGTTCACGTTTTTTAACCAGCCATGTCCCTACCCCTTCTCGGCCTTGGATTTATCATTTTGCTCGCTGCTGCCTACCGCATTTACGGGCGGTGGATCGAGAAGCAATTCGAGATCAACAATAGCCATTCGACGCCGGCCCACTCGAAAAACGACGGTGTCGATTACGTCCCGACCAACTCCTTCTACCTATTCGGGCAGCATTTCTCGGCCATAGCCGCCGCGGGCCCCATCGCAGGTCCCATCCTCGCCTGCCAGTCGTGGGGCTGGTTGCCCTGCCTGATGTGGATCGGCCTCGGCGTCGTCTTCATCGGTGCCGTCCATGATTTCTCCAGCCTGGCAGCATCTGTCCGCCATGGCGGTCACTCCGTTGCCGAGATCGCGGGGAAGCATCTAGGCAAGCGCGCTGGTATCGCGATGATGGTCTTCATCTGGATCGCCCTGCTTTATGTCATCGTGGCGTTCACGGATATTACGGCAGGTAGCTTCGTCCATAAGTCTGAAGAATTGGCGGCCGCGAATGTCACGTTCAATGCCGGCGGAGCCGTCGCTGCTGCAGCGATCTTCTATCTGATACTCTCGATCATCATGGGGCTTGTCGAGCGATTCCTCAAGCCCAAGCTTTGGATCAGCACCTTGATCTTTGTGCCGCTTACCTTCTTCATGGTGTGGCTTGGAACCCAGTACTCCACGCTGTTCATAATGGATGCAACATCATGGGGCTTGCTTATACTTGCCTATTGCTGCGTGGCTTCTGTCATACCGGTCTGGGCATTGTTGCAACCGCGCGGCTATCTAGGAGGCTTCATTCTCTATACTGCGCTGGCGCTAGGAGTGATCGGTCTGTTCTTCGGTGGATTTGAAGTGCAGCAGCCTGCTGTGAAGTCATGGGATATCGGCGGCTTGACCGGCAGCATGTTCCCCTTCCTCTTCGTGACGATCGCTTGCGGTGCATGCAGTGGATTCCATGGCTTGGTTTGCAGCGGCACGACCAGCAAGCAGATCAACAAAGAGAAGGATATGCATTCGATCGGTTACGGTGCGATGCTGGCGGAGGGCTTCGTTGCCCTGATCGCGTTGGTCACGATCATGATCATGACGTCGGACGAGATCAAAGGCTTAAAGCCAGGTACGATCTATGGCAACGGCATCGGTTCATTCTTGACGATGTTGATCGGCGAAGAGAATCGCAACTTCGCGATCACCTTTGGTGCGATGGCCTTCTCGACCTTCGTCTTCGATACGCTCGATGTTTCGACAAGACTCGGCCGCTACCTCCTGCAAGAATTGCTCGGTTGGAAAGGCAAGATCGGAGCTATTGCAGCAACACTAGCAACGATGGCCTTGCCTGCATACTTCATCGCGTTCAGCGTAGAAGGCTCATGGATAAAGTACTGGACGCTTTTCGGTGCATCGAATCAGTTGCTTGCAGCCTTAACGCTGTTATCAATCACCGTCTGGCTTTATCAGGCTCGCAAGCGAATTGCGTTTACCTTGATACCGATGCTCTTCGTCCTGGTCATCACGATGTACTCGCTGACGACGCTCGTGATCGGCAATTTCAAAGCCGCCATCGGCTTCGATACAGCGATGATCAATGGACTGTTCTCCCTGATCCTGATCTTGCTGGCGATCTACCTTGCGGTTACCGCGCTCCTCAAAGTTCGCGGTGAACGAGATAGCACCCTTACTCCGGAGCTAGCAGTCTAAAGTAACAAAGCCCGCTTAAGAGCGGGCTTTGAAATTTGTTAGGCCTTTGGGCCAGCGTTTTTGATCGAGTCCGATGTCTTATCAGCGTACTTCTTGAAGTTCTCGTTGAACTTCGATGCGAGGTCCTTCGCAGCTGCATCGTAGGCTGCTTTGTCTTCCCATGTATTGCGAGGGTTGAGCACCTCGTCAGGTACGTTCGGTACGGATACCGGCATCTCAAGTCCGAAGACCGGATCGGTGGTCGTCTCAACGTTATCGAGCTCGCCAGCCAGCGCAGCATTGATCATCGCACGAGTGTACGGCAGGTGCATTCGCTTGCCAACACCATAAGCGCCACCGGTCCAACCCGTGTTGATCAACCAGCACTTAGCGCCATGCTCATTGATCTTCTTGCCGAGAAGATCAGCATAAACATTCGGATGGTGTACCATGAACGGTGCACCGAAGCATGTAGAGAAGTTTGGCTCTGGTGTCGTCACGCCACGCTCGGTACCAGCAAGCTTCGCTGTGTAGCCAGAGATGAAGTGATACATCGCCTGCTCTTTCGTCAAGCGGGAGATCGGAGGAAGCACGCCGAATGCATCTGCCGTAAGGAAGATCACATTCTTCGGATGGCCACCAACGCTTGGCTCAACTGCACCTTCGATGAAGTTCAAAGGATACGCGACGCGAGTGTTCTCGGTCTTCGACGTATCGTTGTAGTCTGGTACTCCATTCTCATCGAGTGGTACATTCTCGAGTACTGCACCGCGACGGATCGCATTCCAGATCTGTGGCTCCTGCTCCTTCGAGAGCTTGATCGTCTTAGCGTAGCAACCACCTTCGAAGTTAAAGATACCTTTGTCCGACCAGCCGTGCTCGTCATCGCCGATCAATCGGCGCTTCGGATCTGCCGAGAGCGTCGTCTTGCCCGTACCAGATAGACCGAAGAAGAGTGCGGTGTCGCCAGCTTCGCCAACGTTCGACGAGCAGTGCATTGACATGACGCCCTTATTCGGCAACAGATAATTCAACGTTGTGAAGATCGACTTCTTCATCTCACCTGAGTACTCGGTGCCGCCGATGAGGATGATGCCCTTTTCGATATTGAGGACGATAAACGTCTCGCTTGCAGTGCCGTCGGTTGCAGGATCGGCCTTGACCGATGGCATGTCGATCACCGTGAACTCAGCACGGTGCTCAGCGAGCTCGGCCTGCGTTGGACGAATGAAGAGATCGCGGCAGAACAAGTTGTGCCATGCATACTCGTTAATAACGCGGAGCGAAAGCTGGTGCTCCTTATCGGCGCCGGCGAAGAGATCGGCTACGAAGATCTCCTTCTCGTTCATCGCGGCGACCATCTTCGCGTAGAGCTTATTGAAGTTCTCTTCCGAGATGTCCTTGTTGACCGTTCCCCACCAAACCTTGTCCTGGCTCTCGGGATGCTTGACGATGAACTTGTCCTTTGGCGAGCGGCCGGTGAACTTACCCGTCGATACGACCAATGCTTCGTTGGCGGCTAGTACGCCTTCCTTGCGGGAGAGTGCTTCGGCGAGCAGCTCTTCGGTCGAGAGATTGAAGTGGATCCTGTTATGATTAATGCCGTGCTCGAGCAATTGAGCACCGATCGACTTCTCTGCGGAATTACCCATTTCTTAACTCCTGAATTTTAGTTGTGGGGCTTAAATGGAATACGCTCCAATGCCCTGATAAGTAGGCCTCTAAATGTGATTTCCGGATTATTAGTTCGTATCTCAGAACACTTGGAAAGTGCCGTAAAACAGCCGTTTTTGCTTAAAACTCCTGGGGGGAGTTTCCAAAACTTCACAGGCTGCCCTTCACAATTGAAGTAGCAGCCTGGAGTGCAAGTAGTGATCGGAAATTCTGAATGCTGAGTTCTGAATTCTGAATTCCTGGCATACAATCTAAGTTGTCCCCAACTCAGAATTCAGCATTCAGAAATCAGAATTTCAGAGAGCTTTAGATCGCGCCCATCTGCTTCGCCTTATCGACGACTTCCTCGATCGCGCCGACCATGTGGAATGCGCCTTCTGGCAGGTGATCGTACTCGCCGTCGAGGATCGCCTTGAAGCTACGGATCGTGTCCTCGAGCTTCACATATTTACCAGGAATGCCGGTAAACTGTTCCGCAACGTAGAACGGCTGAGACAAGAACTTCTGGACCTTGCGGGCGCGCATAACGGTCGTCTTGTCCTCATCCGAAAGTTCATCCATACCGAGGATGTTGATGATGTCCTGCAGATCCTTATACTGCTGGAGGATAAGCTGCACACCGCGAGCTACATCGTAGTGCTCCTGGCCTACAACGCTAGGCTCGAGGATACGGCTCGTCGAATCGAGAGGATCCACAGCTGGATAGATACCAAGCTCAGAGATCGCGCGGCTCAGAACCGTCGTAGCATCCAAGTGGGCGAAGGCCGTTGCTGGTGCTGGATCGGTCAAGTCATCGGCAGGCACGTAGATAGCCTGGACCGAAGTGATGGAGCCCTTCTTCGTTGAAGTGATGCGCTCCTGAAGCTGACCCATCTCGGAAGCCAGAGTCGGCTGGTAACCCACTGCCGATGGCATACGGCCGAGAAGTGCCGATACCTCAGATCCGGCCTGAGTAAAGCGGAAAATGTTATCGATAAAGAGAAGCACGTCGCGGCCTTCTTCATCACGGAAGTATTCAGCAAACGTGAGCGCCGTAAGTGCTACGCGCTGACGTGCTCCTGGCGGCTCGTTCATCTGACCGAATACAAGCACGGTCTTGTCGAGAACGCCACCCTCTGACATTTCGAGGTAAAGATCGTTACCCTCACGAGTACGCTCGCCTACGCCGCCGAACACGGAATAACCGCCGTGGTGCATTGCGATGTTGTGGATCAGCTCCATGATGACGACCGTCTTTCCTACGCCGGCACCACCGAAGAGACCTGTCTTACCGCCCTTTACGTAAGGCTCGATCAAGTCGATGACCTTGATACCCGTCTCGAGCATCTCGGCACGAGTCGTGAGCTGCTCGAAGGCTGGGGCATCGCGGTGGATCGGCCAGCGGTGCTCGCTGACGATCTCGGCGCCGCCATCGATCGTGTTACCCGTTACATTGATCAGGCGGCCAAGTGCATTGGCGCCGACTGGGACAGAGATCGGTGCGCCGGTATCGAGTACCTTCATGCCGCGCGTTAGACCATCCGTCGAATCCATTGCTACGGCGCGGACGCGGTCCTCACCGAGATGCTGCTGCACTTCGCAGGTCAGGATCTCCGGCTTGCCATCGGTGCTCGTACGAGCGACCGTGATAGCATTAAGGATGGATGGGAGCTTGCCGGCAGCAAAATCGACGTCGATAACGGGGCCGATGACCTGTACGATCTGTCCTTCGTTCATTTTTAAGGTAGGAATTCTGAGTGCTGAATTCTAAATTCTGAGTTATGACATCGACGGAATATAGAACATCCGGATGTCATTGCCGCGCCTAACGAAGAGACACCTGCTCAGGTTTCGGGATTTACACACACGCTTCCAGGCCGTCATTCCGAAGCCTTCGATGGAAACGCATGGTGTGCTCTCACACCCCTTAAGTCCTTATTTTTCAACGAACCTCTTGCAGATTCTTAGAGCCTCCTCTGTAGGCGCGGGCTGTGTCGCAGATCCGCCGCGGCGGACCAGCGTGCTGAGCTTTGGGGATGCTCACGCGTTCTCGGATCAACCTCCCAATTCACACACACTCCCCAACTCAGCCCTCAGTCCTCATCACTCAGCCTCCCCCTCCGCACTACATCCACACCACTTAACTCCTTATAAATCAACAAACTTGATCGCACAGCAAAGTATAAATTCGTGGCGCTGGCCTTACCCGGCAAGCCCAGCACGTGCGGAAGGGGCAAGCCTTACGGTCAAGCAAAAGTGGCACCCACATTCCGACCTGCAAATATACGAAATAAAAAGCCGAAAGTCAATACTTTTCAGATGAATTCTTTGGCATTTCGGCACAAAGTTATCCACCTCCCCAACCCCAAAGGGGTTACTAAATAATAGCCCGTGGTCAGAGGCGAAGCCTTTAAAACAGATTCCCTCCCCCGAAAAGGGGAGGGTTAGGGTGGGGCTACTCGCAGATGAGACGGAGCTACTAAAAGAGGCAGAGATCATGCAGACGAGACATCACATTCATGATCACGCTGCACAGTTTGCCCGCACCAGCCCCTCCCCGTCCCTCCCCTTTTCGGGGGAGGGTGACGCGAAGCGAAGTGTCTGCTACATCCTGGGCTTCCACTTCAATTCGTATCTTTGCAACATGTCTGATCGCATCGAGATACCTGAGAGCCGGTGGGCGACGTGGTTGTTGTTTGTGATGTGCGTGGCGCTGATGGCGGCGTGCGTGTATGGGTTTCGTGAGCGGTTGTGGCTCGTGGCTGTGAGCGTGGCGCTTGTTGGTTGGCTGGCGTATTGGTTCTTTAAGCGCGCGATGGACGCAAGAGCGCGGGTGATCCTGAGCGAGATCGGCATCGAAGACCGCAACAACGGCTTTGGCGTGATCGAGTGGCGCGACATCACAAGTGCGCGCAAGGGCCGCGTGGACGAGACCGAGTTCATCAGCATCGCGGTTCGCAACGAAGCGGAGTATCTCGCGCGGCTCACACCAATGAAGCGCCGGACCTCCCAGCTCGGAGTGAAGATGGGCTACTCACCGATCATGATCGCGATGTTCAACCTGAAGATCACATCCGACGAGTTACATGAGATGATCGAGCAGCGTATTATGTCGCCCCTCAAACGGTGAACGCGCGGTGTTTTGCACATCCACTGATTTTGCACCTCCATCAATAGAGCAGTACCACTGATAAAATGCTAAACCCCGGATCACAGCGGATCCGAGGTTTAGCTCCATTGGCGTATGGAATTCCCGATTAGAAAAACATGAACCATGGATGATCACATGGCGTGTTGCCGATCTTGAGCGTGTAGTTTCGTACCGTGCCCTGCTTGGTCTGGATACGATAACTAGATGTGATCTTGTCTTGCCCGATCCTAAAACGACCGCTCGTTGCTGTGCTAGCAACTGACTTGCGATAATTGGTTCTTGCATCGGAACTGCTAGTATTTCTAGTCGCACAATAACACCCCAAGGCGTCCTGCTGGTTGAGCTGACCAATGAAGTCGGTGGACACTTCAGCGAATTTCTTCCTATTTCGTGCTTTGATCTTCGATGTCACTCGATGGACAAAGGGAAGCGCGATCGCACGCAACTTATATTTGATCGAATAACCATCAACATTATCCGTCCCATCCACCTTCACATTTCGGTTGAAGCACTCAATGCTGTTGATCGTAAAGGTCTGCCTTCCCGCACAACGATTGTGGTCCTCAGACTCCGCTGCTGTAACTTGGACACTATATGTGCCGGGGGTTTGATAGTATTGTCGGTAGCTCTGGCCAAATTGGGCTCCAAGAATCTTGCGAATGTTCTTGCTCACAGCTGGAAACTTAGGTATTCCCATCGACCCGGGCGTAGACCATTTGCCTTTGGTGGCATCTGTACTAAAGTAGGCTAGACCATCGCAACAAACTCCCAAGAAGGTTACTTCAGGCTTAACAGGGCTGATCGTGATGGTAGTCTCCCAATCCTTCATGCAGTAGTTGGGATCAGCTGGGTTACCGATCTCCATTGTGAGCCTAACGCTGAACACCTTTCCCTCGCAGGGTATGTGATAAGCATGGCTTGGAGAGGCGAGCGTTGAGAAGTTACCGTCGCCAAAATCCCATTTGTACGTTGGCGTGCCTGAGGCGGACCACTCCGAGAAGTTTGCGAAGTTGACAGAGATCGTAGCCGAATCTTTCATGCAGGGGTCACACCAGGAGTACGACCAATCAAATTTCGGCTGACAACCGACGATTGAGTCCAGTGATCGCGTCTTGTATGCAGAGCATCCCTTCGGGTCGGTGACGACCAGAGTGACGTCGTACCCTTTCCGCACATCAGTTGCAAACGTTGGGTTGGCAGAGGTGTGCGTAGTGATAAGACCGGTTGCACGCTCTTTCACTTCGTAAGCAAACGTTGCCACGCCATCCACTTGAGAAAAATCGGATAACGACACGTTACGGGTTGGCGCTCCAGTGCTTGGGACAAAGGTCGTCGCCACATCGAAGTCCGCAATCGGAGCCGTGTTAATGATCTCAAACGCGCTCTCATCCTCATCTCCAGTTTTGGGATCTCCACAACTGACTTCAACGATGCCGTAATAAATGCCATACTGCGGGAGCATAAAGCTGATAGTAGCAGACCCGGTCGAGCTAAAAATAACTGTACCTGAGGAATCGTAGATGGTGTACTTGATGAAGGATGGCGTTCCATCAAACTGGCTGGATACATTTACCACGTTACCACACGTGACGGAAAGGATAGTCGTGTCAATATCCAGATCGCATCCCGTTAGGTCATAAATCGAAGTGTCGCAAGGATCGATCGACAAACTATCCAGCGTGTTAAAGGGGAACAAGACCGGGAGTTTTGAGCCCTTTTCATAGATCTTGATGTCCTGCGCGTTCAGTTCAGCCGCGAACAGGACGAATGCACAAATGGCGAGAAGGACTTTCATTGGATTAAGCATAAAGTGTGAGGTGTCACTGGATGAGAAGTTGGCCTACGCTAATAGTTGTAGCATCAGTTGTGATAGCGATCACGTAGGCACCGGCGGCAACTGCAAAGCCTCCAGCATCCTTTCGATCCCATGCAAGACTGGTCATGCCTCGAGCGAATCGCGTCTCCTTAAAGCGCAAGATCTCGTTTCCCCTAACGTCTAATATTGTCACTATTCCGCGCCGATCGCTATCACTGTAAATAGTGATCGTCACTGGACCACGCGCAGGATTGGGGTGTGTGACAGCATAGAGTCTTGTTTGGCTACCCTCGCGTCCTACTCCAGCTACTGCAAGAGTATCGCATGGAGCGATGCTTATGGCGGTTAGGTCACAAGGATCAAAGGTCGTGGTGTCCGTTTTCCCCTGAGCATTTCCGACAACTGTGACTACTGGGTTGACTTGATCAAAATAGAATCTGATCCCCCCTTCGAGATGCACGATTCTGTCGCCAAGCTTTACGCTAACTCCGGAAGGAGGTGGTTGGCATAGCGCTTCATTGGGAGGTAGGATACCGCCAACACACAGCGTACATGCTATGAGAGCGGCAATGAGAAACTGCCAGTTGGACATAGGGATTAAGAATAGGGCAATCTGCCTGAGTAGGAACGCCGAAAATTTCGGGACAGGGCAATTGGCAAGCGATTGGGTGAGACTTGCATTGGGACCAACTGCACATTGTGAACTCTTATTCCAATCAGAGGTGCCTCATTTACATAAATCAGCATTGATCGCCCATGGCTCAGCTACCAGTGCTCCGGAAGCCGCTGATGTATGCCGAAGGCACGCCCATGCTGCTCTCGCATTACTTACACGTTCGATGCGAGGGCAACCAACGCCTCGGCTCGACGATCCGGGCAAGAATGTATCTAATGTGCGATGGTGGTCGCAGGCAGAGCTTTGTGCATCATGCGATCACTTCCTGCCTGACACCTTATTCGCCGAGTTGCCTGATGTGATCAAAATAGGAGCATCACTTTCATCGAACAGGCGATGCGAGGTTAGAGTCTGTGTAGGTATGGCGGGCGAAGCTCTGTCGCGCAACTTGTTGCAAGCGCGAGCGGGATGCTGCTGAACAGACGGCCGATCGTCTCAATGATCGCCTGCCAAGGCATTGCAAGAAGACCACAGTATCCAACATGATCTGGGCTGGTCTGCTAAGAGCATTGTTAGGCAAGACGATCGGTGAGAGATACTAAACGCTAGACGCTGAACGCTGAACGCTAGCTCTTTAGCTTAAACGTATGGAAGACTTCATACATTCTATCATCGAGGTGCGCTTGCTCTTCAAGTACATACTTCTTGTCAAAATATGCGAAGTAGACCGAGATGTTGATCACGTGTCCCTTCTTTGGTGAATAGACAACAAGATCGTACTTCGTCTGCTGAACATTCCGCG
>JBKJTP010000145.1:0-5896 GCA_046590195.1 Kapaibacterium sp. (SeqCode) | reverse complement strand
CCGATGATGGAGATCTTCATAGAAAAATTCTTTAGTCGCTACCAGTCATAACCGCCTGTCATAATGTGCCTGTCATTGCGAGTCGCTTCGAGCGCCTCAGCGCGAGGGCGACGAAGCAATCTCCTCCGGTATTCCGTGCTCGTCCCGAGGGGATTGCTTCGTCGGCTCCATCGCTTTGGCGATGGACGCCTCCTCGCAATGACAGGTGTTTACGAGCACTGCAAGGACAGGTGTTTACGGGCATTGCGCGTTATGCACGAACAATCTCTTTCGCCAATCGCACAACTCTCTCTTTCACTTCCTTCGGCGAATACTTATCATAGAACCGCGCTCCTGCAGCGTGGAAGTGTCCGTTGCCGCCAAAGGCCTGCGCGAGTGCGGCAGCGGAGACGTCGCCCTTCGAGCGGACGCTCATCTTCCAGCCTTCGCGCAACTGCAAGATAAATACTGAGAGCGCAATGCCGCCGACCTGGAAGGGCATCTGCACGAAGCCATCGACCTCTTCTTCTGTCGCGCCAACGGATTGCAATTGCTCTTGAGTCAGAAGCTGCACCGCCATCGTGTTAGAGTAAAAATATTCGAGTGAGTTCAGCGACTCGCGCAGCAACAGCAAGCGCGATGCAGGGGAGCTGTTGAATACTTCATTGTAGCTCGCGACTGGGTCTGCGCCCATGTCGAGCAGATCTGCGCACATGCGGAAGACCTCGGCGTCGGTGCGCGGGAATTTGAAGCCGCCGGTGTCGGTCATGATCGCTGTGTAGAGCGCCATGGCTCCGCGAGGGGAGATCGATCCGCCGAGCGCTAGCTGCGTGTTCTCGTAGAGGCGATGGATCAATTCGCCAGTTGAACATGCTTCGGTATCGATGAAGTATTGCCCAGCGAATTCTTTTGGCTCGAGATGATGATCGATCACCGCGACGTTCTTGTGCTCGCGCGCGAATGGCTCGAGTGATTTGATACGGCCGGGATCGTTGACATCGAGCACGAGTATGCAATCGACCGAACGCAGCGTCTCCGCGTGCTTTGCCTCATCGAACTGCTGGACGATGGGATCGCCGCTGCCGATGAAGCCGTAATTGTCTGGCGTCGGCGAATGATTGATGATGTGGACGGTCTTTCCGATGCTCTTGAGCCACTCGGCGAGGCCAACTTCTGAGCCGATGGCGTCACCATCAGGGTTTACGTGTGTCGTTATAGCGAAGGAATCGCTGTTTCGAATAAGATTCTCGAACGCGGGGTAGTCTAACTTGGTCGTCTCAATTGGCATAGCACCGAAGAACACCCTGGCGGATGGGTAGATTTCGTTGTGGGATGGGTAGATTTCGCGGAAAACGGCACTCGATCGTCGCCAAGCCTGGGCTGGAAACGAATGGGAGCGTCCGGTTCTTATGCAAGTGCTCATAATCAGCCCTGAAGCTTCAGGATCAACCTCCAGCTTCAGGGCAAAACTTCTGGTCAATGCTAGCACGCTTTATTTTTCTCGTTGTAGTCGCTCTGTCCATCGTGTCAGAGGCTCAGGCGCAGGCGCCCGCTATGTGGGTGCCCGATACGTTCGTCGTCAATCAGGATGGTGGGTATGACCTGACGTACATCAAGATGGATCTTCAGGTGCGGCCCGACACCGAGTATGTCGCAGGCAGCATCCTGTTCAAGGGTCTGGGCGTGCGTTCGCCGTTCACAGATCGGATCGAGTTGACGCTTCGCGAGCAGCTGACGCTCGATTCGGCTGAGACTGAAAGCGGCGATAGCCTGAGGGTCGATCGTCTAGGCGAGCGAGTGTTCGTCAGCCTCGGCAAGCCCATCCAGCCAGGAGAGCCGTTCGCAGTGCGCGTGTACTATCATGGCTATTCAACAGAGCCTGATCGCCACGGCATGATCCATACAACGCAATACGCCGATGGCACTGGGGACCAGATCATTTGGACGAAGAGCGAGCCTTACGGTGCGAAGACCTGGTGGCCAGTTAAGGATAATCCGAAGGACAAGATCGACTCGGCCGATCTCTGGTTCACCTGCGATGAGAAGTATACGGTTGCATCGAATGGATCGCTGAAGGAGGTAACGCCTGTCGCCAACGGCAAGCACACATTCAAGTGGGAGAGCCGATATCCGATCGCGCATTATCTGATCGCGTTCGTCTGCACGACGTATGATACCTTCACCACGCACTGGAAATATTCCGCGACGGATTCACTTCCCATACAGAATTTCGTTTATCCTGGACAGGTCGAGTTATGGCGCGAGAAGTTGAAGATGTTGCCCGACATCATGGACGCATTTCAAGATTGGTTCGGACCGTATCCTTTCTTAAAGGAGAAATACGGACACGCGCAGTGGCGTGGGGGCGGCATGGAGAATCAGACGCTCTCGTTCGTCAATTCTTTTGATACCGGGTTGATCGCGCATGAAGCCGCGCATCAGTGGTGGGGGAATGCGATCACGTGTGCGACGTGGAATGAGATCTGGTTGAACGAAGGCTTCGCCACGTATTACACCTCGCGATATTTCGGGCACGCCCAGGGCGAGCAAGCGTATCGTGTTGACATGTCGAACAAGGAGCGCTTTATCACCTCTGATCCTAACAATAGCGTGTACGTGCCAGATTCTGCGCTTGCGGATGTACGGAGAGTATTCGATGCCCGCACCAGCTATGACAAGGGCGCTTGGGTGCTGCACATGCTGAACTACATTCTTGGCGACTCCACGTTCGATGCAACGATGAAGGCGTGGATGATGGGACCAAAGCGCTATGGCACCGCGACGACGCCTGAGTTCGTGCAATTCGTCGAGGGAAAGACTGGCCGCAGCCTGATGCAGTTCTTCGCGCAGTGGGTGTTCGCGGAGGGCTATCCGCAGTACCAGTTCTCGCCGCAGACGGGGACGCTCTTCGGGCAGTGGCGTACGATCATCTACTTGGACCAGACTCCAAGCAAGACCCCGATATTCTTCTCGATGCCTGTGCAGGTGCGCGTAGAAGGCGATGGATGGGATTCGCTTCTCGTGCTGAACAACACGCAGAATGCCCAGACCTGGGACATGATGTTTGAGAGAGAGCCGAAGCGCTGGATCTTCGATCCGTTCAACAACCTACTCGATGGCCGCGTCGATCAATATTTGAAGGTGGGATCGACGTCATCGGAAGGTATCTTTCTGCTGCAGCCAAATCCGGTCAAGCGCGGCGAGCAATTGCGGATCACGATGTCATCCGGCTTTGCACTCAAAAGCGTTGAGGTGTTCGATACGCGCGGTGTATCGCTGCTGCGTGACGAAACAATGCGAAGCGATACAGCTGTGATGCTTCCCGTCGAGGCGTTGCCCTCAGGTGCCTACACGATCCGTGTATCCGTACTCGACGATCACGGCCATTCGAGCGATCGCGTCGAGAAGTTCATCATCGAGTGATCGCAACCATTGCGAGCTAGATCATAGATGCACTTTCAGACCGATCGCTACATCCGAACGTGCTTCGCCTGCACCGAGCACCTGGCCGAGGCGCGCTGACGAAATATCGAAGCTGACGTAATCCGCGATGGTTGTTCCGAGACCAAGTGTGATATCGATCACATCGGCTTCACTCACGACACCTGCGGCTGTTCGTATCGTTAACGCTTTCAGATCCCACTCAGCGATGGCGCCAAGACCTACGCGTGTATCATTGCTACCGACGACAGACGTCATGCCTGTTGTCAGTTCTGCGGCAAGCGTGATCTCAGGACCAGCGGTCAGAATGCCGAGCTGCTTGAAGTTCATCGATGCACCGAGGCGCAAGGTAGTTGGTAAGCTTGTACTGAAGGAGCCAATGCGAGTAACCGTACCGGCCAGTGCGCTCAAAGTATCAACGATCGCGTCAGGTTGTCCCTGATAGCCGACGGTGTCGATGATGCGATCCGCACGGCGCTCGATCGTATTCTCGGTCCAGTTGATCGAGCCAATGTCATTCAAGCTGCTTGCGAAGATGAACGCAGGCTTCTTGCTATCGCCGCCAAGTGCGACAGCACCCCCGATATCAAAGCCATACCCCGATCCCGCAGAGCCGCCGAAAACATCCCACACGCTGATATCCTCGTTACTCTTGCTGCGATCGAACACATCGATGAAGGCATAGCGCAGGCTGTAATTCGCCTCAAAGCGGATGCGCTGCTGTGACAGTGGCATCGTGTGAAGGTATGCGCCTTCTTCAAGTCGCAGGTATCCAAGTCCCTGAATGTACTTGATCGCTGCGCCAACCGAAAGTTGGAAGCCCTCTGTGTTTACCAACTTTCTGCCATAGCTTGCAGTCCAGCTATTGTACCAAAGTCCCTGCGCATCGAGGTCATCGATGTTGACGATCCTGTCTGAGAATGAGACGTAGTTCTCTAGAAAGTCTAATACCTCAGAAGGGATCTTCGTGCGAATGCCGCTATGAGTCGAGAACGTGAATGCAAAACCGCCCAGATCTTCCTGATGATAATACGCTCCAAAGATACGCACATCGCCGCGACCCGAGAGCCCGTTATTCTCCAGCAAGCTGAGTGCCTCGCCATGTCTGCCACTATCGAGGTTCGCTGTGTTATTGGCAAGCTGCGTAAGCTTATCGCTCAGGAATGATGCGCCTGCGTCAGCACCGAGTGCAGAGATAGGGAAGATCGAGATCTCCCACGTTCGCCTGCTGCCGAGTGCGAGCAGGGCAGGGTTGAGGCCGACTGCATCAAGTCCGCGCGAGTTAACTACATACGTTCTACCTGCGCCATGCGAAAGCGGGGAGAGGTGCTCGTAGCCTTCCTGCGCGTGAGCACTAGACGAGATGAAAGCAGCAGATAGCAGTATGAGAAAAACAAAGATCTTCTTGAACATGCGAACTTGGTTTGTAGAACCTGGTTTGTTCGTAAACGTGTGTGGTGCTCTTCTTTCAATACTCGTGATGACGCAAAGTTACACCGCTGAGCACTGAATTCTCTTTCATCAAAACCGCTTGGCGAGAAGTCGCTTAGCGCGAAGCCTTGCCCTCACGCATCAATGCCTCAACGTCATCGGCTGTGCGAGGCGATGCGATCGAGAGATTGACAGGCCCACTCTCGGTGATAAGAATATCGTCCTCGATACGTAAACCGATGTTCCACCACTTCGGGTCGCAGTCGCTGCCCTCCTTGATGTAAATTCCTGGCTCGACAGTGATCACTGAATTTGCAACAAGCGGACCGTTCGTGCCCGGATCATGCACATCAAGCCCGAGATAGTGGCTGGTCCCGTGCATGAAATACTTGCGATACTCATCAGGTGACTTGATAATGCCGAGCGCTGTGAGTCCGCGACCAATCACCGACATGGCAGCGTTGTGCGGAGCCTTAAACGCATTCCCGACCTGACATTGCGCGATCCCTGAGTCCTGCGCTTCGAGCACAAGATCGTAGATGATGCGCTGCTCTTTCGTGAACTTGCCATTGACTGGATAGCTGCGCGTAACGTCAGCCGTGTAACCGTGATACTCCGCGCCGATATCCATCTCAACAACATCGCCATCTTTCGTTTGTCTGCGATTCGTGTTGTAGTGCAGGATCACGGAGTTCTCGCCGCTGCCAACGATACATGGATAGCCAGTATATTCCGAGCCATTCTTCTTAAATACAAATTCTCCGAGTGCCTGGATCTCGTACTCGTGCCAGCCTGGCTTGACCTGCCGCATGATCTCGTTGTGCGCATCATTGGTGATCGCGATCGCCTTGCGCATCAAAGCGAGTTCTTCCGGCAGCTTCACCATGCGCAACGCAGCCAGTACTTTCGTCAGGTTTTGGCGCTTGATGCTTGGGTAGCGAGCGCGAAGCAGCGAATCATTTGCGTCGTGCAACTCGTGCTTGTGGTCAGTAACCGGATCGTGATGCGCCTTCGGATAGGTCGGCGTGTAGTATAAGATATCGCG
>JBKJTP010000008.1:0-6968 GCA_046590195.1 Kapaibacterium sp. (SeqCode) | reverse complement strand
TGCAGCTCGATTGACCGCTAGCAACACGATCTCAGGATCGGTACCGCGCTCGAAACGATAGGAGGCATCAGTGCTTAGTCCTAGCTTCTTCGCAGTGCGACGAACGGAGCTTGGGGTGAAGTAAGCGGACTCGATGAACACGTTGGTCGTCTTGTTCGAGATCTCGCTGCTCTGTCCACCCATTACGCCAGCGATCGCAAGCGGGCGCTCCGCGTCGGCAATGAGAAGCATCTCGCCATCGAGCTTGCGTTGCTTTCCATCAAGTGTTATGAACTCAGTGGCAAAGCCTTGCGCGCGGCGTACGATGATGTGTCCGCCAGTGATCTTGTCGAAGTCGAAAGCATGGAGCGGATGCCCGAGCTCCATGAGAATGAAGTTCGTGACATCGACAACGTTGTTGATCGAGCGCAGCCCGATCGATTCAACGCGCTGCTTTAGCCAGGCCGGTGATGGGCCAATCTTAACTCCATGCACCATGCGTGCCGCATAACGCGGACACAGATCAGCGTCTTGAAGTGTGACTTTCGCCAGCGTTGCGGTCTCGCCGCCAACATTACTTTGTCCAGCAAATGGATACTTTACTTGCTGATCTGTGATCGCAGCGACTTCGCGTGCGATGCCTAGGTGGCTGAGACAGTCTGCACGGTTTGGGGTGATGCCAATCTCGAAGATCACATCATTCTTGCCGAGTGCTTCTGCGAGCGGTGCACCGACTGCGAGATTATCGGGCAGTTCCCAAATGCCTTCATGCGCCTCGCTCAATCCGAGCTCGCGTTCAGAGCAGAGCATCCCTTCGGATACCTCTCCCCTGATCTTCGACTTCTTGATCACGAATCCTTCACCGAGGTCTGCACCGATCATTGCCACAGCGACCTTCAAGCCTTGACGGACATTCGGCGCGCCGCAGACGATGCGGAGCGGCTCGCCAGTGCCGATCGTCACACGGGTCAGTCGAAGCTTATCTGCATTCGGGTGCGGCTCGACTTCCAACACTTCACCGACAACGATCTTATTGAACTTTGAAGCGAAGTCCTCGATGGCTTCGACCTCAATGCCAAGCATTGTCAGCTTGCGATCGAGCTCTTTGGGAGTGAACGGGATGTTGACGTAGTCGGAAAGCCAGTTGAGAGAGATCTTCATATTGCGTCAAATATACGAGGAAGCCCGGTTTTTCAAATGGTACTCGCTAAATTTTGCTCATAAAAAAAACCCTCCGGAGATTCTCAGGAGGGTTGGCGATCATGTAAACAGTTTACTTGATCACAAAGCTCTTGAGCTTCTTGCGCGAACCTTCGCCTGGAAAGCCCTGAACCGTAGACTCGAGTTGCGCATCAAAGTTTGCCTGGTAGCCGATCGAGCGGATAAATCCGGCCTGAACCGTATTCGTGATATTACCGACAGGGATAATACCCCCCAGCAGCAGATCCACGGAAGTAACGAAACTGACATTCTCAACGGTGTAGGTCGTGGTACCTATCTTCACTGATGTCTCGCCTGTGTAACTTGCTGTCTGCTTAACCTTTACCGTGATCGGCGCAGGGAAGCTTGCGTCTTCGATGACAGTGTCTTTGGTCATCAAAGTGACATTAGTGCGTTTAGAGCCGTATGGCAGTGTCTTCCACCCGCCGATCAATCCGCCGAACGGGCCACCCTGAGCTGAATTTACGTAGACAGAAACGTCGCCATTACTTTCAATTGCGTAGTAGCTCAATTCGCCACTTTCCAAAACGACGAAGACATCACTCTTTCCTTTGTACGTAGCCCCCGTTTCCACCACTTCATCTTCAAGCGTACGATCCGACCCAGGTACTTTCACACCAGCCCCGTCGGTCAAGAAGAAATCGTAGAGAAAGATACTTCCGACGGTCGGCCCATCATTGTTCGAGATGACTTCCGTCCCAGTGCCGGTCAAGCGGATCTGGACAGGTTGGCCACCAAGCCCATTGAGATACAGCACTGCGATGGCTGAGTCCTTCGCGGATGCGCAGAAACGGATCTTGATGTCGATCGATCCACCGACGGCTATCGTAGAAGGTAGAACATCCCCCATCCATTGAAACGCTGAGGATCCCGAACCTGTGATCGCGAGATCAGTCAGTGAGACCACATTCGATGTTGTGTTGTCGTAGCGGATGATCGTGTCCCGGCATGCACCAATCTCAGTTGGGCTGAACTTGATCGACAGTGGACCTGTGACAAGCGGTCTGAGATCAAGCCCGTTACCTGTTAGCTTTACAGCAACGCTGTCGCCGCCAGTGCCTTTGAACACAAGTGTTGCCCCTGCTGAGTCCTTAGCGACCGGGCAGTAGCGTACCTTTAGATCGATAGATGTTCCAGCAGCAACTTCTACAGGCAGAGCTGATCCAGTCCATTCGAAGCCTGCGCCTGCGAATGTCACGGATGTTAACGTGATCGTCTTGCCGGTAGTATTGTCATATCGAATTGTCGTATCCTTGCATGCACCAAGCGCTACATCGCCAAAGCCGATGCTACCGGGACCGGTCAGAATCGGGTTCTTAACGACTGGAGAGACGGTATCTTCGGAGCAACCCGATATAACGAATACCATTAACAGAGCGCACAACGACAAAAGTGAACGGCGGAACAAGGTCATAGTTTTGAGGGGTGATGGATGTCTCAAGCAGAGAAAAAGCCCGAGGTCGGCCAAAACGTTCTTTAGTATCGGTCAGAGGTATAACTCAGAACTGCTCCAAGAATCGTATGTCATTCTCGAAGAACAACCGAATGTCGTTGACGCCATAGCGCATCATCGCCGTGCGATCGATACCCATGCCGAAAGCATAGCCCGAGTAGACCTCGGGATCGATGCCACAATTCCTGAGAACATTCGGATGCACCATGCCCGCGCCGAGTATCTCGAGCCAGCCCTGGTACTTGCAGATGCGGCAGCCTTTGCCGCTGCAGATGTAGCAGCTGACGTCAACCTCAGCGCTCGGCTCGGTGAATGGGAAGAATGATGGGCGAAGCCTGATCTTCACATCGCTGCCGAAGAACTGACGCGCGAAGGAAAGCAGCACGCCCTTAAGGTCGGCCATGGTAACTCCCTTGTCGATGACCAGCCCTTCGATCTGGAAGAACGCTACGCCACTTCTCGCGCTTACGGCCTCATTCCGATAAACGCGTCCTGGCATGATCGAGCGTATCGGAGGTTGCTGGCTCTCCATTACGCGTATCTGTACTGGCGACGTATGAGTCCGCAGCACGAGAGGATCTTCACCCGAATCCCCCGTCCAGCCATCCCGTGGAGCCACGAAGAAAGTATCTTGCATATCGCGAGCAGGGTGATCGGCTGCGAAATTCAGCTTTTCGAAGTTGTGCTCGTCGTCTTCAACCTCGGGCCCTGACTCTATCGCAAAGCCCATACGCTCGAAGATCGAGACCATTTCATTATAGGTCTTGATCAGCGGATGCTCATGCCCAGGCTCTGTGACCGAGATCGGTCTTGCAGGCATCGTCAGGTCGAGCTTCGGCCCAGATTGCTTCGAAGACCCTCCCAGCGCCGCCTCTTTCTCAGCAAACGCCGCTTCGAGAGACTGGCGAAGGCCGTTGAGGACCTTGCCCATCATTGGCTTCGTCTCTTTCGAGACGTCCTTTAATCTCTCGAAATACTGGGCGATCGTCCCCTTTCTGGTCAAATGCTCGAGCTTGAATGCTTCGAGCGTGTTCCCAGAATCGACCTCACCTAGTTCGCGTAGTAGGTCTGCCTGTATAACCTGAATGTCCTGCTCAGTCATTGATCAAATTGTTGAGCAATATGAACCCATTTGTGTTGCAATGCGGTGCCAGAGACGCTGGAGAATATTGTGGTTGCAGGGATCGGGTCAGACCGGTCCGAAGAGTCCAACAGCGGCAGCCAAAAAATTACCAAAGAATTCGCACTTTGAAGAGATAATCCTTGTATATTCGATTGTCAGATTTCCATTTTCTGGCATTCCCATTCCATTTCCGAAGCGAACATCTTCCTGATCTACTATGAGTGCTTGGAACAGATTACTCAAATCGTGTTGCGTTCTTGTCGTCCTTCTTATTGGCCTGAACACTGCATCCTCACAGGGCCGCATCGCAGCCTACAGCGTCACCAATTTCTCGGGAGGCTTTAGTTCTATCGTCAACGCCGGCAGCGTTTGGTACAACTATAACGTGTGGACGCAGGTCACTGGGATGACGTTGCCCTTCAACTTTCCTTTTGATAATGCGACGATAAACGCGGGCACGACGATCTACGCGACGTCCAGCGGTTCATTAGCACTGAGTAGTACGTACCCGATTAACTTTTATCAGACCGCTCAGGCGAACCAGACCTATCCTAGCTTACTCTCGTTCATGGGAGGGTATCTGAGCACGGGCAGCCGGCATAATGGGCTCTACGATAACTGGTACGCGACGCAGGGTGTCAGTCCAAATCGTGTGTTCATTGTTGAATTCCGTAATGTGCACTTCCAGTGTGCAAACAATTGGCAGAACAACTACTCGATCAACGTACAGGTGAAGCTGTATGAAACTACAGGCGTTATCGAGTACCTCTATGAGCAGAACGGCCGGTACATGAATAGTAACTGCTGGAGCTTACCGAGCATTGGCATCAATGGTCGCACCAGTCCGTCGTTCTCATCAAAGACGGTCAGTTCCAATGTGAGCACCTCACCATCGCAGAATCTTCGCTTTACACCACCTCCGCCGCCAGCACAACTTTCTGTTCAGCCAAAGTTGCTCGCCTTCGGTAACGTCACAGCGGGTTCCCCAACAGTCCTTTGTGCCACTGTTAAGAGTGTGGGTCCGGCGCCATTGGTCATCAACAGTGGATCCATCAGTGGTACTGCTGACTATACGATTCTCAGCGGACCAGCACCAAACACAGTGCTAGCATCAGGAGCAAGCACAACATACTGCATACAGTTCAATCCGCAGGCAAGCGGATCGCGAACAGCGATACTCACGATCGTCTCGACCGGTGCCGACAGCGGTACGCAGTCAGTCAATCTTACGGGAATAGGGGTTGCACCTGGCATAGCCGTTCCGATCACAGAATTCTTTAGAAAGACGAAGATCACCGTAGGCGATTCTGCATTTGCTGCAGTTCCTTTCCAGTCTACTGGCACAGGCCCATTGACAATTACGAGTGTTCAGATCGCCAGTGGCAACACGGATCAGTATGTGATCAAAAGCTTCCCTACTGCACCTATCCCGATAGGTGGCTGGGATACGATCCATATCATGTACAAGCCAACGTTCCAGGGCCGACATGATGCTGTGATCTGGATCAACAACAACTCGATCAACGCACCACGAGTAACATTGAGAACGGTCGGCACTGCGATCATGCCACGTCTGGCGATCACTCCACTTCGTCTTGATTTCGATTCAGTCTTTCTCGGGGAGACGGTATGCCGTGAAGTCACGCTTTATAACCCTGGCACTGACACCGTTAATGTGCTGCGAGTGATCCAGACATTCAGCGATCGCGATTTCTCGTTCACGCCTCTGTCGAGCGCAGATACGATGATCTTGCCCGAGCAGACGAAGGTCTACCGCGTTTGCTTCTCGCCGGTGAACGTTGGTACGCGTCTCGCGAGTGTCCGCTTCTATTCAGATATTGGTCGCACCATTCCTGATGGCCGTGATACGAGTCAGTTCATTCTTGATATTATTGGTGTCGGCGTGCCTTATGGTAGCCTCGCACTCTCTGGCTCAGTTGTCGATTCTGCTGTCATCGGATTCCAGAATTGCGTTACAGACATGATCCGCAACGTTGGGACTGCGCCTGTTACCATCTTCAGTGCATCGCTTTCTGGAGTTGATGCTGCTGAGTATAGCGTCTCAGGAATGACATTCCCTATGACACTCGCTGCAGGCGAATCTCGTCCAGTGACCTACTGCCTGACACCTACAGCGCGCGGTACACGCACAGCTTCATTGGTACTCACTACCTCTTCCGAGGGTCAGAGTACGAATGCTGTTCTACCACTTAACGGCGTCGGCCTTCTGGTTTGCGCCTCGAGCGACAGGACGACTGCGTTCGACGATGCGATGACCGCAGTTGGAACAACCGCGACGGCAACCATCACTGTCACAAATTGCGGTGATGTTGCAACTGCGTACACTGCAACTCCAAATTGGACCGTCGGCCCTTATACTCTCGTCAACGGGTCGACTCCTGTTGTACCGCCGGGTGGTACGACGACATTCGAGATCACCTACACACCATCGGCGATCGGGGCGTCTACTGCTGCGATCTCCGTCGTGGGTAACGGAGTTGGGTCAATTCCATTTACGATCAATCTCGGTGGTGTTGGTGCAGGCGTAGCAGCATCCGCAACAGGTGGTAACGCAGGTGATGTTAAGGTGAACGAGTGTGAAGACTTCACAGTAACCGTTCGCAACGATGGCAACGTCGATTGGACACCTGGTACCCCCGCCTTTGCAGGTGCGAACGCTGCGGACTTCACGTTCGTCAGCCTCGCTCCTGAGACGATCGCTGCGGGTTCAACTGGCACGATGACACTTCGTTATTGCCCAACAACACTTGGTAACTCGACAGCAACACTCAGCTTCCCTGCTGCCAACCCGCTTCCTGTGAGCAATTTCGCTTACGGCGTTTCTGGTAATGGCACTCCTGCGGCTAGCGTGAGTTCAGCTACAGCGTCGAAGGGCTTTGTTCTCGGGCAGAACTACCCGAATCCATTGGCTATCTCAGCATCTTTCAGCGTTATGATCCCGAAGGAAGCGATGGTTCGTATCGATCTTTTCGATCTGACTGGCGCATTTGTTCGCAACATTGCTAACGAGCGTATGTCTGGCGAGCGAATGATCACTGTTGATGCAGCGACACTTGCTAGCGGCACCTATAGCTACGTCCTCACAAGCGAGGATGTGCGTCTCGTGCGTCAGCTTTCGATCGTTCGTTGAGCTTTCCATAAAGCATCTGCTAAGATTATTTATCGGCCCGC
>JBKJTP010000300.1:0-6683 GCA_046590195.1 Kapaibacterium sp. (SeqCode) | reverse complement strand
CTCCTTCTTACCTCTTCTTCCTATACGGAGAGAAGAGCCAAGTCAGAAGTTCAAATCCGAAGTGAGTATTGGTGTAGTGTAGTAGTGCTCCGCTAGATGATGGTGTTTATAAACGTGTAGTGCAATGGGTGCTTAACTAGGCACCTATTAGTACGTACAAATATACACAATGGTTTTGGCTTTATCACGTCAAATGCCGAATATATGCGAATAGTTATCCACTTGTCGACATGACCTCCCCTATATACTTAGAATCGCCAATTCCGATAATGAGCGAGTATATAATTGACAAAATAAAATGGAAGTGGAAGTAACTCTGTACAGTTACTTCCACTTCCATTTTACGAGAGAGCACTCGACCCGAGGAGATTGCTTCGTCTCCGCCGCGGCGGACTCCTCGCAAGGACAGGTTTAACTAAAAATCCCCGTCGGCGACCTGCAGGCAGGTCAGGCCGCGCTGGCGCCACATCTGGACGACACGGTCGCGGTCGTCGAGTATGAAGAACGGCTTGCCGCGCTTGGCTTCTATTGGTGCGTAGATCTCTGCCTTGACGATGGCGTCGTTGCGGAAGTCGCCATCGGCGCGCATGTGTATCTCTGCGTCGTTAATGCCAGCTTCGTTGATCATCCAATGTATGGTGTCCTCGCGGCATTTCTCCGGCCGGCCAGAGAGGAATACGATGTCATGCGAATCACGAAATTTCTCGAGTATGGCGATGACGACCTGGTTGACCTTGTCGTCCTTAACGCCGGCAAAGAACTTCGGCCAGTCCTTCTTCTTGCCCTGAGCGTGGTGCTCGCGGTGCGAGATATCGCAGAGGGTGCCGTCGAGATCGCAGATGATGTAGGGTTTGGGCATGGAGGGGTTTTAGGGTCTTAGGGTCTTGGGGTTTTAGGGTTTTAGGGTTTTAGGGTCTTGGGGTTTTAGGGTCTTGGGGTTTTAGGGTGGGAGTCTAGGATCATTATACCCTTAGACCCTTAGACCCCTAGACCCTAACATCCCCATTTCTTACAAACCTGCTCGCTTCTTCGTATTTTTGCGTAATTGTAACACGAACGGTGGTTCGTATTCACTTCGCATACCATAACGAGTTAAAACAGGGATTTCTGCCTCATGAAGATCGGAGTACCTCGGGAGATCAAAGTAAACGAAAATCGCGTAGCTCTCACACCTAGCGGCGCTGAAGTCCTGGTTGGGCTTGGGCATACCGTCTATATTGAGAACGTCGCTGGCGTCGGGTCAGGCTTCAAGAACGAAGACTACACCGGAGTTGGTGCGCAGATCCTGCCGGACGCGAAGTCGGTCTATGACGTAGCCGACATGATCATGAAGGTCAAGGAGCCGATCAAGCAGGAGTATGACCTCATCCGTCCTGGTCAGGTCCTCTTTACCTATTTCCATTTCGCTGCCAGCCGCGACCTGACCGAGGCGATGGTCAAGAACAAGTCGGTCTGTATCGCTTACGAGACGGTGCAGCGTATCGATCATTCGCTGCCGCTGTTGATCCCGATGTCGGAGGTTGCCGGCCGTATGGCTTCGCAAGAAGGCGCTAAGTATTTGGAGAAGACGATGGGTGGCCGTGGTGTGCTGCTCTCAGGTGTCCCAGGCACAGAGCCAGGCACGGTCGTCGTGCTCGGTGGTGGTGTTGTCGGTACGAATGCGGCGAAGATCGCAGCTGGTCTCGGCGCACGTGTGACGATCATGGATTCAAATCTGTATCGGCTCCGCTACCTCGATGATGTCATGCCGAAGAACGTACAGACGATGATGTCGAACCCGTACAACATCCGCAAAATGATCGGTCATGCTGATCTTGTCATCGGTGCTGTGCTGATCCCAGGTGCAAAGGCTCCGCATCTTATTACGAAGGACATGCTGTCCGAGATGAAGGAAGGCTCTGTTGTTGTCGACGTGTCGGTCGATCAGGGTGGTTGCATCGAAACGTGCCGCCCAACAACGCACGAAAATCCTACGTATGTCGTTGATGGCGTCGTTCATTATTGCGTGGCAAACATGCCAGGCGCAGTGCCGATGACCTCCACGATCGCATTGACCAACGCAACCCTGCCGTACGCTATCCAGCTCGCCAACTCCGGTTACGAAAAGGCCATCCGCGATAACAAGGAGCTCCGTCTCGGACTCAATGTCATCGATGGCTCGATCGTCTATCAGGGCGTTGCCGAAGCGTTCGATATGAAGTACGAGGATTCCACGAAGTTTATTAACTAGGCCAGCGTTCTGTTAGGCCAGCGTTCTGTTCTCAACCTGTCATTGCGAGGGGCTCAGTGATCAACGATCACCGATCGTTGATCACTGAGCGACGAAGCAATCCCCAGTCGGGGAGCCCCAGTCGAAGCACGCGAAATTCCGAAGGAGATTGCTTCGTCTCCGCCGCGGCGGACTCCTCGCAATGACAGGCCAAGCGAGTGAGCGCAAATGGAAGTGGAAATGACCCTGGTAAAACCACTTCCACAACAATTTTCAGCAAGAGTCGAGAAAGTAGAGAATGCCAAAGATCACGATCGACGGTAAAGAGTTTGAGGCCGAGGCCGGGAAAACAGTCATCCAGGTCGCCCTGGAAAATGGCATGGAGATCCCGCACTTCTGCTGGCATCCTGCGCTGACCATTTCAGGCAATTGCCGCATGTGCCTTGTCGAGGTCGAGAAAATGCCGAAGCTGCAGATCGCCTGCGCTACGCCTATCTCCGAAGGCATGGTCGTCAAGACGATGTCGGAAGTTGCGACAAAGGGTAGGGAAGATGTGATGGAGTTTCTGCTCATCAATCACCCGCTCGATTGCCCGATCTGCGACGAAGCTGGCCAGTGCAAGCTGCAGGACTATGCGTACGATCACTCGCGCGGCGAGTCACGCTTTCTCGAGGAGAAGACGCATAAGGATAAGCGCGTGCCGTTCGGTCCGAATGTACTCTTCGATGGTGAGCGCTGCATCTCGTGCTCACGTTGTATCCGCTTCGCCTCCGAGATCGCCGATCAGCCGGTGCTGACGTTCGTCGATCGCGGCGATCACAACACCATCCGTGCTGTGCCTGATATGAGCTTTGACAACATCAACTCGATGAATGTCATCGACATTTGTCCGGTCGGTGCTCTGACAAGCCGCGACTTCCGCTTCAAGGCTCGCGTATGGGATATGTCGTTCACCGATTCGACCTGTACGTCGTGCTCACGCGGTTGCTCGATCCGCGCAGGTGTGCGCAACAACGAGGTCTTGCGCCTCGAGCCACGCGCAAACATGAACGTGAACGAGTATTGGATGTGCGATCATGGCAGACTCAATGCCTATCCGCATGTCAATGCTCCAGAGCGTATCGAGAAAGCATGGGTCAAGATCTCAGGATTCCACGAGCAGGTCAGCTGGGAAGAGGGTGCACGTACGGCAGCTGAGAAGCTTAAGCGTTTCAAGCATGACGAGGTGCTCTTCATCGGATCGGGCAATGTACCGGTCGAAGATAACTACCTCTTTGCTCGATTTGCGAAAGAGAGATTTGCGCAAAAAACCGTCCGGTTCATTCAATACTTCGAAGGCCAGGACGATCGTCTTCTGCTTCGCGCTGAAAAGACAGCGAATGCTCGCGGCTTAGCAGCGATCGGTTTGAAGGCAGACAAGATCGTAGCTGGTGAGCACTCAGCGAAGGAGATCATCTCAGAGTTGCAGTCAGGCAAGATCAAAGCAGTTTGGGCGCTTGAGGATAACTTCCTGCATGATGAGGCGATCCTGGCGGCTTTCAAGAATGTCGAGTTCTTTGTTTGCCACGCAACCAATGAGTCTGAGACAACGAAGCTCGCAGATGTCGTATTCGGTGCATCGACCTGGGCCGAGCGTGAGGGTGTGATCGTGAACTTCGCAGGCTGGACGCAGAAGCTTCGTCCAGCGGTGTCCACTGCGTATCAGGTTCGTGGGCTCGATCACTTGAACCAGTCTCGCCTGGATCGCTTCGGCACGCCATACGACAAATGGGCAACGAAGAACAAGCGCGACGTCTTCGAGTCATGGCGCATCGTCCAGATGGTCGCTGACCACATGGGCGCGCACTACAAGTATCATTACACAGAGGATATCTTCGATGAGATCGCGGCATCTATACCGGAATTCGCTGCGATGGACTATGAGAAGATCGGCGATCAGGGCTTACCAGTCGCAGGTCTGAAGCAGGAGTCTATTCCTGTGCTTTATCGCGAGAGCTACCAGGATGCTACGGAGCGTCTGGAGGGCATCGGTAGTCTGATCCTTTGAGATCGATCCTTTAATAGCATTTATTCGAGATAACACTTCATGGTTGTCGAAGCTCTGATCAAGATCGGTGTCGTACTCTTCGTAGTTCTGACCGCCGTATCCTATCTTGTTCTCCTCGAGCGCTGGGTGTGCGCGTGGATCCAGGACCGTATCGGCCCGAACCGCGTAGGTCCGCTTGGCTTGCTGCAGCCGCTGGCTGACGTGCTCAAGCTCCTGCTGAAGGAGGATGTCGTGCCTGCGAATGCACAGCAGTGGTTTCACTGGATCGCACCGGTCATCTCGATCACGATCGCATTTAGCGTGCTCGCTGTCGTGCCGTTCGGCAATGTGCTGCCTATCGGAGACACTGCGTACGTGCTTACGATCGCAAGTGGCATCGATATCGGTGTTCTCTATATCATCGCTCTGACCTCGGTCGGTGTCTATGGTATCACGCTGGCAGGTTGGTCGTCAGGTTCGAAGTACTCGCTGCTTGGCGGACTTCGTTCAAGTGCTCAGATGATCAGCTACGAGCTTACGCTCGGACTAGGCCTGATCTCGGTGATCATCGTTAGCGGGACGCTAGATCTTAACGGGATCATTGTCTCTCAGGCAGAAGGCGCATGGAACATTCTTCGTGCTCCACTTGGCTTCTTGCTGTTCCTCGTCAGTTCATTCGCTGAGACGAACCGCCAGCCATTCGATCTTCCGGAAGCAGAGCCTGAACTCGTCGGTGGGTATCACACCGAGTATAGCTCGATGAAGTTTGCGCTGTTCTTCCTCGCGGAGTACGCTAACATGATCACGGCATCGGCCGTCATGACCGTGCTCTTCCTGGGTGGATGGCATGTACCGATGCTCGAGACGCTTGGCTTGCCAGCACTCGCGGAGGCGCTCATTCAGCTTGCGGCATTCGCTCTGAAGACCCTTGGCTTCCTCTTCTTCTTTATCTGGATCCGTTGGACGATCCCAAGATTCCGCTATGACCAGTTGATGAACCTTGGTTGGAAAGTGCTGCTGCCACTCGGTATCGCGAACGTATTCGTGACCGCATTGGTCAAGTACTTCATTATCAAGTAATAGTTAACTCCAGGAAAATCAACGAGTTAAAAAGCTTAACGAAGTAGTTCGAAGCATTCAACCGAACTAGATGTTCTTGCCGGGCTACTAACTTTTAGAGATGTATAACACTAAGTATAACAATTCTTCGACGAAGCGCAAGATGTCGCTCTGGGAGAAGATCTACTTTCCGGAGATCATCCGGGGATTGGTCACGACCTTCAAGCACATCTTCAAGCCGAAGTTCACCCGCCAGTATCCTGAGGAGCGTTGGGATGCGCCTGATTCTTTCCGTGGCCGTCCGGTGCTCGTGCTCGATGATAATGGCGTTGAGCGCTGCGTAGCTTGCGGACTCTGCTCGCGCGTTTGCCCACCACTAGCGATCGAGGTCCAGGCATCTGAGACCGAGTTGATGAAGGAGCGCTACCCGGTCCGTTTTGAGATCAACATGCTTCGCTGTATCTTCTGCGGCTTCTGCGAAGAGGTCTGTCCGGAAGAGGCGATCGTGATGTCGAAGGACTACGAACTCGTCTTTACTCAGCCAGAGCAAGGCATCTACGGCAAGGACAAGCTCCTCATCCCCAAGGCTCAGCTGCAGGAGCGCCTCGACTATCTCAAGGCGATGCGTAACTGATCCTTACTTCTTTTTGAGTCCAAAGCCGTGCTTATGCGCGGCTTTCTTTTTCTCTGACTTGAATATGCAATTCCTCTACGTACTTCAGGTGACCCGTCCCGAGATGCTCACAGGCATTCCGACAGCCGAGGAGATCCTGGCTATCGACGAGCACTTCGCCTACCTCCAGAAGCTCCAAGCCGAGGGCACGCTGATCCTGGCTGGTCGCACGCAGACGACTCACCCCGGCACAATGGGGCTTGCGATATTCAATGCTACTTCAATGGAGGAAGCCCTCTCGATCAAGAATGCCGATCCTGTGATCGTCAGGGGTGTGATGACGGCTGAAGTCTACCCGTACCAGATCGCGCTGATAAAAGAGGCAAATATCGTGGCACAGGCGGCTTGACCGATGCTGAACTGGAATTACTGAACAGCCGAGCTGAGCTTGAGCGTTGAACTTGTACGTGAATTGCTATTAGAAGCAATTACTGTAGAACAGCATAGAAAACTAGTCAATACCCTACGGCATAATCAGTCACAACGCTATCGTCAATTTCTACCGCATCAAAGCTTAGTAAATTTAACTAACCATTGTTCGAGAGGGAGTTCAACCGGAAATTACGATTTCGCGGGCGAGTAACAATTGTGCTTGCCTGGCTGGTGGTTGTGTTTTCTGCAGTAAGCGCCAAGCCCGAATCGGTGCTTGCGTGGGGCGAGATCGGGCTGGTCAAGGCGCCCGAGGAGATCCACGAGGGCGATGAGGTAACAATATT
>JBKJTP010000275.1:0-5836 GCA_046590195.1 Kapaibacterium sp. (SeqCode) | reverse complement strand
AGTATCCCCGTACTTTCCACTGAGCTCCAGATCCATTATCGAGGTTGTCCAATGGCGAAACATCGATGTAACCTCGTGTGACGTGCCACCAATCTTCACTTGATAGGTGCCGAATGGGAGGGATTCTGGTCCTTTGGTCTCTGTCGTGTTCGTCGCGCTATCAGCAGTGCAGCCACCGCCAGCGATAAGCATCAAGGTGATAAGTGTTGCAATTGAGCGTGCGCGCATAGAGATGGTATTATAGATTTCAGGGAATATACATAACCTCATTCAGTCTGCTTTGGATGGGACGATTCCAAATGTGAAATGCACAAACGAAGAAGCCCCAGTCAATGACCGGGGCTTCTCAATTTCTGCTAACGACCGATACTAGCGGACGCGCTTCTTATGGCGATTCTTACGAAGACGCTTCTTTCTCTTATGGGTGGCCATTTTATGGCGCTTACGCTTCTTTCCGCTTGGCATGGGTACCTGTTACGTAATGGTGGATAATTCTTGTTTCTGCCGAGTTGCCGGCAGCCGCAAACGAGCGGACGCACTTCAAACAATGGCTCGGGGAAGTAGTTTCCGGCCGACCTGGCAGACCCTTCTTTGTAGCGGCGCGGGTCCCGCGCCTGGTGGCAACCGTCGAGCGATTGCGGTTGGTGTGGAGGCTGATAAAGGCATCCCAGCCTTCAGACGCTCTTCCGTAGGCTCAAGCCGTCAGGTCGTCACGACCAAGCGCGGGGACCGCGCTGCTACGGGGGGAAGCCCGCGGTTTCCGCAGTCGATGGACTAGTACTTCTTCGCTTCGGCCTTCTCGATGCTGTCTTTCTTGACCTTGATGTCGGCTTGCTTCTTATCCATCTCGTCGAGCAGCATGTCGATCTGTCCTGCGAACGTCGGGTTGTCTTTGAGTGATGCTGCCTTTGCTCGCTTGAGGAAGTCACGCGACTTCGCAAAGCCTGCGTTGTGATCTTCCTGCAATTGCAATGCTAGGATGCCTGCATTGAATAACGCCTTTGCATTCTTTGGATCGATCTTGATCGCTTTCTCGAGCTCCGCCATGCCAGCTTTTGGATCGTTCGTCGTCTCGATCACGACAGATGCATAATCGACGCGCACGTCTGCATCATTCGGATACTTCGCAAGATGTGTTTCGTAGATCGTCTTGGCGCGTGGATAATCGCCTTTGATACTCAGTGCTGTTGCAAGATTGATACGAGCGGTGTCGTCAGTCGGGTGAGCATCGAGATAATGCTGGATGGAGTCAATGCGTCCATTGAGGATCTCCATCTGTTTCATCATCTGGATCGAGTCTTCCGGCGAGGTCACGCCATGATCGTGTCCATCGCCTTCGTGATGCTCGCCATGTGCGGCGGTCGTCTTGCCTTCAGCGAACTTCTCTTCTTTCTGCGTCAGCAGGAACATCGCCATCGCAACGAGCACAACGCCAAGCAGAATACCGATCGTAACGTGATACGGTGCTGCAGGTGGAAGTGTGCTCGGCTCTCGTTCAAAACGCTCGAGCAATTGCTGATCAGCAGGCTTCAACTCATTAGCATCGTTCGGTGCATCTGCTCGCGAGTTCAGCAATGTGCCGCAATTCGGGCATACGTTCACGTGGTCAATACTAACGCCGCAACTTGGGCATGAGGTAGCCCCAGTTGGCGCAGACGGATCGGGCGTAGCTTGGTTCGGGATCGATTCTTCGGTCACGGGAGGAGAGAGGATAAAACTAGATTACGCTTCAGACTTCTCAGCTGGCTCAGTAGTCTCGACAGCCTTCTGATGTTCGTCGATCAGCGAACGGAGTTCGCGCGACGCTTTGAAGGTGGGGACGAAGTGCTCATCGAGGACGACCTGCTCGCCGGTGCGTGGGTTGCGAGCCATGCGCGACTTACGCTTCTTGGTCTTGAATGTTCCGAAGCCACGGATCTCGATGTGCTCGCCAGAAGCCAGCGCGGAAGCGATGGTCTTGAAGAAACCTTCGACAAGGATCTCGGTCTCTAGCTTGGTCACGCCGGTCGCATTTGCGACGCGGTTTACTATGTCGGCTTTAGTCATACCGAAGAAAATGGTTGGATCGACAAGGCTGAGGAATGCATAAGCAGTGTGGCTTGAACAGGGCCTGTATCTACTTACGTCTCAAGAACTTACGGGCGGTCGCCGTACCGGCTACGGCTTGAACTGGCGCTTGGCTCACTAACACTCTCGATGAGCGATAGCGTTCGCCTCAGGCATTTCTGCCAGGTGAATTCAGCCGCTCTGTTTGCCCCTAAGCGGATCAATCTCTCACGGAGTGGCTGGTCATGAACGATGAGCTCGAGCGCCTTGATCATATCGCGCTCGTTTTCGGGAGAAAAGAGTAGTCCAGTGTCGGCAACTATCTCCGGAAAGCTATGGACATTCGCTGCTGCGACCGGGATCTGCGACGCCCAGGCCTCGAAGAGCGGATTACCAAAGCTCTCGTAACTGGAAGGGAAGACCAATGCATTCGCATGAGCGTAGAGGTACTTCAGATCCTTCTGCTCGATCGCGCCTGTGAAGACGACTCTGGCTTCGATACCGAGTTGCTTCGGCAATGCTTTCAGCTCATTGATGTATGCGTCGCTCGTACCGGTCCCTTTGCCAGCAAGCACCAGTTTCATCTCTTTCGGTAGATCGGCTTTTGCAAATGCGCGAATGAGCTTATCCTGATTTTTATATCGCCACAATGCTGAGACATACAGCAGATACATCTCGGACGTGAGCGAGTGTTTGCTCAGGATATCAAGGCCGATCGATTCCTGCTTGTGTCTTGGTGAGAACAGTGATACATCCACGCCATGATGAATGACGGTGATCTTCTCTGAACTTACCTTTGTGAAGCGAAACACGTCTCGCTTGATATCTTCGCTTGGCGTAATGATCGCCACTGCGTGTTTCGCAGAAGGTGGCATCAGCAGCTTTCGAATGATGCGGCGCGGCAGGTTCACACCATACTTCGAACCATAATAATGTGCAACAGCACGTATGTTCAGGACATACGGCACAGGACAACGGACCGCGGCAAAGTTGCCGGGAAAATACATCACATCCTGCTTGGTCTTGCGGATGTATGAAGGGAGATAGATCTGCTCGCCGATCACCTTATGCAGCGGTGTGCGTTTCGTATTCGGGATCTCAACGATCACAATGCCCGCTTTCTTCGCGCTAGCGTACAGCGGTTCGCTTTCACCTTCGCTCACGAAAAGCGTGAACTCGTGAGCTTTCTCATTTGCTTCCGGCAGGAAGCGAATGAGATTCTCGATGTAATTGCGCCCGCCGGTGTCATCACTGAGTCTGCCAAGACTCGCTATGCCGATCCTCATGTGGTCCACTCCTCGTAGCTCTGTCCGTTTGCGAACGAGCGGTACCAATACTCAAGTGCGATGATCGACCAGGGCTTCATGTAATGTGTTCTTCCAGCAATAAAATCATTTGCTACCTCCCGTACAGCTGCCTTCTTCAATAGACCGTCCTTGATCAATTGCAACTCTCCGGTTCCGAGGTCATTGAGGATCGGTTTCAAGAAGCCGGAATGCAGCCATTGTCCTACTGGCAATTCAAAGCCAGTCTTCCTTTTCTGCAAAACAGCATCCGGCAATGCACCGCCAAGCATCTCGATGATGAGCTGCTTTGGTCTTCCCAGCAGTTTCTCCTTCAGCGGTATCTGCCATGCGTATTCCACAAGCTCACGATCGAGGAACGGTGCGCGGGCTTCCTGCTGATGTGCCATCGTCATCACATCGAGATCGCGCAGCAATGTATGCGGGAGATAATTCTCGATATCGAGTCGAAGCAATTGCTGGATGATGCGTCTATCGACATTCTTGATCCGATCGATCACTGCGTCTTCCATCGCCGAGCGCTCACCGATCATGGCGAGCCGTTCGCTGACTGTGAACAGGTTTCGCATCTCCAGCGGATGCCGCACGGTATGCATCATGTTTTGCAGTTGCGAAGTCGTCCACGAAGAAGTAGTGCTTAGCCCTCCGCGCTTCGTGAGCCTCATTAGGTTACGAATTTTTGCCAGCATCCGCACCTTCTTGTATCCCACAAATAACTCATCGCCGCCGACGCCTGAGAGCACCACCTTGATATCTGGTCGAAGCGCGCATACCGCCTGGCTGACGAGGTACGTGTTCAACCCATCGCCAGTCGGCGAATCCATTCGATAGAAGAAGCCATTTAGATGCTTCTTCACATCAGCCTCTTCTATCGCGAGCTCTGTGTGTGCTGCGCCAAAATGATCGGCCGAGGCGCGTGCTACTGAAGATTCATCGTTGTCTCGTTTGCCGAAGCGAACGTTGAATGTTGAGAGCTTCGATGAGCTGATCGAGCTCGCTGCAGCGAGCACTGCATTCGAATCGAGTCCGCCCGAGTGGAAGATGCCGAGTGGAGCATCGGAGATCAATCGCGAGCTGACCGACATAAAGAATCTCACCCGAAGCTCAGACACGATCTCGCTATGTGGTGCATTGATCGGTTCATGCATTGGCAATCTCCACCATTCTTCCAGTGAGATCTCGCCTCGCTTAACTGTGATCGAATGTCCGGGCTGCAGCGTCTTCACATTCGCAACGATCGAGTGCGGCGTAGGAACAGAGTAATACGTGAGATAAAGATGCAGCGCCTCTTTGTCGATCCTAAACGGGACAAGTCCACTTGCAACGATCGGCCGTAACTCCGATGCGAAGATCAGCCTGCCATTCGTAACTGAATAATAGAAAGGTTTCTTTCCTAGCGCATCACGCGCGATCAGAAGTTCTCTCTTCTCTTCATTCCATGAAGCGAATGCGAAGAACCCGCGAAGCTCTGGCAAGATCGATAAGCCCTTATCACAAAGGAGTTTTGCTAGCACGACAGTGTCCGAGCTCTCGCTCTCAGCGTAATATCTCTTCGAGAGTTCTTCGTAGTTCAGGATCTCGCCATTGAAGACGAGCGATGAAGTGCCGAGCTGGTATGGCTGATGTGCGTGCTTCGAGAGATCGATGATCGAAAGACGACGATGACCGAATGCGCAGAGCCGCGATGGGGATACGTGGACACCGCTGTCGTCGGGTCCGCGATGGGCGAGCAGGGAGGTCATCTTCTCGACGGACGCAAGGGTTCGGTCGTCGAGAGGTGATCCGTCTAATGAGATGATGCCTGCTATTCCGCACATAATGCACGAATCTACGCAGATTAGCGCATTTCAGGCTGGAAAGCTTAAGTAAAGCTAGACTAACGCGCTTCTACTTAAATGTCGACGCGGTCGCGGATCGAGAACGCCCTTGGCTTATTCGACTCGATCTTCTCATCGGTCTTACCGTCGGATTTGCTCTTGTCGGTCGGACGCGCGCTATCGCTCTCGGTCGAGTACGCCTTCTGGAAGACCGACTTCTTCTCCTCGGGGGTGTCGCAGCCAGCTATCCAGCCGATCGACACCACCAGCATCACTGCTCCAAAATACTTTGTAAATGTGCTCTTCATAACTACCTCACTACCTCGCTGCGGCTCTTGCATCAGCCACGTCATTATATACAGTCAATCATCATCATGAGCCGCTCATCCTATTCCTACGACGGCTCGTCACATGTTGTTACATTTTCAACAACTGAACCAAGTCTCATCTGTTACACTATTTGCAACACGAAAATGAGCTAGAGTAGAGAGCAAGATGGATGAATACTTGCTCACCGAAAAGTCCGCATCATAACGTAACTTTCCGCGTGCTCTTGTGTTGCTCCTCTAGTCTTCAGTAGTCCATCACATTCCCAGTGTGCAACATGAGAAAGTCCCTAGCTCTCATAGCAGTACTTGCTAGCATCGTCCTCACGACTGCCTTCAGCGC
>JBKJTP010000329.1:0-2824 GCA_046590195.1 Kapaibacterium sp. (SeqCode) | reverse complement strand
GCCGCGATGCAGGTCATCGCCGCTGCGAAGACCATTAGGAGCTTCGCGGTGGTGGTGAGCCGCGAAAGACTGAGGACAGAGGTCAAGTGGGCAGATTGTAGTAATGACCGTTAAGCACGCCCCTTACCGAGATGCATGGAGGCGTGCTCTGCAAAAGTACGGCTCCGGAGAGTCGAACGGACGGACTACTGGATCACGATCTTATGTGTCTCCATCCCCCGGTCCGTGATGAGATCGAGAAAGTAAAGTCCGGCTGCGAGACGCGAGACATCAACAGTCGTCTTGCCTAGGCCTTCTGGCTGGATGAAGAGCTGCTCGGCGCCGAGTGAGTTTCGGATGCTGATCTCGCGGATGTGATTTTCCGGATGCTCGATCGTAAGGCGATCGGATGTTGGATTAGGATAGACCTGCACCGTGCTGCCCCTTACGCGTGAGACCGATGCTGGATTGATCTTGTACGGCGGCGCCTCAGAGTAGTCATACGCAAGATTTGGGCACTTGACGAAGTTATCAAAATATAATGTATCCTGGAACCCTACACCTGCCTGATAGATCACATTACCTTCGCTGCCAGCTCTGACAGAAGTCCCCGCTTTCAGGTAATAGACAGAAGTACTTCTCAATATTCCAATTGTGGAGCCCGGTTCTGCGTATACAACAACCCAATTATCATAACTTGAGTAAGACCCTCCCGGAACGACCCATACAGCTTCATAGCCGTGCCCCGAAAAATTCTCAACACTATCTACTAAGGCAGTCTTGGGTATGCTAGGATTACAAGTTCCGATGCACACAGCTTTTTCGGACCATTTTTGAGTTATTGAGCACCCGCCAAATGAGGAGGCAGTAAACGTGATAGACCTGAATCCTGGTGTATTAAAGACAACGGTGGGATTCTTACTGTTAGAGAATCGTGGTGTGGCGTCAGGACCAAAATCCCAGCTAGCGCTCGTATTGGACGGGACCGAAGCAAATGCAATTGGCTGGCCGATCATACCGAACTTCAGCTGGTAATCATTCAAGCCGATATCCATATTAGGCAGCGGTCCCAGTCCAGTACCTAGGCTGATGTTGCTGCTGATGATATATGGGTCGCTCGAGATCACCCTCAATCGGTAGTTTGGGCTTGGCTCGAGATCCGGTATTGTTATCGTGACTTCGCCAGTGTTCGGTGTGCGCACTTCCCCGACATTATAAAAGAACTTGTCGAAGCTGCCACTCTTGTCGGAGATCTGCACGATGAAGGAGTTCTTGCTCGAGTAGGTACCACTCGCAGTGTACGGGACAACTACCTTATCGCCAGTACAGAAGGCAGTGCCAGGCAATGGCCCGATCATGATGGACTGAGCAGCTGCGTTCGAGAACGCGCCAACAACAAGCACTAGGAAGATAGCTAGATTCTTCATGACCCTTTGGTTTACGCCCGCAACAACTCAGGCGGTCCAGACAAGAACGCACAGGCAAAGATACGTTACAGGATCCCTAAATCCAAATCCAAAGCTGCATTACTTTGAATTCAGCAACATAAGGGTCGTTCTGGGCGTCGAGACAGGTATGAAATTGCTTCTATTTGGCTGTATTGTGCTATTGATGGTTTGTGGCCGCGCCGAGGCCCAGGTCACGGGTCCTGCTTCGACAGACTCCACGAGAGAGGAGATCACATTTGATGTCACTGCCTGCCACACGGAGCTCATTGGTCCGGGACAAGTGCGTTCGGGCAATTGGGCTCTTGTCGATTCGATCATTGCGAAGCTCGGCAACGACCGCGCGCTCGCCTACTTCAAGCGTCATCTGCATGACAATCGGTCGGCAACATTCTACGCGCTGATCGGCATTCACAAGACCGGCGGTCAATCAGAATTCAGCAATGCGCTCTCGCAGATCCGCGATGAGGAGATCCTGTTTCAGAAGGGTTGCCTTATGATCAAGAAGCCGCTCAGTCAGGCAGTGGTGATGGCGATCAACGACAGGTTCTAAACCTAGCCTGGTACCATCGGCACTTCGTGCCGGATGTCGGGGTCGTTATGAACGAACGTGATCTGCAAGGTGCCGCGAAGCTCACGCGCATTCGTGTGTCGCGATAGCTCCCACTTGACGTTCAGCTCCAATCCCTCCAACCCAGCTATCAACCCATCAACTGAGATCGCACTGATCTCGATGTTCAGCACTGTGGAGATGTTGGAATAGAGATGCGAATCCAGGACATACCCGCTGCATGCAGCGAGTACGTCCTGGATCTCTTTCGTTATCTCATATCGCTCGCGATGCGTGGTCGTGTTGATGCGGAAATCCATTAGAGCGTGAGCCTGACTCCCGCGAAGATCTCGCGTCCTTCGAGCGGACCAAAGCCGATGTTCGTGATCAAATGATTACCACTCGCGTAAGCCACGGGCATCGTGTCGCTCTGCTTCGTATCGAGGATGTTGAGGATACCCCAATGCAGAGTGATCATTCCGAACTGTGCTTGGGCTCGCAGATTGAGAATGCCCAAGATCGGTGAGGTTGTAACGCCATAAGGATTCTCTGGCAAGCGCTGCTTGCCAATGATGCTTCCCCATACTTCTGCAGCGAACTTCGTCGCATCGTCATGGAACATCAGCGAGGCATCCGCATTGATCGTCGGCGATAGAGGCACGCGTTCGCGTGCGCCACTTGCATTCACTTGTGTCAGGTTGATCACGCTGAAGGCCAGTGAACCGCTGAAGTATTCGCTGAACGATGGACGAGTCTGCACCTCGATGCCCATCAAGCGCGAAGGCTCAGCATTATTGATGTAGAAGATCTTCCCGTTCGCAAGTGAATCGGCCTGCGGGATCGCCTTGCC
>JBKJTP010000318.1:0-36579 GCA_046590195.1 Kapaibacterium sp. (SeqCode) | reverse complement strand
CACTCATGGCTTCACGGAAAGCGCGGAGCGTGGCTGTTCCTCGGAGTCCTCTTGATCCTCGGAAGCGCAGCTTACTTCGCATTTGGCTTCGAGCGCGATCTGAAGCTCGAGAAGATCGTCGTTGAAGGCAACACACAGTTGACCGATAAGGAGATCATCTCACTTGCCGACATCGATCGCGAGCAGAAGTTTTACGACATTGATCTGAAGCAGGTCGCCGCACGCATGATGAAGCACTCGCTCGTCAAGGCCGCATATCCTGCCCGTGAGAGCAACCCAGCAACGATTGTGCTTCGCATCGAGGAGCGTAAACCGATTGCGATGATCCGCGTGGCATCGACTGGTGAAGCGATGGTGATCGATGCAGATGGAAAGATCCTTCGTCCGAAGCGTATGAGCGGGCTGAAGGACGCTGAGTCGATACTCGATGTACCGCTACTGAGCGGTATCTCGGAGAAGGATACGCAGAGCTTCCTCGCAATGTCGAGGTTGGTAATGAAGCTAAGTGAACTTGACTCAGGTGCGATGATCCGTTCAGCGGATGAACTGAAGAAGACGCCTACAGGAGCATACGTGCTCTATTTGTCAGGTACTCATACACCGATCTTTATTGGCTCGCCGAAAGATGAGCCATTCATTGCCGCACTCGATAAGGAGAGAGATCCTGAAGGCGTGCAGCAAAAGAGAGAAGAGCCGCTCTTCGATAAGCAGCTCCGACTTCTTGGTGGAATGTGGAAACAGAACATCCTTCCTGTCATCAGAAAGGGAGGCGTTCTCTATGTTGACGCACGATTTGATGGACAAGTGATCGTTAAGGGCAAGCAAGGCATGAGCGTACCCAATCTCGCTCAGACCGCGAAGAAGGATTCAATTGCAAGCCTTAGGATCGCGCAAGATCAAGTGTTAAATACTCGTCCCCTAGCCCAGGGACACAGATAGTGGGCAGCCCCAATTCAATACTCCAAACCCCAATAACTAGCAGCATGAGTAAAGCTGGTTACAACGAAGGTGCAGCGTATGGCCCGCAAGGCTATGCCTCACCGATGAATTCGGCACCGATGCACGGTGTGCCGAGCAATTATGAGCCAGGCCGCATCATAGTCGGTCTCGATGTCGGCACTACAAAGGTTTGCGCCATTGTAGCTGTCGTTACCAATAACGATTCGATGACGATCCTCGGTGTTGGCCATGCGCCCGCTGATGGCTTGTCGCGTGGCGTGGTCACGAATATCGAAAAGACGATCCGCTCGATCGAGAAGGCGGTCGCTGAAGCCGAAGCACAATCTGGCGTGAAAGTACGCGAGGTTGTCGTCGGTATCGCAGGCGATCACATTCAGTCGTTCCAGTCGCGTGGCGTGGTGACGATCTCAAACTCCGATCGCACGATCTCCGAAGAGGACGTACATCGTCTCATCGAGGACACAAAGAAAGTCCATCTGCCAACAGATCGCCGGATCCTCCACGTCATTCCACAGGAATTCATCGTGGATGGACAGGATGGCATTTACGAGCCGATCGGTATGTCTGGCGTTCGCCTCGAAGCGAGCGTTCACATCATCAACGGTCTCGTAACCGCAGTTCAGAACATCTACAACTGCGTAGAGCGCGCTGGACTCAAAGTAAAGGATCTCGTTCTCGAGCCGCTTGCCTCCAGCTATGCGGTGCTCGATGACGAAGAGAAAGAAGTTGGCGTAGCACTCGTCGATATCGGCGGCGGCACAACAGATATCGCCGTCTTCGAAGAGCGTACGATCCGCCACACGGCGGTCATCGGTATCGCAGGGCAGAAGGTAACGGACGATATCCGCAAGGGTCTTGGTATTCTAGGTGATCAGGCAGAGCGGCTAAAGCGCGAATATGGATGTGCAGTCGTTTCGCATATCCTCCGCGATGAGGTGATCCAACTCCCGGGTCTTGCAGGCCGCAAGCCTCGAGAAATTCAGAAGTCACTTCTTTCCCGCGTTATCCAGCCGCGCCTTGAAGAGACTCTCGAATTCGCATTGGCGGAGATCAAGCGCTCAGGCTATGCCCGTCATCTTTCCGCAGGAGTCGTGCTGACAGGCGGTGGTGCGATGATCAATGGCACTCGCGAGCTAGCTGAAGAGATCTTCGGAATGCCTGTAAAGATCGGAATGCCGATGGGCTTTGGTGCAGGTCTCGTTAAAGAGATCGAGTCACCAGTATTCTCAACCGCTGTCGGTCTCGTGCAGTATGCTGTTAAGCATCACGAGAAGTCATCTTTGATGAACTACATCGAAGAGCAGCAGGAGGAAGAAGACTACTACGAAGAGCCTGCGATCGAAGAGCCGATCGCAGAAGAGAAGCAGAAGGGCAACATCGTCAATAAGATGAAGCAGTGGTTCGAGCATCTCTAGAATTACAAGTGTGATCAACAGCGGCTGCCACTTAGGGGGCGGGCAGCACAGCTGAAACCCAGAGTCCCTGTTCTTAAGAAATAACAATCTCATTAGAGATATTCTCGCTTTAGCAGGTAAGAGGAAAGACCATGATCGAACTAGATACAAAGATAGAATACGGCGCGAAGATCAGGATCGTCGGCGTAGGCGGCGGTGGATCGAACGCGGTGAACGCGATGATCGATAAGGGACTCGAAGGCGTCGAGTTCTGCGTGCTCAATACGGATGTTCAGGCGCTCGAGCGCAGCGAAGCAACGCTGAAGCTGCAGATCGGCAAGAACCTCACCCGCGGTTTGGGGGCAGGTGCGGATCCTGAGGTCGGCAAGAAGGCCGTCGAAGAAGACCGCGAAGAGATCGCTCGTTTGTTGAGCGGTTCCGACATGGTCTTTGTCACCGCAGGTATGGGTGGCGGCACAGGCACGGGGGGTGCCAGTGTCGTTGCGAACATCGCGAAGTCGATCGGCGCGCTCGTTGTCGGTATCGTCACGAAGCCATTCAGCTTCGAAGGTCGCCGTCGTATGAAGCAGGCAGAAGAGGGTATCGAGGAGCTGCGCAAGCATGTCGATACACTGATCGTCATTCCGAATCAGAAGCTACTCGCGCTCGTCGAAAATACGACATCCTTCACCGATGGCTTCTCCATCGCAAACCAAGTCCTATATAATGCAACACGCGGTATCAGCGAGCTGATCATCCGTCATGGTTATATTAATGTTGACTTCGCAGATGTGCGCACCGTCATGCGTGAGATGGGTGACGCGATCATGGGCTCGGGTATCGCACGCGGCGAGCACCGCGCTGCTCAGGCCGCCGAGAACGCGATCTCTTCTCCGCTGCTCGAAGGCATTTCGATCGGTGGTGCGCAGGGCGTACTCGTCAACATAACCGGCGGTCGCAACATGACGCTCCTCGAAGTATCCGAGGCAACACAGATCATTCACGATGCAGCTGGCGACGATGCAAATCTCATCTTCGGTGCTGTGCTTGATGACACGATGTCGGATGAGATCATGGTCACTGTGATCGCAACAGGTTTTAACATGCGTCCGAAGTTCACGGCTCTTTCTATCGAGCAATCGACACAGATCGGCAATTTGAACTCGGACATGACAAAGCCGAAGGTCGAGCGTATCACACAACCGAAGCACAATATCACTCGTGAGGAATATGCTCCAGCAGCCTCAGAGCAGCGCGCGGTTGGTCCGGTCGATGAGAAGCCAAAGATCGAGCGTATCTATCGCGGCAATCTGCCAGAGCGCGAGCGTGCTTCGTCATTCGAGGCCCGTCGCACAAATGATGTTCAGTCGTTCGAGAGAATGGCTAACGCAGCTCCCCACAGCGCACCGGCTGTCCGTTTGACGCCTCGCACCGAGAGCCGCAATGCGCCAAGCGGTCCACGCGATCTGAAGGATTTCGATCAACCAGCATATCTTCGCCGCGGTGTCAATCTTCCGCAAACTGATGAAGTCGACAATCACGATGAGATGGAGACTGTGCCGCAACGGGAGAATCTCGGTTCACGCCAGCAAGAGCAGCGCCCGGAGCCGAAGAATCGCGATGATCGTCCGACGTTCTTGCGTCGCATCATGGACTAAAAGACTGGTCCAAACAGAGTTGGTGAGGGTAACCTCAGCCTGCTAAACGAAAGCCGGTCAGGTTCTGGAGTTCCTGACCGGCCTCAAACGAACGAGGTGGCGGGTTGCGTGTGCAAAGCGATGTTAACATCGTGATGCAGGAGTATTGGGACTCCAAAGCGCGACCCGTGCTCGTTTCTAACAATCAATATACTACAAATTTCGTTTAGAAGCTCGGTGGAGCCAATCCGTATTGCGCTCGAACTCGTCAGACCCAATTCGCTCAAGCACTTCCCGGTGTTCTCTCCTTCCCAAAAACGCTATTTTTTGCCCATTATTGCGGCACTAGCGTCGTTCATCCTCTTTCAGCTAGCGCTGCATCTCCAGATCGATGCGCGTGCATTCTCCTCTCTGGAGATCCCCAGCATTCTTGCCTCAGACGAATTTGACGGCGTCTACACCCAGCTCTCCGCTCGACTCATAGCCTCGATCTTTCGAGACCCCGAGCTAAGCTTCCGAATATTAGCAGCTCTCGCGACAGGCTTCTCGGTCTACTTCATACAAAAGCTATTCCCGCAAGAAGAAAAATGGAGCGTTGGCTTTGTCATCGCAAACATTTCATTCCTCTACTTCGCGATGCATTCGCCACAGTCCATGATGATGGTGCTTGTGTTCAGCGCGTATCTCGCGACCTGGGAAAGTGGGAAACCAACAAGGTTGGCAAGCGCGGGCTTGCTTGCTTCGTTGATGCTGGGCTTCGATAGTTTGCTTGCTGCGGCGCTGATCATCTATACGCTAGTGAGGATCCTTGGATCCGAAGGCGCTGGTAGAAGCAAAGTTGCTGCGCTGGCTTCGGTCTCTTTAGGCGTGGCGGTTTGGGTGCTGTTGGCCTACATGCTATACGCTTCCGCAGGCATCACGATAGCCTTGGGTGCGGGCTTCGATAGAATGTTCGAGCAGATCAATCCGATCAATTTCGGCGTAGGGCTTCTCGTTACGTTCAACCTACTTCTGCTCTGGGTATTCCGATCGCCATCAGAGAAGACCAATACAAAGTATCTCGGATCCCTACTGATCGCGCTCTTCCTGTTCGTGAAGGCCGAGCCAATCCATCTTGTCTTGCTGCTGATACTGGCCGTGTCCTACCTGGACAAGACTGGTGGACTTCCCAAGCAGCGATGGGTGCAGCCAGTCTATGCGCTGTTCAACATTACAGCATTCTTCCTGCTGCCAGCGATCATGCCTCTTGAGGCAGCGTATAATGTGAGAGCCGAAAGGCCAAGCGATGCACAGCTATACTCCTCGACCTACTTCGCGAAGCATCTTCCTACGTATCCATCGCTGGTATCAAAAGCAAAGATGCTTGATGCTTCTCGAAGTCTGGTGTTCGAGAAGAGCAATGTGCCAGTCATTCTCGATCCGGCAACAGATGTCGCATTCGATCCAGCGGCTCTTCGCGCTCGGGGTTCTCACAGATTGATCGGGGGATTCAGCGTCGAAGCCAAGCGATTCCAGTCGGTCTTTGCCAGAGACACATCGATGATGTCGCCAGCTAAGAGCTCGGCCTACATTCGATACCTCGCAACTGACGCGCTCCCGACACCGATGGATTCGATGTTAGTTGCGACAAAGGCACCGATGACAAAGCGAGACGGGATCAGGTATTATCTGATCGATAGCTCTCGCTACACGGCATTCTTCGACACGTACATTTATCATCACTATCTCAACTTCCACTAAGCTGCAGTAGGCGTACGTTCGCCGCGTATCGCGCGGATAGCAACCAGCGCCAGGATGATAGCGCCACCGATGATAGCGTACTTGGTAGGTGTTTCGCCCAAGCCGAGATAGACCCAGATCGGATTGAGCACCGGCTCGAGCATCGAAAGCAACAGCGCATCGAGAGCACGTACATGCGAGAGCCCAAACGTAAAGAGCGAATAGGCAATACCGATCTGAACAACACCAAGGAATCCGACCATCATCAGGTCGTTCATGTTGTTCGGCATGATGGTGTTGCCGCTAACTCCGGAATACATAAGCATCGCGACCATGATGATCAGATGACCGATGATCACAATGCGCCAACGAGTGGCTTCGCTAGCACGATCATGCTTGAGCATCAGCGCATAACCGGCAAAGAAGACGCCGCTGGTTAGCGCTGCGATATTGCCCCAGACAGATCGAGTGTCAAATTTGCCGACGAAGAACAAGCCCATCGCACAGATCGCGATCAGGACCGTGATGATGTCATCACGCTTGATCTTCGTCCGAGTTAGCAGAGGTTCCAGAAACAGCACATAGATCGGAGCTGTGAACTGCAGAAAGATCGCATTCGCACTTGTTGTTAGCTTCGTTGCCACAACGAACAAGATCAAAAGCGCAGAGTAAAAGAGTGCGGCGAGCAGCGTATGGCGATTGAACCACGACTCATCTTCGTGATGCGCGATCTTGTGCTGCTGCGTGTAATAGACCACGTAGAGCGTAACAACCGCGAAAGCGCTGCGCCAGAACGAGACGCCCCAGGCATCCATCGAAATGGACTTGATAAAAAGGCCGCCTGTGCTCCAAAGCAAGGCGGCTATCAAGATCAGTACGGAGCCTCTGCGCGCGGCTGACGTCATTTCTTGCTCTGTGCTTCTAGCGAATTCCAGCCAAGCTGATCGCCTTCACTCAAGATCGCATGAAGCTCCTTGAGCGTGATCTTCTTCACGGCGAGAAAGCTATCAAGCGTAGCTTGTTTCAACTTGTCCTTGCGCAGCGGCTTGAACTCACGATAGATCTCAACAACCTGCAATGGCTCGAACCGCTCGATCGTCTTCAGGTGCTCGGGCGAACGCATGCGCGATCGATCGACCAAAACACCCGAATTAGAATCGATCCCGATGCCTTCGCCAGTAGCAACAGGCGTCTGCGGCTTGACCAGCGAATCGACTACCTCCGGCGAAACGTCAACTTCTTCTTTGCCGGCGCAAGACGTGATCAATAGCACGCAGCACAGAGCGATCAACTTCTTCATACTTTCTCTTCGATCACGTTATTGGTGAGAGAACCGAGCATATCGATCGCGCACGTAACGGTGTCGCCGATCTGGATCCACAGATTATCGGTGATCTTGCTGCCATTGAGCTCCAGCAAACATCCGGTGCCCACAGTACCAGAACCGATCACATCGCCAGGCATGAGTGTCACGCCATAACTCGCACGCTCGATGAGCTGTGCAAAGCTCCATGTCATGTCCTTCAAGTTGCCGCGCGATAGCGTAGTGCCATTGACAGTGCAAGTCATTGTCAGATCATAGCGATCGCCGTCAGCGCTCGGGATCCTCTTGGACTCCAGCTCATCTTTCGTTACGAGCCACGGCCCAAGTGCCGTCGCGAAGTCTTTGCCCTTCGCTGGTCCGAGCGAGAGCTTCATCTCTTCCATCTGCAAGTAGCGCGCGCTCCAGTCGTTCATGATCGTGTAGCCAGCGATGTAGTTATCGGCATCAGCAGCCTTGATGTTGCGTCCCTTCTTACCGATCACGATCGCAGCTTCGAGTTCGAAATCAAGCTTCTTCAAATGCTCGGGCATCACCTGCATCGGTCCCTGACCGATCACGCCATTGTGATTCGTGAAGTAGAAGACAGGGAAGAGATCGAACTCGGGGATCATCTCGACGCCGCGGTTGCGGCGTGCGGCCTCTACATGCTGGCGGAAGGCGTAGCCATCGCGCATCGAAGTTGGGCGCGGCACTGGCGAAAGCAGTGTGACTTCATTCATCGCATAGCTCGCATCGCTAGATTCGAGCAGCTTTCTCGCAACATCCATGCTGCGCTCGCCACCTTCGAGAAACGAGATCATATCCTGCTGAAGCGAATTGTTTGATGCGAGTGCAACATCAATGATGTCGTCGCCCTTGACCAGACCGACACGCGCTTGCTTAAAATCAGGATCGAGTGTATCGACCTTGCCAGGGATGAAAGAGATAAGCTTCATTCGTAGGTGAGTAGAGTATTAGAAAAGTTGTGTGTAGCGCGGATCCTGGATCTGCAAACGCTCGACGGGCTGACCATTAACGATATGCGACTCGATGATCTCCTCAAGATCGCCAAGCTGAACGCCGCCATACCAGATCGCTTCAGGATAGACGACCATGCTCGGCCCGAACTCGCAAGCATCAAGGCAGCCGGCGGAATTCGCACGAACAAGCTCGCGTAATCCTTTCGACTTGATCAGCTTTTTGAGCGCGCCCTTCAGCTCCATCGAGCCTTTGCCCGCGCAAGAGCCACGTTCGTGACCTTCGTCACGAAGATTCTCGCAGATGAAGATGTGGTGCTGGTATCTGGCCATTGTACTTTTAAGGTAGGCAAACAAAAACACCGCTCATAGGAGCGGTGTTCGGTCAAAATCTCAGTTTTGTCAGAGAAGCCTCTAGCCTCTGACCTCTACCCACTACTCCCGCAGGTCGATCACCCTCGCACCCTTAGGAGGACTGAATGCGAACTGCGAGGCCGTCAAAGTCTTCAGCGACTTCACGGTCAGCGCGCCAGTCTCGACGTTCTGCCCGTTGCTCGCAGCGGATGCGCTCTTGATGTTCAGCTTGTCCTTCGCAACGCCGAGCTTGAACGTGATCTGCGAGATCCCGCCTGCAGCGGTCAGCGCGTTCTGCACATTCGCGTTCGGGGTCAGCGCCAACACGTAATTGCCATTCTTGGCAGAGACCAGCTTCGCAGAATAGTTGGTCGCGAAGAGGAAGAGCTCTTTCGGATTTGAAAGCGCCGATGCGCGGCCCTTGCCGAGCGCGTCGATCGTCAACTGATTGTTACGCTTCTGATAATTATAGACGGTTTGGCCATCGGAGACGATCGTCATTGAGCCCGTCTCGATGCGCACCTTCTTCGTCTTCACATCGGCTATGACCGTGACGTTCTCGCCGTTCTTGATCTTGAACTTCATGCTCACGCCTTCGCCCGAAAGCACCTGCTGCTCGAGCATCCTGGCCAGATCCTGTGCAGATAGCTGCACAGTTGGAGCCTTGGATACTTTGGCCTTGGCAGCAATTGTCTGAACAGCCTTTAATTGTGGCTGATCATCAGGACGAAAATGAGCGTCTGAACCCGCAGGATAAGCGGCTAACAGACCAAACAAGGATAAAGCGGTAAATAAATTTTTCATAACCTTTGCGATAAGTACCGGATAGTGACCAGTCAATTATTCACTTAGGCAGATAATCAACTTCCAGTCCACGGCACACATCTGCTACGCCAGCCCCGCTTAATAGTTACTCATCAAAGTACGTGTGGAGGCGGGCTTTAGCCTGCCGCGTTGAGCGCGAAGCGCGAAACTCCCCTACGAAGATAGAATTCGCATGAGCTCTTCCCGACGCGCACGCCACTCATCAATCACGATCCCGTACGACTTCGTATCCTTCCACTCGCCGCCAAGATAAAGCGCCTTGATGACCGTGCCCTCATAACGCATACCAAGCTTCTCAACGATGCGTAAGCTCGGAGAATTGTCTTCAGCGATCCAGAGATTGACCCGGTGCAGCCCGAGCATCTCGAACGCATACTGCAATGCGAGCACCGTCGCCTCGGTCGCGTAACCTTTGTTGATATGATCGGCGCCGGTCCAATAGCCGATGAATCCTGCGCGCGAGACACCACGAATGATATTCGTGATGCCGATCAAACCGATGATCGAACCCGTCTCTTTGAGCACGACCGCGAACCTGTAATCGAGATCCTCTTCCCAACGCTCGAGCGCGAGCAGCGTGAAGTTCTCGAAGTCCGCGATGGCCTCAGCCATGTTCTCGTGCGGCACGGGCTGTGGCGACCACGGCCGCAAGTGCTTCGCATACGCATCGGTATGCAGCTCCGCGATCTCTCGCGCATCCATCAGCCGCACCTGCCGCAGCAGCAATCGTGCAGACTCAACCCTATTCGGCAGCGGCTCTATCGGCTCAAACTCTTCAAGCATGAGAATGAAACAATTAGCAAAGTAAATTATCTTAGAATAATCAGTAAATTGAGTACTCACTGAGTGGTGGATTCCGCAGAACGTGTCATAATTTTGCAAGACGGTACACTCGCTCAAAAGTCAGGGGATTATTTCATGCCCTAGTGTAACTTTTCGCTGGTGCTGAGTTTCTTAAGAGTGTAACAGTTCTCAATAACCCAAACTCAATTTCCTATATCTTGCTGTCAATCTCTCGAAGCTGCTAATAGCTGGATCCAGTGGCAAAAGTCCAGCCCGATGAACATCTTCGATCTCATCGCGAAGGCCACCCTCAATGGAATCACAGGTACTTATGAGAATGCGACAGACTTCGCATCTCAAACCTGGGCTGCTTCTGCAATGGCCTATAGCGGCACGGCACTTCCCGATTGCCTCACCGTTCACACCGACGACATGCAGATGGTAGCTAATGCCGCGCAGTGGAACATGCAGCATCTCACACGCAATGTTGCGGCAACACTGCCAGTACCTCTTCAAAAGGTGATCTTCGTCCGGGTTGGACTTCAATGGGAGATGCGCATTCCAATCACGATCACAGGTACACTAACGAAAGTTGAACTTGGATTCCGTGACAATGCGGGTACGCGAGGCGATGGACAGGCTAGTTATCCTGTGATCAGCTTCGACAATGGTGTCACAGGTTTCACCGGCAACATGTTCCTAACGGTCACGCTCAAGCAACTCGGCAACTTCTCGATGCTGCTTTGGGGCAAGACTGCTGCTCCGGTCTATAGCACGATGGAGATGGAATGGATCGCAGTACCGTAACTCATCGCAAAAGCATAAGCAATGAGTTGCTGTATAAGACTCGATGAAGTACCGGACTGGTATGACTGGGAAGGCGCACAACCGAAAGAGATCACCGATCTTGTTGCTTTCGCTCAGTTGGGTGGCGGAGGCGGTGTGCTTATTGCCACAGGGTCCAGAGCGCGTGTCACAGACTTCGCTAACCAAACCTGGGGTGCGTCTCAGTTGGCGATCGCGGCTCAGCCACTCTGTATGCCGAATGGCACAGACAAAGGCTCGAACATAGCGGAGGCTGCGCAATGGATGTTCGACCACAAAACGTGGAATGACTCCGCGACACTACCCGAATCACTTTCCAAAGTGATGTTCATGCGTGCTGGCACACGCTGGCGTATGTTTATCAACCTTAACATCACTGGCCCTGCACGTATTGATGTCGTCTATCTTGCGTTTCGCGATAACGGCGGCACACGCGGGGACTACGCAGGCACCTACCCAGTGCTGAAATGGGAATCGACAGGATTGGGATACAATAACTTTCTCCATCTTCACGTCGATCTCAAACGAACAGGACGATACAACGTCGTCCTCTGGACTAAATCAAAACCAACCGGAACACCACTCGCTCCTGTCTATTCGATGACAGAGATGGAGTGGATTGTGGTCGAGTAGATTAATGAACACCTAGTAAAGTTAAGGTCACTAGAGTTAATAACACGACTATGCCACTATCTAGAAGCGGGATTGGATCTGCGATCTCGAACAATGTACAACAATGGAAAGCCTCAAATGCACGAAAGGGCGTCGAAAAAGACTCCAGAATTGGCGCCGAATCTTGGTTACTTCCCAAAGGCAATTCGCATCGGCTGCATGTTGGTCAAAGCAACGGCTTTGTTTTTCCAGAGATTAAGATTGGCGCGTTGTCGGAACTGACATCAATAAACAGCAGCAAATCATTTCCTGTGACTATGATCGAGACTGGAGAAATCCATCTTGTCAAAGTTGATGAGAATGATAATTCTATTCGAGTTAGCATCACAACGACTCTGTCGAACTCAACCCTGCTAAGCCTCACGCTTCGCAAACTAGGCGAAGGAAAAATAAAACTTGAACGAGAGGGCTCAAAACCCTTTGATAGGGGCAATACTAATCTGGAGTCGATCGGACTGTACGTTTGGGGGCTCTTCATGGCGAACGCAATTGTCAATCACAAATTACGCGTTACAAATTTAAACTCCGTTGTTCGTGAGCAATCGGGATCCCAGGTTATGGGAGTGGGGGTCGAGCTTGCGCAAGCATCACGAATAGCGCTAACCGACCATCCGGTACCGCCTGAAAGACCACGCCCACCCTCAACCATGGATGGGGGGGCGCCAAGAAATAGCACAACGCCTTCAACGAAAGTGAAGACTGGACCCACTAATCCTTGCGATGGTACTACCGACAATATCGGTGAGTTCATGGACATCGGCACAGCGCATGACCTTACGTGTACTGAAGCCCCTGATGTGTTGGCAATTGGCGTTTGTGGTGCCTCAATGCGAATCACGGATTGTTGTGAACAGCACGACAAGAATTTATGGTGCGCACCCGCCTTCGTTGACCCTGTTTCCGTGATTCTTCATTGCGTGCTAACTAGCCAGTTGTTGGCATTGTGTATCATTGAAAAGGCCTATGCCGCCTGGGATGCATTGCCATGGTCCCTTTGTAAGGTTCTAGACTTTGTGATTGTATCAATTAATGGGTTCGTGGATGCGCTACTTTATGACATCGTGACAGCGGCAATATGCGTTGGGATAGCAAATAAGCCCCAGTTTCCACTTGACGGGCGGAATCAAAAGAGTTGTTTTTGTGGTGGTAATGTACCTACCACAAGTGGGGGTCCTTGCGGGCGGCTTCTTTGTAAAGGTGATTGTTTTGAATGCGGATGGGAGTGTGAATATAATGACAAAAAGCAAGCAATTGCAAGGCGTTGGGTAACTGATCCCTCAGGCAATCGACCTTGTTGTATTAATACAGCACGGCAATGCACATCCGACTGCGATCCGACAGAGGTTTCAAAGTGTCCGAATTGTTGGAAATGTACCTACGGCCCATGCACCTTTGATCGGAACACCCGTACCTGGAGTCGTGAAACATTAACTCGCTATGGCCTTCCTTGTTGCCCTGGCACTCCCTCTGGTCCGCCGTGTGGTCACAGCCCAAGAGGGGGGAGGCATAGATAAAACGATCAAGAGCATGATAAGACTACTCCTCATCATATTGACTGTCAGTACTCTTGTTTTAAGCACCAAGTGTGAGGCACAAGAAGTAAATGCTGATAGCGCTAAAGCAACTCAAAGTCTGGATTCTGCGGGAGTAAAAGAACCTTCGCCTCCTCCGCGATCATCACGATTACCACTGGGTAGCGCGCAAACACTACTTTCATATGCGGCGTATACCGGATCAATTCTGTTCTTAGTGCCAGCAGGCCATCTCGATACCGCGAAGCCAGAGGGTATTGGGGTTGCAATTGCTGGGATGGTCTCCACCTTGACGTCCTCGCTCGTCATTCATATGTTCGGCGATTACGTCATGGATGGCGACGGCAGTTATCTGTCAACTTGGCTTGGTAGTGTCGCTGGCCTGATTATGACGACGGGCTGGCAATCTCAGAATAGCAGGATCGGCAAAATATTACATCTTTCGATCCCTCCGGTACTTGGAGGACTGGTTGGATATTGGCTGTCAGATCGCAGTTCATCAAATCGCACTCAGTTAATGCCCTACTACAATACTACTAATCGAAATCTGGGTCTGCACTTTTCCTCGTCATGGTAGTCTCGGCATTCGGATGATTGGCTTAATCCGGTCAGATCCTACTCTTTCAGCGCCTGCATCACCAGCTCCATGTGATCCGGGACCTTCACCTTTGGGAAGACGTGAGAGATCTTGCCCTTCTCATCGATGATGAATGTGGTGCGGACGACGCCCATGAACTTGATGCCGTACATCGACTTCTCATGCCACACGTCATAAGCTTCGATGATCTTCTTCTCTTCATCGACCAGCAGCGGAAACGGCAGATCGAACTTCGTCTTGAACTTCGTGTGCGACTTCTGCGAGTCGGGGCTCACGCCAAGCACTACAGCATCAAGCTTATCGAACTTCTTATAGTTATCGCGCAGCTCGCACGCCTGCTTAGTGCAGCCTGATGTATTATCCTTCGGGTAGAAGTAGAGCACGATCTTCTTGCCGCGCAAAGCTTTGAGCGATACCGCATTGCCCTGGTCGTCGATCGTTGAGAAGTCTGGTGCTTTGTCGCCGGGTTTGAGGTGGGTCATAAACTTGTGAGACTTATTTGAAGTAGACTTTCATTTCGCCTTTGGTGATCATGGCAATGCCCCAAGGCCGGTCTTCCTGCTTCACCATCCAGAAGATAGCATCGTGTTCGCCTTTGATCGGCGCACGCACGCGGACCTTGCCGGTCTCTTCGATCTCGCCGCGGCGAAGCATTCCCCCGCCGAGCTCGTCAATGAAGTTATCATCAACATCTGCGCTCGTCTTTGTCTTGAATCGCTTCGTGCTCTTGTCATAGAATGAGCCGATCCAACGTATCAACTCAGCACGCGTGAACTCGTTGTCGAAGTGCTCCTTCAATCGGACTGTTGCGACCATGGAGTCGATCAATACTTCGTTGTTGATCACAACGGCGTTTGCAAATTTGTTCGCAACTGCAACCTGCTGGCCAGCGCCGCGATCGCAACTCGAGAGCGCCACGCCGAGAATTGCGACGACGATTGCGCTACGCCAACGAGATGCTCTTGAGTTCGCTGCCATCTTTGACATAGAGTAGTTGGTCCTGGTAGAGAAAATAGCTGCCGGAAACAGGGTAGTTTGCAGAGTTGCTCAATCGCTCGCGAAAGATCACTTGATCGGTCGTTGCATCAACGATCGCCAGATCCTGCACAAGCTTGTTCTCCAACATCGTCTGAGCATCCTTCGTATCCCTTGAGTAGAAGGATAGTATGATCGCGTCTTGCAGCTTCAGATACTCGATCGAACCTCGGAGGTCGTCTATCTGCACTAGTCCTGCAAGCGCTCGCTGGACTTCGGGGGTGCCAGTCTCTTGAGGATCGATAATCGCCGGGAAGAGGAGATGATCGAACTCGTTGGGATCTCGCGCAGGCAATTCATCGGTGCCGACGCGCCGAGTCATCTCTCCAGAGATCTTATCTACTGCAAGATATTGCTCCTGGAGTATACCCTGCTGGTGCAGGATGACCTCGCTATCTGCCTCCGCGACGTAGGCAACCCTGGGCAATGTCCAACGGATCGTGCCGGAATGCATGTCGATCGAGGTCACGCCTGAAGGTGTGGGCAGCGGGCCCTCGGCGTAGTGCTGGAGGTGGAGCGCTGTCTCGGTCAGCTCGACGATGCTCAGCCACCACTTGTCCTCGAGCGAGAGCCCAGACCAGAGCAGCGTGTCTGCCATGAGGTCATAAGCGAATAGGCTGGTCTCGCGGTTGAGAGTGTTGCGCTCCTCGCCAACGAGAATACCCTGCGGACTGCACAGCAGCTTCCAGATGGAGCTATCTGCCCGAGCCCGAAAGCGCGTGTGTGAATTGAGAGATTGGCTCAACGCGGGACGTCCAGGTTGCTTGGGACGGTCGAAGGCGGGACTGCGAAGTCTTCCCAACCATCGTCACGGAGAGTAAGTAGGAAAGCCTTTAGCGATGCTTTCTGCGCAGCCGTGAGCCCAAGCGGGCGGAATCGCGGATCGATCGAGGACTTCGGCAGTCCGCTGTTGGCTGCAATGCCTCTGTCGTAGTACTCGATGACAGCGTCGATCGAGCGGAGGCTGCCATCGTGCATGTATGGCGCCGTGAGCTCGAGGTTGCGGAGCGAGGGAGTCCGGAAGCGGTGATTGCCGGCACCCTGATCCTGGAGCGACCCAATGCCCTGGCCGTACATCTCGAAATCCGAAAGCATCGGCCCGGAGTGGCAGCCCGCGCAGCCAGCTTTGCCGTGGAATAGGCGCAAACCCTCCAGCTCTGCGTGTGTGAATTCGACTGTACCTTTCACAAATTGGTCGTACTTCGAGTCTTTCGAGACGATCTCGCGCTGGAATGCGGCCAACGCCCGCGATAGGGTCGAAGCCGTAATGGCGCTTTGGATCTTGCCGCCTGCTACTGAATCCGCTTCCTCGACAAATGCATCGTTGAAGTAGATCTCGTAAAGCTTGATGCGCTGAAGTCGGGCAATTGCAGAATCGATCGCAGCTTCTGGCGAGATGGAATGTCCCAGCATCTCATGCGGGTCACGGATCGGAAACAGGGACTGCTCTTCGAGGCTCCCGGCACGACCATCCCAGAAGATCGGCCGATGCCCTTGTGCATTCTTGATATAGCCTGCGTTGATGACTGCAGGGGAGTGGCGTGCAGTCTCGTGCTTCATCGGGCCCTTGGAGATTCGCTCGGGTCCAAGTCCTGCGGACTGCACGCCAAGTGAGAGTGCTCTCGCATCTCCCATACCGAAGCGTGCGTGATGGCAAGTGCCACACGCCACATCTTGCGTAGCAGAGAGGATCGGATCGTAAAACAGGCGCCATCCCAGCACGAAGCGGCTCTTGCTCTTCGGATTATCCTCTGGATAATCCATCTCAGGCAGGGTGTGTAAGACAAATTCGGTGCGCGGATCCTGCGGCATAGCCGGTTCCTCTGGCTGGCTGCAAGCTGCTAGAGTTAAGAGAGCGAGGAGAGAGAGGATCCTACAGGTCATCAGTGAGATTAACCTGCGCATGCAGGAGGACGTTCGGAAGTTGGATACTGGGTGTCAGGGTTTAAAATTCAAAACCCGTTTGATCATGGAGACGATCGCTCGTTCGCAGTATCACCCGGGTTTTGCTACTTCCTAAGAAACGGTGAGAGATAAAACTTATCGGCCTTGTGAGTGACCGTTGCGATCTCTATGGATCGCGGCGATCTCTATGGATCGCTTAACGTGGGATCGGATTAGGGTATAGGGTTAGAGTATAATGGATGCTGCACGCTTCTATCACCTCCAAAAATCCCTCCGCAGAGATTTTATACCCTATGCCCTAATTCCGCCCAAAACAAATTTTCAAAAGCTTAGACTACGTTGAGTTCTAGCTTGCTCGGCTGCTCAGTGATGAGCGTACTCGCCATTGATCTCGGCCGTGAGCTCACGAACCAGATCTCTGACCATCGCCTCATCCAACTCGTCGACCGCCATCGCTACCGAGCGACTGATCTCCGGGCGAGTCGAAACTCCTACACCGCGGAATGACGGAGCCATTGAAGCGCGAACAGTCAGAATACCGCCTACAGGACGCGTCTCGAAATTTACCTTGACGCTGATCGATTGCTCATCAAGAAGCGAAGCAGAACCGCCAATGGCGACTGTTGCCTTCGATTCACCTTGCATAAGCTTCTCAACTGAGATCAGCGAGAGAGCCTGATCGACCGCCTTTGGCAGTTCGGTCGACATCATCAAGGATGTGGATCCTATTGTAGCACGCTTCGCGATCCCAGCGTCCATCGCTGTCATTCTGGCAGCGCGTGAGTCAAGCTCTGTTGCCAGAACTAAACTCTGTGTGGAATTTGGGGTCACTGCGCCAATCGCATCACCAGGGAGCCTTACACTCTGCGCGTGGGCTGAATCGAAAAGTCCGATTGACAATGCGAGCATTGCTGCGTTGACTGCTACCTTGGCGAGGTTTCTTACGGTCGTATTCATGGCTTACTAAACTGAGACTCGGATTAACTACCTGGTTCAAACTCTGTACGACATTGGCAGCGCCGCACGTATAGATAGACGCACTTTTACCGGAGTTAGATGCAGCAGTTTCCTAAAAATCGTTGAAAACAATAAGATTAGGGCAATTTAGCGATTTCATATTAGCACATGGTGCACTGTTCTAAAACAGTACAATGACTGATTTTAGCTCAAAATGCACGACCCAAATCGGTACAGTCGCAAATCGCTACACTTCCGATAAGAAAAAAGGCCTGACCGATCAGTTATCGGTCAGGCCTTTCGTTTTGGAAAATGCTAAGATTTATCTCATGAGCTTCAGATTTCGGGTGATAACCTTATTACCCGACTGCAATCGTGCATAGTAAGTGCCGCTTGGTAGTGAACTGGCGCTCACATTGACCACGTATTCACCTGGGGCCATCACCTCGTCAACGATCGTCTTTACTTGCTCGCCAAGCGAATTGAAGAGTGCGATCACAACTCTTCCTTCAGTTGCAACGCTAAAGTTGAGCTTGGTCGATTCGTTGAACGGATTTGGATGTCCGTAGTCAAGTGCGATCGAGTTCGGCGTTCCTGCCCCAGCGATCACTTCAGGTGCACAGGATCCAACAGCGATGATCGCACCGCCACTCGTCGTTGAATACGGTGCAGGTAACACTGCGATAGAATTCTTGCCAGTCACGATCGTATCTCTATTGCGATTGAGTACCATCGAAATTGGAGTTACAACTGTCTGTCGAGTCAACTCATCGGCCTCCGACTTGATCAACACATAGATCAGTGCTGAATCCTGATTTGTCAACGGCGTTGGTGACCAGCCCGAAAGTGTGATGCGTGTTCCATTGATGTTTTGCGTGATGGTCATTCCTTCGCTTGATGTATTCGCTTGATCATAACCGGCATAGGTAAAGCCAGTATGACCAACCAGATCGAACGTGAGTTCGAACTCGCGAATGTTCTTGCGATACAATGAGAATGTATCTGTGGTAACGAAGTTGACCGGCAACTTGATCGTCTCACCTTGCTCGGCTCTCGTTGAAGACTTGAATGCAAAGTCTTGCACCCATACTGCGAGTTCGATGCTGGCCTTGTGCTCTTCGCGTATGTCGCTTCCACCTGGCGACATCATGCCGAACACGTCGATGGCTTCAAGCTTACCCCACGATGACCTTCCTGGTTTCACAACTTCAACGGGGAAGTTGATCACCCAACCAGAGGTATCGAGGATGTTGACATCCTTGAAGTTGGTATGCTCGCTGAGCACAACGCGGCGGAGGCCACGATCGTATGTCGTAGAGTCTGTCACAATGATATCAAGCATTGTGCGCGTTGCTGAAATACCTTGAATGATCGGAGGCAACGAATCCGGGATGATCGGATAATACCAGCAAGTATCTGCAAGGTTGCCCGCGCAATCGCGAACATTGATGCAGATCGTTGCGCGGTCTTCGAAAGCAAGTGTATCAGAGACGCTCACCTCAAACGTGAACTTGTCGGCACATTGAAGCTTCAACGTGGATGGGATCTCCATGCCCTTCACATTCGTGAACCACACCGAGTCGATACCTTTATCCCAGCCTACGCGCTGTCCGTTGATGAAATGAATATCGTCAACAGTTACAGTGATAACAGTTGGTGAGACATCTGGCGGCGGATCGAGAGTGATGTTTGGTCCCCATTCATCTCGAATGGTGTCGCGAGTAAGACAAGTATCGCCCGACCACCAATTCGCTGAGAGCGATAGGCTCGAGCTATCAGCAAGATCCTTCGCGCGTACGCAGAACGATGCAAACTTCGATGTATCGGTGACCGTCACATTGAAGCTGAAGTTCGGCTGCCACCTTGTGTATTCGCGGCTCGGCTCGAACGGAATCCCGTTCAGCGTGAGCGTAACGTTCTGACGATTGTAGACCTGAATGGTGTCGAGCCTTCTATCGTAAGGACGGTCGTCTTCGACAAACACCGACCACTCATACGGATTGAGCTGGAAGACATTGAGGATAGGCTTGTCAAGATCTGGTATCGTGCAATAGTTTAGTGCATAGTCGACGGAATTTCCTGCACGATCGGTCGCGCGTATGGAAATGCTGCCATCGATCATCTTATTAAGCGTACGAACGACAAAGCCATGTCGCGACGCACCAGTTGCAAACGAACTGATCACTAGCTCCATGTTCACTGGCGGAATGCCAGGAGTGTAGTCGATCGATTGCAGACCTTGGTCGTACAATGTATCATCGACAGCGAGCAACGTATCCCACTTCGAATTGCAGAGAGTGCCGTTATCTGACAGATCACTTCCTAACAGGAATATCCTCGGCTTGACCACATCCGGTACTGGCGGCCATTCGGGGAAGCAGATCTCTTTCAGCGTAACGTTGCCCACGCAATCTGTCACCTTCAGCGTCAGGCATGATTTGACAGTGGTATCGATCTGAAGCATGTTGATCTTGACCCATGACTTTGTACACTTCTGGAAAGGATCGATCGTCACGGTTACCTTCTTCGGATCATGGTTTAGTACCTCGATCTTCTCGATACCCTTGTCCTTCTGACGGTCATCATGGAATTGGATCGTCTTCAGGTAGCCAAGTGCAACTTCAGGCTCAGCGATCGGTGACAGAGTGTCCTTATCGAGACACGGTAGCGGCAATGGCAATTCGCAGGTCTGCGTAAAGCTTGGATCGCCAAGTGTTGACTTAGCACTTACACGCAGCCACGTCGTGTCGCCTGTGCAGGTCTTCTCAGTCTGCACCTTCCAAGTGGCAACGCTGACACCGCCCACGCCAACCGTCTTCGGTTCAGCATACATCGTTGCCGACTTGCCGTCAGCAGTACCAACCGGATCGATGATCTTGAGATACGGGCCTACTTCAAGTGTTGCGATCGTGTTACCCGCTTCTGTGAACTTGTTCGTGTTAAAGAGATAAACGTCGACGTTGAACGGGTTTGGCTTGTAATCATCACCCGCTGCGTTCGCTCGGAGGATGCGGGGTCGGAAGATAAGAGCATAGAGATCGCCGGTGCAGCTTTCATACTCACCGGTGCCATAAGCAGTGCGGCCAACCTCTGTGGTTAAGCCATTTGAACTGTATTGTGCCGGGAAGATCAGAAGCACAGCGCTGTCGTCGTACTCTGCCTCCGGATATGGACTCGGATACGACCACAGCTGATCGACAAGACTACTGCCTTGGCCTGCGGCCTGGCTTTCCCATTGGCCCACCATCACAGCATCAGGTTTCATCAAGCCCAACTCAGGATTGATCAGCGTGCCCTGGCTTGCGAGAAGAGGATCAAACAGCGGCGGCTCAAGATCCTGCTGGAATGCCTGGAAGAATGCTGGGACAGGAGGATAGTTTTGATTATTTTCAACATAGAGTGTCCAGTTGCGACGATAACCTGAACGTGTAAGTACTTTGGCTCTGTCGTTCTTACGGATCTTGGTGTCAAGCAGATACTGCGATTGAACGCGGACGTTGCCTGCTGCGCGATTCTTGAACTTCCACTTCATCACGATCTGACCGGAGAAGTCGAACGCCACAGGATAAACATGCTGGATAACATCCCCAACTGGGAGCTTCCAGACCGTCTCGACCGTATCGGCGTAGCCGAACAATCCTGTCGTGGTGCCGCGAATGATCCTGCTAGTCGCGTTCAGCAGGTAACCCCCAAAGCGTGGATCTGCGCTGAAGCCTTTCCGATCGCCGCCTAGGCCGATCATGTTATTGGTGTACACCTTCCCACCTATCTCGATCGAGAAAAAGCTTGTCTCGCTCGAAAAGGTGAGCGCCTTCTCTGCCTGGCCATAGTAACCGTTACCCGTTGTATAGATGATGAAGGTACCGGTCTGCTGATTGACGCGAGCAGTCACATATTTATTGCCCGTATAGAGGTACACACCTTGTGCCTGCAAGATTACCGGTGCAGTGACAAGCAGGACAAGTAATGCCGCTGACTGTAGGAGACGGCGATACATTGGGATCATAGCGTTTCCCGAATTGGACGCGTGGAGCGTCAGAGAATTTGTAGAAGAATTGGACAACAACCGACCAGGTGTGCTTCCGAGGGTTGTAGCACAGACCTTTCACCCATCAGCGAGAACGAGATAGGGTATATTGGTTACGTTTATCCGAGCGCAAAAATTCAGCGCGATATTTTCTAAGATACGTATGAAATACGTATTCGGAAGAAGGCGGTTCGTTAACCGATCTGCATGAAGGACTCAACACCCTGGAAGCGGCCGAGGAATGCGGTCCTCGTCATTGAATTTTCAGCGGAGCGAAGATGGGGGTCGGCCTCAACCACTTTGGACGCATCTTCCCTGGCAATCTCCATGATATCAACGTCCCTGACCAGATCGGCGATCTGAAAGACAGGTAATCCTGACTGCTTGGTCCCAAAGAACTCGCCTGGGCCACGCATCTCCAGATCAGCTTCGGCTATCTTGAAGCCGTCATTCGTCTCCACCATCTTCTCCAGCCTGTCGAGCGCAACGGACCGTTCCTCAGCCTGAAGACTGGTTTCGATATAGCTTTCTCGCCGCTTTAATTTATTGCTCGCCACGAGAATGCAGTGCGACTGTGCCCCGCCGCGGCCGACACGGCCACGAAGCTGATGCAGCTGTGCGAGGCCAAACCGTTCAGCGTGCTCGATGATGATCACCGTCGCGTTCGGCACATCGATGCCAACTTCAATGACAGTTGTGGCGACCAAGACCTCAAGTTCTTTATCACGGAAAGCATGCATCACCTGCTGCTTCTCTTTCGCAGGCAACTTGCCATGAAGCAATCCGATCTTCAGATCAGGGAAGACCTCTGCGGACAACCGTTCATACGAATGCGTTGCTGCTGCGAGATCGCTCTTCGCTGACAGCTCTACAAGCGGATAGACGATATAGATCTGCTCACCCTTGTCTTTGACAGTCTTTCGAATCGATCGATAGATCCGTTCATGATCCTGCTCGAAGAGGAGCTTCGTGATGATAGGCCTCCGATTCTTTGGCAGTTCATCGATAACGCTGACATCGAGATCGCCATACAGCGTGAGGCCCAGTGTTCGCGGTATCGGTGTTGCAGTCATGATGAGCACATCAGGTGCGAACTGCGCGCGCTCTGCAGCTTGCGCCTTATCGATCAATGCCTTGCGTTGGGCGACACCAAAGCGATGCTGCTCATCGATCACAACAAGTCCAAGCTTATCGAATTGTACACCGTCTTCGATCAACGCATGCGTACCGATCGCGATATGCGCAAAGCCCGATGATATTTCATCAAGCGCATGCTCACGCTCCTTCTTCTTCTGTGCACCAACGATGAGCGTAATGTTGACAGGTAAGTTCTTGAGCTGATCTCGCAACGTATTGTAATGCTGCTCAGCGAGGATCTCGGTCGGCGCCATCAACGCACATTGAAAACCATTCTCGATCGCGCAGAGCATGCTCAGGAGCGCAACGATCGTCTTGCCGCTACCGACATCGCCTTGCACAAGCCTGTGCATCGGCGCGACCTTCTCGCCTTTGGCCATATCTGCCGCAAGCTCACGAAGCACTCGACGTTGCGCATTCGTCAGATCGAATGGCAGCGAGCGCCCAAGTATGCTTACAAGGCTCTCGTCATTGCCGAGCCCGAACTGCGAGCTAACAGCATCGTCAAGATTTCTCGTATCGAAGCGGATCCCCTTCTTCGCATGAAGTGCGTTGCGCTTTTTCTCAAGAGCGAGTCGAAGCTGTAAGAAGAAAAGCTCTTCGTACTTCAAGCGATGTCGTGCTCGTTCGAGATGCGCTGGGGACTCGGGACGATGGATCGAGAGCACAGCTTGCGGGCGAGGGAGAAGTCCGCGCTCATTGACGATCCACTCAGGCAGGATCTCCTGATAAGCGCGTTGCGACTCAGGCAACCCGAGCACCTTCTCGATCATCTGCCGCATCATCGCCTGACTGATGCGCGCTTTCTTCAACTCGTTGGTCGATGGATAGATCGGGATCATCCTGCCTGCCGTGAAGCCATCGGCATCGGCGACTTTCTCGAGATGAAGTGGGTGCGCCATCTGAGGCGTCCCGTTGAAGACGCTCATGTAGCCCATCACCACAAGCTCATCGTCCTTCTGGAATTGCTTTGCCCAGTAATCCGCACCTTGAAAGAATACGAGCTGAAGATAGCCGCCCGAAGCATCGCGGATCGTGATCTGCGCGCGCTTGGGGTGGCGATGCACTTGAGCCTGAATATTTGTCACCCGCCCGCGTACCGTGATGCTTTGCCAGAGATGAGCCATTGCCTCGTTCAGAGGCACAAGCTCGCGGGCGTCGATATAGCGGCGAGGGTAGTAACCGACGAGGTCCTCCAGGCACTCAATGCCGGACGCGGCGAGTGCTTCGGCCCGTTTTGGGCCAATCCCTTTGATAAACTGAAGTTCGCTCAAGTCTGGATGTGGGTGAGAGCCTGCTATCAGGACCTGCCTAGACAACAAGAAAATAACGCCGCTCTGCAATATTTAGTCGCTCCCCAAGTGTTTGCTTTATAGAAAGGGGTGCCCATTCGCTTGCTTACAATATATGCTACGCGGCATGTTTTGTGTAAGAGAAAGCTCAACAGGGGCTTTCGGCACGATCAAAAGACAGAGAATTTGCCCCGTATCATCTCACCTTAGAGCACAAACGTTTTTATTAGATGCGTCAAGATTCACTACGCAATGACCTCGTCAAGCTACTGAAAGAGAACGAGGGACAACTCTTCAAGACCAACGAGATCTCGAAGATGATGCGGATAAAGTCCGATGATCCTCAGTATCAGGACCTCCGTCACCTGATCCAAACGCTGGAAGAAGAGGGTGTCATCCAGCGCGGGTCACGCCGCAGGTTTGGCGTCGTGCCGCCTGTTCCTCAGAAGGATCTGATTGAAGGTCTCGTCAAGGTCACCCCGACCGGCAACGCGCTCGTTCATCCGTCGAACGAGTATGATCTGAAGGATACGATCCTTGTGCGCTCGAAGGATCTGAAGGACGCAGCAGATGGGGATATCGTCAAAGTTGCGATCACAGCGAAGAAAAAGGACCGCCCGCAGGGAGAGGTAATTGAGGTCATCGAACGTCCGAATCTCAGCGTCACAGGTAAGCTCCGTAAAGGCCGCAGCAACTACTTCGTTGTGCCTGAAGGTGATGGCGGGGGGCGTGACGTTCTGATCACTCGTAAGGATCTGAAGGGCGCACGCGAAGGCGACCGTGTGCAGGTCGAGATGTACGATCTGCAGAACGATTACTCCGATCCGGAAGGTCGTGTCACATCTGTCATTGGCCAGATCACCGACTTCAAGGAGGAGATGGCAAAGCTCGCGAAGGAATACAACTTGCCAGACGAATTTCCTGCCGATGTGATGAAGCAGGCGAACGCTTTTCCAGCACAGCCGACAGAAGCCGAGATGGCGCGCAGGCTCGATCTGCGTGGCGAGACGATCTTCACGATCGATCCGGAAGATGCAAAAGATTTTGACGATGCTGTATCGCTCACGAAGAATGAGGACGGCACGGTAACATTGGGCGTTCACATCGCTGACGTAAGCCACTATGTTACTGAAGGCTCTGCACTTGATGCTGAAGCTCTGTTCCGCGGCACATCGGTCTATCTTGTAGGCGGCGTGATCCCGATGTTGCCCGAACGCTTGTCGAACGAGTTGTGCTCGTTGCGTCCGAACGAAGATAAGCTAGCCTATACGGTCTTCATGGACATCGATCCTGAGACGGGCAAGGTGATCAAGTCGAAGTTTGCAAAGACCGTGATCAATAGCGTCATGCGCTTTAGCTATGAAGAGGCCGAAGAGCGCACGAAGTCGGGCAAAGGCAAATACGCTCGCTTGCTGAAAGAGATGAAGAAGCTGAGCGAGAAGCTCTATCAGTATCGGCGCTCGCAGGGCTCGATCGACTTCGAGACCGATGAGGTTCGCTTCAGGTTCGATGAGAAGTCGGTGCCTGTCGAATCATACAAGAAGGAGCGTCTCGGCTCGATGCGTATGATCGAGGACTTTATGCTCGCCGCCAATCGTGCAGTAGCTGAATTCATTTCGAAGAAAGCTAAGCAGGGACGTGAGTTGCCATTCCTTTATCGCATCCATGCCGACCCAGACCCCGAGAAATTGCGTGAGCTTGCTGTACTTGCAAAGGCACTTGGTTATAAGCTAAATTCAGAGAATGCCAACCCTGCTACGATCCAGGTCTTTCTCGACTCGATCAAGGGCAAACCGGAAGAGAAGCTGCTCAATCAGTTGATGTTGCGCTCGATGGCGAAGGCTGTTTATGCCGAGCATAACGTCGGCCATTTCGGGCTCGCGTTCTCTCACTACACTCACTTCACATCCCCGATCCGTCGATATCCCGATCTGATCATTCACCGGATGCTCTTTCAGTATTCGCAGAAGGGTGGCATGAAGTCCGAGCGTATGCATCAGTACTACGCTGAGCTTCCTGATATCGCGGATCAGACGAGCGGACTCGAACGCCGTGCAACCGAAGCCGAGCGTGCTTCGAATAAGGTGGCGCAGATGTTCCTGCTCAAGGATATGATCGGTGAGGAGTTCGATGCAGCGATCTCAGGCGTTACGAGCTTCGGTATCTTCGTGCAGCTTGCGAGCGGTGCAGAAGGCCTCGTTCATATTCGTCAGTTGCCTGGACGCTTCTACTATGACGAAGGACACTACTCGCTCGTGCAGCAGGGTGGCGGCAGCTACAGCCGTGATGGCGGTCGTGACCGTGGTCGCGGCGGCAATAGCGGCGGTGGCGGCGGAGCGAAGCGTTATCGCATCGGCGATAAGCTACGCGTGCAGCTCATTCGAGTCAATCAGGAAAGACGCGAAGTCGATTTCCGTATCGTCGAAGGCGTAGTCTAAACTACGACAGACCGCTGACGAATAGCTTCGAAGATCGCGACAGCAGTCGCAACGCTCGCGTTGAGAGACTCTGTCTTACCAGCCAATGGTATCTTCACGAGTTCGTCGCAACGCTCACGAACAAGACGGTGCATGCCCTTGTCCTCGCTACCTGTAACGAGGCAGACAGGCTGATCGAACTTCGCTTCATAGATCGTCTTCTCGCCTTCGCCAGCAAGCCCAAAGACGAAGACGCCAAACTCTTCCTTGAGTCTCGCAATGGTCTCAGCGAGATTGCCGTACTTCACGATCGGTATGTGCGAAGCAGCACCAGCGCTCGTCTTGAATACAGCAGGTGTTAACACCGCGCCACGCTTGGGTAACAAGACAGCCGTTGCACCGGCCGCTTCAGCCGATCGAATGATAGCACCCATGTTGTGCGGATCTTCCACTCCGTCGAGTGCAATGAGCAGCGGAGCTTTGCCATCGACTGTGATTGCAACGTCTTCCAACTCCTGATACGCCCGAGCAGCGGTAAGGATCATCACACCCTGTGGGTCGGTATCTCCAGCGACACGTTCCTCGAGATCTCTGAACTTTCGCTTATCGAGTTCGCCGAGCGTCAGCTTGTTCGCTCGAGCATGATGCAGGATCTCATTGATCTGCGTGCCTTGCGAACCATGAGCTACATAGATCTTCTCGATCTTGCTGTAATTCTCTTCATCGCGCAAAAGCTCAAGCGCAGCTCGGCGTCCGACGACATAATACTTTGCATCCTCACCCGCATCTGTCGACGGAGGACGAGATTCATTTGACTTGAACGAGCGACCAGCGGGGCGCCTGTCTCCGAAGTTACGATCGCCACCGGGGCGTGGACCGCCAGGTCTTTGACCGCCAGGACGGTTGCCAAACTCACGACGTGGTCCTCGGCTATCGCCACCACCCGAATTTCTATTTGGGCCGGCGGGTCTATCGTTGTCTCTCTCTGGTCTGTTCATTACGACTGTATTACATCAAGCGTTGGCAGATCAAGCTGCTTGCCAAGTCTTGATTCTAAGATCTCAATTACTTCCTGCACGCTCTGCACGTGCACGACAAATTCCTTATAGCTCTCGAAGTATTGCGATGTCGCGAAGACTTCGTCAAATTGTGCCCAACTATCTCCCAATAACAGAAGCGGCTTGTCCGGCAAAAAACGCTTCTTCATAAAGTCCCACGCAGTGATCACCTCAACTAATGTACCCGTACTACTTCCGACCGCTACATAAGCATCGCCAAGATCGAGCAACTCCATCAATTGATCGACAGCACTCTTGACCTTCACTTCTTTCGAGAGGTACTCATTGGGTTCACGGCCGCGAGCCGAGAACACTTCTGCAGTTACACCGATCGCCCGGCCGCCAGCTTCTGTAGCGCCTTTCGCAGCTGCTTCCATCACGCCCTCGTACGAGCCACAGACAACAATGAAGTTGTGCTTGGCAAGTGATGAGCCTAAGGCTTCCGCTTCCTGATACAATGCATCTTGCGGAGAGCACTCACTCGGCCCGAACACGCTAACGAGCTTCTTCATGCGTTAGTCGAGGAATGCCCAGGTGACATCGATGCGCCACTTGAATGCGTCACGTGGGTAAAGCTCGACATTGTACATCGGCGCACTGAGAATGTTGAGGAATGACATATTCACTTGAGCGCGTCGATCGATCTCCATCGAGACTAGCACATCAAAAATGTACTTGGGTTGATCAAGCCGTGGATCTCTTAAGATGTTGCCTCTAGCGTCGGTCGACAACCCTCTGTACAAATAGTAATCAGCAAACTCATCGTATGCAAGTGTTGGGGCGAGACGGTTCAAATACCTGAGCCTCGTGCCTGCCGACATTCTGAGATTGCCCTCAGCGATCTCATTCTCATAATAGATGCCTGTCGATCCGAAAAAGCGCAGCTTCAGAGGCACATCCGCTTGCGGGTGTGTTGTGAATCTCGACAGAGGCACTGCGCCTGGATAGTACGTCAGCGCAGATGACCACCTAAAGTAGGAGAAATACGCATCGAGCTTGAGTAGAGCAGACTGCGAATGGATGTTCTGATCTGAGAACATCGGTGATAGCGTTGAATCATCAGCGATATTATAGACGATACCTTCCGGCTCATTGCGATCGAGAATGCCAACATGCAATGCAATGCTATCGCGACGGGATAAGCGAAGACGCGCATCGAAGTATCCGCCAATGTTGCGAAGCTGATACTGAGTAGTGGGTGATGGCGATTGCACAGCCCAATCCTTCGAGTAAGAGTATGACGCAGTGAACTTCACCCAGTTCGAGATATCGATCGCAGCGGTAAGTCCAAGCGAAGGGAATACCTGAGATTCGACACCCTCAAAACCGATCTTCACGTTCGATTGCACGAGCTTGGCGGCTCCGAAGATGTTCAGACCAAGTGCACCTTCGAGCACAAGAGAGTCACTAATGCCAGCCATCAATCTCGTATCGCTCACCGTGTTGGCGAGAAGGAAGTTTGCGTCCTTGTTCAGCAACTGGAACTCACCAAGCACTGCAGCGCGCGTTAGGAAGCTTCCAAGTCTTAAGTAAAACGGTTGCTCAACAGCCGCACCATAGCGAGTTGCGCTGCCAAAGTCGTTTGCATAGGATGGTGTAGCGCTGTCGCGCCCAAAAAGCCGACGAGCAGAGTAGGTAGCATACAGGCTTAGGCGGGTTGGTTCGTCGCCGAGGAAAAAGAACTCGAACTGCGAAAGCCCGTCAAGCCGAACACGGTGATCGAATGCATTCGGATAGATATCGCCGCGAAGTTGCTCGTCAAAGACATCTTCGGAGTCGGATGGCATGGCAACGCCTCCGCTTACTCCCGCGAACGAGTTGAGGTAGTTGAACCACAGCAGCATGTCAAAGGTCTTCGTCCGCGATGCGGCAATACCCTTTGCGCTATCAGCTGCAACAACCTTGACATGCTCGTAGGTAAATTGCGCGCGGCCAGACCAGAGATCGATGTCGGGGCGTGCACGCTGCCCGCCGAGTCCGCGACGGAACACACCGATCATTGCATTCGCTGCTTCACTCGTGTTGACGCTAAAGACGCCATCGAAGTTGGAGTATTCAGGTAACACTTGCGTGAAGTGTATGCGCGAGAATGGTAGTGGAGAGCGAAAGCGCTCGATCGTAAGATCGGTCAGATCGCTTGCTGCGTTATCAGCACCGCTCTGGAATAATCCTCTCGCCCCCTGATCGAGCGTGAACGTCTGGAAGGCGTCCATCGAGAAGAAGTTGAGCATTGACGCACCTGTCAGTGGGTCATTCAGCGGAAGGGCTCGGTTCGCTCGCGTATTAACCAGCGGCTCGCTCGTGCGGCTGGTCAGGAGAAATGCCTCGCGACCAATTCCGTAGTTGCTAAGCACTAAGGGATATGCAATGCTAGCTTCTTCCGTTAACGCGCTGAACGTAACAGGAGAGGTGTAATACCTGTAGGCTTCTCGTGAGATGATCGAGGACGTAGCCTCATGCCTAACGAGCGGCCGGCGCCAGACTCCACCAACAGGCTTCGGGGTGGACTGAAGCGCGGTGTCGATCTTTCCTCCGCTAAGCGCGAGCGAATCCCGCAGGCCAGGTTGCGCTGCTGCCGGATCGACCATGGAAAGCATGACCACCGCGACGGCGAGCCTGCAAAAGAGGGTGAAAAGATAACTCACGCCGGAAGAACAACCGGCTCTGAACTGGGATTCGTTGGATTTTTGGGATTTATGCGCGCGGGAGATGGGACGACTAGCACCCCAGCTATGTTTACAGATCGCATGCAAAGACACTTGACGATCTTAGGCTCTACGGGAAGCATTGGTGTAAATACACTCGATGTCGTCCGGCGTCACCCTGGCCGGTACAAGATCGAGTACCTCACGACTTTCCGCCAGATCGACAAGCTCGAAGAGCAGATCCGCGAGTTCTCGCCAAAGGCGGTTGTCGTCCTTGATCCAGAGAGAGCCGAGGAGCTACGAGCCCGCTCGCCCAATACCGAGGTCTTGTCCAGCAAGAATGATCTGGTGACGGTCGCTTCAGCTCCTGAAGTAGATACGTTGGTCGGTGCCCTCGTTGGCTTTGCAGGACTCGAGCCCACAATAGAAGCGATCAGAAAGGGCAAGCGGATCTGCATCGCGAACAAAGAGTCACTCGTCGTTGCTGGCGAGATCCTGACTGCCCTCGCGCGCGAAAGCGGCAGCGAGATCATCCCGATCGATTCCGAGCATTCGGCCATAGCGCAATGCCTGGTCGGCGAAGAACTCTCAAGCATCAAGCGAATAATCTTGACAGCGAGCGGCGGGCCGTTTCGCACTCGTGCTGCCGAGACATTCGCTGATATCACAGTCGAAGACGCGCTGAAGCATCCGAACTGGGTGATGGGTCAGAAGATCACGATCGACTCCGCGACCCTAATGAACAAAGGGCTCGAAGTGATCGAGGCCAAGTGGCTCTTCGATCTGCCGCTCTCGAAGGTCGATGTCGTTGTTCATCCCGGCTCGATCGTCCATTCGTTCGTCGAGTTTGTTGATGGGAGTGTGAAAGCGCAGCTCGGTGCGCCGGATATGCGTCTGCCTATCCAGTACGCGCTCGAATATCCGAAACGGCTAGGACAAGAGTATGATCTGCTGGATCTGCTCCAGACTCGGCCACTCGAATTCTCTGCTCCGGATCTCGAAAAATTTCCGGCACTTCGCCTAGCCCGTGAGGCTGGTGAGCGCGGAGGACTTTACCCCTGTGTGTTAAATGCAGCAAATGAGATTGCGGTCGATCTATTCCTCAAACGGCAGATCGGCTTTACCGATATCCCGGCATTGGTCGAACTTGCGATCGAAAACGCTCCTCCTGGCTACGAAGATCATTTAGCCGCAGGCTCTTCCAACGAGATAGAGGCATCGCTGACCCGAATTTTCTCGGCTGACGCTTGGGCGCGGATGTTTGCGCTCGAGAAAGCCGCTCAGTTTATCGCCCCCATTTCGACTGCGACAGTTTAGCCTCGTCTGAGGTTGCTTCTTAGTTAGTTCTGAAACCGGGCTCGCCGGTCCGCGTAGCTATAAAAGCTCATTGCCCAGTACGGGCATGTTACCCAGGCATTCTTACATCTACACAGCCAAAAGCTGTTCACTGAATGGACTTTAGTTTTTTAAGCAGCATCCTTTACTTCATCATCGTCATCTTCGTATTGGTGACAGTGCATGAATTCGGCCACTTTATCGCAGGACGCATCTTCGGCATGCATGTACCGGTCTTCTCAGTAGGTATGGGCCGGAGGCTCTTCGGATTCAACAAGATCACCGGCTTCACCTTCGGCAATATGAAGGAAGAGGACGAAGCCAAACTCGGCAAGAACACCGACTACCGTTTGAGCTTACTGCCCATTGGCGGATATGCGAAGATCGACGGCATGATCGACGAGACGCAGACGCAAGAGCTGCCGGCGGTGCCTCAGCCTTGGGAATTCCGCGCAAAGCCGTGGTGGCAGAAGTCGATCGTGATCACCGCAGGCGTTTTTATGAACTTGCTCACTGCATGGCTGATCTTCAGCATGATCAAGTTCGGCGCAGGCCGAGAGATCATCGATACCACGACGATCGGATATGTCACGCCGACATCTATCTCAGCCGCTGGTGGTGTGCTGCCTGGCGATAAGGTGTTGGCGATCGATAATGCGCCGGTCACCAATTGGGATGACGTCCAGCAGCGCGTCTATATGGACAAGATCGCTCGCGACTTCAAGGTCACCTTCGATCGCGCGGGACAACGATTCGACGTAGCGTACTCGAAGGACAAGATGGGTAATCTTGTGAACGACCCAGTCATGCCGCTCAAGCAGTTTGGCTTGTTGCCAGAGGGGTATTCTTACGCAGGGATCAGTCAGGTGGTCGGCGGACAGCCTGCGAGTGCAGCAGGGCTTGAAGTAGGTGATACAATCATCAGTGTCAATGGATTGGCAACGCCAAACAACTCAGCGGTCGTTGATCAGATCAAGAGCAATCCAGCTAAGCCTATCGTATTCGTGCTGCGACGAGAAGGTGCTGAGATTTCCAAGACCGTGACTCCGACTGCGGAAGGTACGGTGGGTATTGTACCTGTAAGCACTTATATCGGTAAGACCACCAAGATCGAGTACGGATTCGTCGAGTCCTTCGGACTTGGCTGGACCGAGTTCAAACGCCAGGTCGTGCTATTTGTCCGCGGCATTGAGATGATGTTCACTGGACAGGTCGAGGTCTCAAAGTCTGTTGGCGGACCGATCGCGATCTTCCAGATGTCGAGCAAGAGCGCCGAGGGCGGCGTGGCTCCGTTCTTCATGTTCATGGCTTTGCTCTCGATCTCGCTCGCATTCCTGAACATTTTACCGATTCCAGCGCTCGATGGCGGCCACCTGATCATCATCCTTATAGAAGCGGTGATGCGTCGCGAGCTCTCACAGGGTTTCAAAATGGGCTTCCAGAAGGTCGGCGTGGTACTCTTGCTTTCGCTGATGGCATTTATGGTCTTTAACGACATCAGACGCCTGATCTAGGCGGTATCCTGGAGATTCAAATCGTTAGAAATAGAGGCTTCCCGCAAGGGAGGCCTTTTTTGTTTGATTGTGGGGGTACGGACGAGAGGTAAAACAGCAGGATCGGGGGATAACTATTCGGCACGAAGCATCCCCTTTTGATATGCCTAGCGAAACAATTTCCTAGAGCAATCGTTAATTTGCACAGAATTCAGCGATTTTACGGCCGTCATCCACAAATAACGCACAAATCTCACTACCGTAGAGAACTATGTTTTCAGTTGGCAGGGGGTTTGATTAAACTCGATTTACCAATTCGAGTGGAAAAATCGCCTATGGCGCCTCTCGATGTTGAAAACTTAGTTTCTCATCTGTCTCGAGGTTGTTCCCTGAGGGATCCACAGATCACTTCTTCATCCAAACAGTACTCACTGAAGAGGATCATCGGAAGCCGATCATTCCTGGACCAAGCGCCTAGCACATACAGCCTAGCACCCGCAGAAGAATAACCAGAAGAATAGAAGATTTCAATACCCACTTCTCGCAAGTGGCTGCCTTTCGGGTCACCGATAGCAAGCGCGGCGAGGCTCATGTAGAGTGGAAACGGTCAAGTTCTTTGATGGCATCCGGTCCCATTGGTTGTGAAGCTGGCTTAGCCAGGTATTGCACCAAAAATTAGTGGCCAGGGCATGTCTAACAACAGCCCTCAACGAGTACATAAGGCTTATTAAGCACCCTTTGGGTATGCACCCTTCGGGGCGCAGCTCTCAGCCTTTGCTCCGGCGACATCAATTGGCTCGATCTGAACCGCACACTTGAGTTTACTCATACACTGAATATTAAGGAAGCATCATGTTTATTAAAAATCTCCGTAGGCTGATCGGTACGGCAGCTCTTGCGCTATCAGCGCTCGTAGCAACGGCCCCTCAGAATGCAACTGCTCAAACGACAGAGGGCAACTATCCCCAGAGGCTGACCCTCGTTATCGGTGGTGGGCTCAACTGGAACATGGCCGATGGGCCGTACAACCCCGATGGCCACGTGCCAGCTCCGAATACAGTAATGCCAAAGCAGGGCGATTACAACACGCCGGAATTCCACCTCGGACTTGAGATCCCTATCGTTAGCGGATTCATGTTCTCACCACGCTTGAACTACAACGATCTGAGCTCTGTGCTTGACGATGCAGGCGTACCAGGTGACGTCGATGACGCAAACAATCTTGCATACGCTTACCGTACGTTCGGTCTTGACCTTCTCGGTAAGATCACATTTGGTAACTTCCACTTGTTGGTCGGTCCAAACATCGGCATGCCGGTGAAGAAGAGTTTTTCACGCGGTCAACGCACGGTTCAGGCTGCAAGCGCATCGACAGTTGAGATGCCAGATGTCCCAGGACTTTGGGCTTCTATCGGTGGTGGTGCAGGATACGATATCCCACTGACGCCTATTGCTAAGAAGGTTTGGTTGACACCTGAGGTAATGTTCCATTACCCACTGACAAACCTCAGCGGCGACGCAACTGGCGATCTGATCGTCAAGCAATTCCGTGGTGCAGTTTCTCTCAAGTTCGATATCGGAGGTGCAGATGAGATCGTCGCCCCGCCCATCGTTACGCTAGCATCGGTTGACATCATCGCTCGCGGTGTACGTCCAGATGGTTCGATCGCAGCAGAGCCAGTATCGCCAACGTCGAGCATGCATGCACGCTCTTCGATGCCGTTGCTCCCATACGTATTCTTCGAAGCAGGCAAGGCTGAGATCCCAGCACGTTACAGCCGTCAGGGCTCAACGGGCTTCTCTGTCCAGACACTCGCTGGTAAGAATGCAGAAGATGCAAACCATTCAGTTCTTGATATCGTCGGTCAGCGCCTCAAAGAGAATCCACAGGCATCGATCACGATCACAGGCACAAACTCGAACTCAGGTGCTGAGAAGAGTAACGTAACACTGAGCCGCACTCGCGCACAGGCAGTTCGTGACTATCTCGTCAACACATGGGGTGTCGAAGCTAGCCGCGTAACAGTTGATGCACGTAATCTCCCAGAGATCCCAACCAACCCAGCTACACAGCCAGGTATGGAAGAGAATCGCCGCGTAGAACTCGCATCAAATGATAGCCGTATCACAGCTCCGATCAAGATCGAGCAGCGTGAGTCGATGGCAGCAGGTGAGACGATCATCCGCTTCGAGACAAGCGTACAGCCAACCAACCATCCTTTCACTTCGTGGAGAATTATGCTTGACCAGAATGGCTCGCCAGTAGGCACAGCTCTCTCTGGATCTGGTGCACCTCCAGCAGTGCAGACGATGACGATCGCTAATGCGACCAACCTCATCAATCAGCCATTGCGCTACCGCCTCGAAGCAACAGACGCTTCTGGCAAGACTGTAACTGACGAAGGTATGACTCGCATCGTACCAGCAACCGTAGAGCGTTCAAACCTCGAGCGTTTCGCAATGCTTTCGTTCGACTTCGATCGTTCGGACATCAACGAGCGCGCTCGTCAGATGCTCGAGCTCATCTCTGAGTCGATCAGCCGTGATGCTCGCGTCGTCAAGATCGATGGTTTCACTGACTTCACAGGTACTGAGGAATACAATCAGAACCTCTCTGAGGCACGTGCAAACGCAGCAGTAACATCGCTTCGCTCGATGACAACTCTTCCAGCCGCTACAAACGTAACGGGTCATGGAGAGACTGATCCTAAGTTCAACAACGATCTTCCTGAAGGTCGCCAGCTGAACCGTCGTGTAGAATTCACGATCGAGAAGTCGAGCAACTAAGACTCTATTTCATTCGCTAGCGCTAATCTAGCAGAATGCAAAAGGGGCCTCAATACGAGGCGCCTTTTTTGTTTGTCATCATATGTCGCTTCTCATGCTCTAGCAGCCAGTGCTTTCTTGGCAATCCACCTGCATAGCCCTGCAGTGATCCATCAGACGCGATCACACGATGACACGGGATGATGATCGCGATCCGGTTCATACCGTTTGCGCGAGCGACCGCACGAATTGCGAGAGGATTTCCAAGCAACTCTGACTGCGCTTTGTAGGAGCGAGTTGATCCATAGGGGATCTCCTTCAATGCATTCCACACTGAGCGCTGGAATTCCGAGCCTGGGGCATCCAACGGGAGATCGAACTGACGAAGCTCCCCTTTAAAGTATCGGACAAGCTGATCTCGCGTTCGATCTGTATGTTCGTGTCTCGCTACGACTAGCGATGCACAGAATAGCTTCTTCAATTGCGCAAGCTCAGTCTCGAGCATCCGTCGATCGGTGAACTCGAGCAGGCATAGCCCCAGATCCGTCGCGGCGGCCATCATTGGTCCTAGCGGCGTCGAGAATCGTGTGACATAGATCAGAGAGCTATGCTTTGCTGCAGATGGAGACGCATCGAAGAGGGACTTGAATGAATCGCTGAATCCGCTTAGCGATTCAAACCCTGCATCGAACGCGACACTTGTAACAGCCGCGCCATCCTGGATCTCCTGGAAAGCCTTGCTCAGCCTGCCCATCCGCTGGTAGCTCTGGAAGGTGACTCCATACTCCTTCTTGAACCAGCGGCGTACTTGTGCCGGCTCGAAGCCCTGATCGCGAAGATCGGCATCGTTCATCTTGCTGCCTTTGGCATCGCTCGCTAGCTGAAGCAGCTTCTCTACCCATGCCGGTCGCGGAGACATGGACTCCATCGGCT
>JBKJTP010000107.1:0-2612 GCA_046590195.1 Kapaibacterium sp. (SeqCode) | reverse complement strand
GCACACGTCATACCGAGCGCAGTCGAGGTACCTCTCGGCAGAGACAAATTTTGTTAACACATAGGGCTCAAAGTTACTGAGCTCGATCACGTACACGCGCAGACTCAAGCTCAGCACACTGGCTAAAGCCTGCGCCTAGAGGGATGCTGCTTCTCACATGTAGGATCATCTCGGCCGAGAGGTACCTCGACTGCGCTCGGTATGACGTGTCCTGGAGATTTTACTCGAAGCAAATCGCGCTGGCGTTTGAGAGCTCAGCACGCAAGCTAAAGACTTGCGCCTACCCGAATACGACTATTTCCGCAGTAGCTCCTTCAGCGTCTTGACGCTGGCTCGCATCTCGTCGATGGTGGAGCGTTCGATCTTGATGGCTGGCTTTTTGGCTGCTTCGTCGATCGTGATCTGTGAGGGATCGGGGTTGGCGCTGGTCTGGGCGGGGGTTGAGCCGTTCTCGGAGGTAGCATCCGCTTTCTCGGCATCGCGGTCTGTTACGATCTGCTCTTTCAGGATCTGCTTGGCTCCTTCGATCGTGTAGCGCTTCTCGCGGAGAAGCTCTTTGATCCGCAGGATGAACTTGATGTCCTTGTTCGAGTAGATGCGGTTGCCGGCGCGGTTCTTTTGAGGGCGCAGATCATCGAACTCCGTCTCCCAGTAACGCAGCACGTATTGCTCGAGGCCAGTGATGCGGCTGACCTCGCTGATCGAGTAATAAAGCTTAGGGATCGATAGATCTTTCAAGCCGCGTCTGGAAGTAGTTGTTGATGATGCCGAAGCCTTTGTGAATTCCTCGATCGCCTCTGTTTCAGAAGTGTCCGAGCTGGCTTCAGGTTGCTGCGTAGCTTTAGGCAGTTCGAAAAACTCGCCTTGGGTACTCATGTCTCTTGTCTAAATGTCTAAGGCGGGCCTCACGTCCATGAACTAGCAACCGTAAAGATACGCAAATTATTCACGAGATGCAAATGCTGTGGCTGGCTCCCCACTAAATCGTCTCGATATGGCATATTGCTTCGGCAATCGTCTTCGTGTGCGTAAGAGATACATGGACCCTAAAATCAGCGCCGATCAGCTTCTGGGCGCGCTCCGACATCGTTGGGTAGAGATACATCACCGGCTTGCCTGAGCGCTCATTCCGGATCGAGACCTCGCGCCAGATGAAGCCCTTCCGCCAGCCAGTGCCGAGCGCCTTCGAGAACGCCTCCTTGGCTGCGAAGCGTGCGGCGAAATGCTCGGCCGAGTGATAGCGCCAGTTGCAATAGGCGATCTCTTCTTCGGAAAAGATGCGGCGGACGAACTGATCACCATAGGTTTCGATCGACCTGGCGATGCGCTCCACCTCGATAGCATCTATTCCTGTCCCGAAGATCATGCTGGTTCGCCTACCTGATTTTCTTTGCGGATGATCTCCAGCAGATCGTTGATGTCATTGAGCTCGAAGTCGGCGCCATGCTCCACGGTGTTGAATACATCGCCGTACTTCGCGAATGCAGTGCGCATCCCTACTGCTTTCGCGCCCACCATATCGCGCTCGGCCCAGTCACCGATCATGAGTGCTTCGTGCGGCTCGACTTGCAAGAGCTCAAGCGCTTTGTTGAAAGGCTTTGGCGATGGCTTGCGCTCGCCGGTGTCATCGAACGTGACCGCCATGCTGAAGATGTGATGCAGGTTCACGTGACAGAGGCGTAGCCATGCCTCGCGGCTCGGCGCGTCGGTGAGCACTGCTAGCTTGATCCCCGAGCGGTGCAACTCCATGAGCGTTGCGGTTACGTGCGGATAAGGCTTCAGCGCTGCCTCGCGGGCCTTACGATAGGCGATGATGCCTGAAGCGAGAATGCGGTGATTCAGGCGCTGGAATACGCTGAACATGAGATCGTCAAAGACCTGCTGGTACTCGATGCCGCGCTCCTTATAGATCGCGTCGATCCTGGACTTCACCTCTTCACGTGTCAGGTCAAGCCCGGCATCGAGCATCGCGTCAATGGCGGCGTCAATGGCTTGCCGCTTCATCGCCATGAAGTCAACAAGCGTATAATCAAGATCGAAGACGATCGCTTTTATCATACTCTGTTAAACTGTAAAGGTGAGATTATCATAACCGAGACGCACATTGTCTGGCAATCTCGCTTCGGCCTCCGCGTGCATCACGTCATGATTCATGTGTGTGAGATAGGTTATTCGTGCACCGATCTTGTTTGCGGTCACAACAGCCTGATCGATCGTGTGATGCGTTGGGTGCTCAGTGTAACGCAATCCATCGAGGACCAGAACATCGAGACCCGCCAATTGATCGAGTGATGACTGCGGCACGATGTTGCAATCGGTGAGATATGCGAACTTGCCAGCGCGATAACCGAGAATGTTCAGCACACCATGCTCGATCTGGATCGGCTGCATGACGAAGTCGCCGATGGTGATTGGATCGTGATCGATAACGGTAAAATCAACTTGCGGCAATCCCCCACCCGATTGCTTCGCACCACCGAACGCGTATGCGAACATCCGCTTCATGTAATCCATCGTCTCTTCATTCGCGTGGCACTTTGGCGCCTTGCGATGCAGGAATTGGAAGGCCCTCAGGTCATCGAAGCCTGAGATATGATCGTAGTGGAAGTGGG
>JBKJTP010000084.1:0-56169 GCA_046590195.1 Kapaibacterium sp. (SeqCode) | reverse complement strand
CCGCGCTGTACCAGATCAAGCGCCTGACTCTTACCAATCCTCTTCATAACATTTCCTCCTTGATTCGAAGGACTATGTTATTAGAGTCCTTCGATATGATTGCCTATTTCGTCTAATGCGTTGACGGTGATTATACCTTCATTCTCATTCAATTTACCAGTAGTCCATGGCATCTCGTATGCGAACACATGTTGCGGTACCCCGGAACGAGCGTACATATTACAATGCTTTGGTGAATCATCTACTGTGAACAAGAGTTTCTTCATGTCTTGTATATAGTCTACCTTTGAATCTGTTACTTGACAGATGGTCACCTTGTCGAACGGTATCTCCCAATATCGAAACCAACCTTCAGTGACCGTCTGACCGCGTGGGTGCCATCCTCGCGCCGTTAAGATGGTTGTATGGATTCCTGCGTCCTTGAGTCGCTGCATGAAGCCACGGGCCTCTGGATGCGGTTCCATGCGTTCGATCAGCCGGTGACTCAGAGCGAGTTCAAAGAATCGAGGCCCGGATACACCGTAGAGCGAATCGGCGAGTACGGTACTCCACTGACTCCAATGCAAGTCCATGCCGGACTCTTCATTGAGAATCTTGTGCAATGGCTCTCTCATACTTGCGATGCAATCATCCAAGTCGAGAATAGCATTATACCCTTGCAGGTAATACATTAGTTTTCCTTGCACTCGCAGGCGGGGTTCTTACCGCAGGCGCAAGTTTCTTCCAAGGTAATACCTAGAAGCGTCTTCACTTCATCGCTGGTAGTATGCGAGGACTTGATTGGAATGGCCGAGTCGCCGAATGGTATCGGCTGGTCCGCGTTTCGGTATGTGCCAGTATCAGTTTCTACAGGTGCATAAGTCGAAAAGAAGAAATCCTCAAATCGACTAAGTGGATTGTATATCTTCTCTACAAGAGCATTTTTCATATCTACTGCAACGTCCCGACTGTTCCCGCCATCAGTTACCCCGACTTCCAGAGCAGCACGCTCGGCATCCAGATTACGATTGTCGGCATTGTAGTCGCTATACTTCTCCGGATAACGGATACGCAGCTTCTCGATGACATTGGCAAGACCCTGATTCCAGTCCAGCCCTAGGGTGTCGTGTAGAATCGCCTTGTACCAAGCGATATCTGACATCTCTTCTTGGATATTCACAGCGTCGATTGGATGCTTGGGATCGGCAACGGACTTGAGAAGTGCAGCCGCAAGCTCACCGGACTCTGTAATAATTCCGAGGATACCGTGGAAGACGCGAGGGTCAATGTTGGGAATGCTCTCGTTGGGGTCGAGAACGGCGTTGACTGTCCCGTTGAATTCATTCTCTAGGTACAGGTCATGCGCCAAGTGTTCGATGGTGTCTAGAAGCGGACCGAAGTTACCTTCCAGTTTGGCAGTCTTGTTGTAAAAGGCAGCCTTCTTGATGCCGTCTAGAATCTCGGAAACGGCAACGACAATCTTCAGAAGGGTAACGAGGTTGGCACGATTGAGACCGATTCCATCAATGCGAGATTCGGTGCGTAGGGCAAGGCCCTGAAATTCTTTGAGTTCCATTATATTTTCTCTAGTAATATTTCTGCTGTTAGGTCTTGCTTCAAACGCTCGGTAACGAAGGGTCGGTATAGTTCGAGCCTATTTTGATAGCGGTCCCCGGTGCTTCTGAATTTCGCCATTTCGCTGGCAGTAGTGAAACCGAACTCCGCCACGACGTTTGACATGGTATACGCTTCCAATGCACGTTGCAAGCGATATTCAAACGTTGGTATATGTTGTTGTACTAGCTCCCGCTGTGGGAATCCTACAGAGTATTCGGGAACGAATTCGATACTGAACATGCTTTCCGAAGGAATTCCAGTTGGTAACACTTCCTCCCAGTCGTCGCTACGCTTATTCCAACGACGTAGTGTTACACCTTCCGGACGGTCGGTGTTGTTCCAGTAGCCGTACTCTTCATAGAGCGGAAGCGACCTAAACAACTTGCAAAGCGGACGGTTCGTGCAGAACAGAATACCGATGACGTGCCTGTCTGAGGTCACCCCGAGTGTAAGGGAGAAGGACAAGTCGTAAGGGCTGGCGGCGCGCTCAGCCGCGCTTTCCTTGAGGGCGGCGGTGACATTATCCAGTGCTGACATCAGGGCGGAATCCCCTAGAGGCTTCTCGTATAACGACACGTCATCGTAGAATTTAGTGGCTAAGCCGGCCAGCATCTTCGATGTCTCAACCTGTGCAGCCTGCTGGATGATCGGACGAAGCGTCTGCATCTCTACGAAAGCTTTGTCTAGCGACTTGATGCCCTTGAGCCTGAATCCGTTGTAAATCTTGACGCTCATAATAGATTACCTTTCGTTCTTTAGGAAAATTCATCTAGTCGAATAAATACAGTATCGACTTGATGGAGTTTTCAATGGAATATTACGTGTACGCATATCTCGACCCGAGAAGAGAAGAGTATACCACCGAAGACGGGCATAGGCTAGACCATCAACCATTCTATATTGGAAAGGGTAAGGGAAGGCGGGCGTGGTGCCATTTAGACCCAAATCATCGAACTAATAATTCATTGAAGAAGGGTAAAATACAAAGAATCGTAGATGCGGGGTTCGTGCCTAAAATCGTCTTCCTAGAGAGTAATATGGACGAAGAAGCCGCAATGGTATTGGAAAAGGAATGGATCGAACGGATAGGCACGAAATGGTGCATTCCCGAACTTAAGCGCGGGCCTCTTTGTAACATGACATCCGGGGGTGACGGATACACCATATGCGATGAACTAAGAAAACGCTCCGGCCTTCCGGGAGAAAAGAATCCGATGTATGGGAAGACCCATTCTGATGAGGTCAAGCGACGATTAAGTGAGAACAGTAAGAAGCTCAAGCATTCCGACTCGACCAAGGAGAGAATGCGAGCAGTTCGGGGGCCGGGCGGCTCTGATTTCAGAGGTCACAAATGGACGGTCGTATATCCTGACGGGAGTACAGCAGACATCGACCATCTAAAGGCGTTCTGCGAAAAAGAAAAGCTCCCGTACCATTCACTGTACGGGAGCTTTATTAGGAAGAAGCCGATATCATCTGGTAGTAATAAGGGTTTCCAATTACTACCTAGGCCGCTTCCTTAGTACGCATGTATTCTTTGTACACACGACTGTGTGGCGAGACACCCTTGATAAGGAACTCCATTTGGTCAAAAAGTATCCTACGGTTGTCGAGAATGAGCTTCTCGTTGTACGACGGCGTGTACGGAACGTACAGGAGCGGCATCTCTGCCTGTTCCGGGGTACGGTCGGACTTCCACTGGTTGCATCCGGCGCAAGCCGTGACCACGTTTGCCCACGAGTCCTTACCGCCCTTAGAGGTCGGCAGAACGTGGTCGCGCGTCAGTGCCTTGTGCTTGAACGTCTCACCGCAGTAGGCGCACAGGTTACGGTCGCGCTCGAACAGCGTCTTGTTGGACAGACGCGGGTCGCGAGCGTGGTAGCGTGTCGGGCTCTTGTCGTTGGCGATGGCAACAATGGTCTCGATACGAACGACAGTCGGCAGACCCGTCTTAGCATTCGTACCGCCACGGATGTTCATCTCGTGCGAGCCGACCGACCAAAGAATCTTACCCTTGGCGTGGTAGCAGGCAGCGTCTTCGTAAGTCAGCCATTCGACAGCCTCACCAGCCGCATTGAGTGCGAGGATTGGCGGGAAGCCTTGGGTGATTTCGGATGGGTTCTCTTTGTTGATTAGCATGGCACAACTCTCTTGTTTCCCTTATTTAGGGAAGAGAGCTATGCTTTGATTATCTCGTCAAAGCCCTCTTCCCGCGACGGTGCTTCCCACTTGGCGTACATATCCTTCATTACCTCCGGAGGGATACCTTTGCCTGTCTCTTCGAAACGTGTTTTCAGCCGCTGTTCCACTACTTTATCCTCCGTCTTGAACTCAACAGCGATGGCTCGGTAGCCATACTGCTTCGCACGGTCCAACAGACCCCGACGTGACTTCTTCGACACGTTGGTACGGTCGTAGATGATGTTGTCGCCGGATTCGAACGCCTGACGCAGATTCTGCTTGGTCTTGGCGGTCGCGAAACCGATAGCATCCGAGAAAGCTTGGGAGTACGTGATACCACGCTCCGCAGCCACCTGTTCGATAACGGCATCCGAGGATACCACGTTATACTGCTTAGTGGAAGAGGCGGTGAAATGCTTCGTCCACGTTGACTTACCGCTGGCAGGAACTCCAACCAAAACAATGAGTTCCGGACGATTACTCTCGTCAATTCTAAGCTGGTTCATCTTCATCTGCAACCTCAGTAATCTCTATGCCTGCCTCTAACATCACCTCTCTGGCTAAGTCGAAGCGGTAAATTTCATTTCGGATCGGGTTCTCGGGAAGCTTTTTGCAGACCACCCGTACAAACCCAGCTTGGATTATTAGATTAGCACATACAATACATGGATGCAAGTTACTGTAAAGCGTTGCACCCTTCAATCTAACACCTTCATGCGCCGCCAATGCCACAATGTTGGCTTCAGCGTGGACGGTATAGAGATTCTTTACACTTCGCTCGTAGCGTTCTGGGATACGATCATTAACTCGGCGAGGAAAGCCGCAGAACCCCGTCATCAATGGAATATTATCCCGGACAGCAATGGCTCCGGTTTTTCGACTCGGGTCTTTCGCCTTACGAGCTACCTTTTCGGTATCTCTGTAAAAGTATTCATCCCAAGTTTCTTCCTCTGTCAACCATGGTAAACCGGACATACAATCTCCTAATGTAATACGATCAGAGGATTATAGCAAGTCCTTAGCTGTGACACAAGCCCGATGGGCGACCGGCGGCTTCCATAATCAGCGGCATGATGAAGGTGCTGTAGATGAAAAGCTTATGACCCATCCACGGATTCCAATCCCATGCACGCTTGAGAAGCATCTGGCTTCCCGGACGCTTATAGAAAAGAGGCGGTAGGAATGGAACGGGATCGGTGTTGATGCGATAGTTGTTGATGTTTTTGTCTGTAAAGGCCGTATCAGACAGGACACTCTTCGGCGCTCCGAAGGTTACCACTTTGACACTATCCACGGCCAGACTGGTCAGTGTAGCAATGGCTCCGCCCATGGAATGTCCAGTAAGTATTACCGGACCTTCATGCTTAGCTAGGAATTCTTGTAGGTGTGGGAGCGAATGTTCGGCGGCATGAGCGAAGCCGGCGTGGGCCGTGATACCCATGAACTGACGCGGGACGATATGGAGGACGCGAATCCAGTCCTTCCGGTGACGACCAGTCATACCCTTGACGGAGAAGTAATTCGTGCCGTTGAAGTGAACACAAACAGCCGTGGGGCCATCATAGTCCAGAACGCGTACACTCTGGCAGCCCATCTTCTTGAGGTACTTACGGATGAAGGTGTCAGAGAAGTATACCATCTGACTTAGCATCAGACAGAAAAGATCGTTGTATTCGCCGACCAGAGTAGAGGAATCGCCCTTGGTGAAGAAGTTGATTAAGTTTCTGACCGTTAACAGGCGGGTATCCATTGATTTGACGCCTGTTAACGAGTGATGATTTCGGTGGTCTTAGTTAGTTTGTTTTCGAAGAGGGGAGTAGCGTCTATTTTCGTGACAGCGACACTCACCTCGGTAACCTTGGCCGGCTTCTTCTTGTCAACCATCGTTACGACAGGCTTGACTTCTTCCTTGATGCGGATGGTGTCAGTCATCGGAACGAAATGCTTCTCGTCAATGAACACTTCAACCATAACCTCATACTCACCCGGCTTCAGGATACCCTTTAACTTCGGGCAGGCGACTTCATAGATGCCATTTTCAACGCGGGTAGCTGGGATGGAAAAGGTGAAGTCTTCTGAAACAATGGAGAATCTCATAGACGGAAGCCGGCTTGTTCCCACATCACCGTCAATTTTCATTTCGAGGGTGAAGGAGCTTTCCTTATCAATGTCGAGTTCAATCATCATTTCGCTTAACCTTCACAGATACAACTTTTTTCTCTTTTAATTTTACAGAAAGGCCGAGAATCCTATCCTTAACCGTATTCAAGTAATTGATAGTATTTATCGTAACCTTCAACATTCTTTCAGTTAATGTATAGACTTTCGCATATTCCATGTTTTTGTATCGGATAGTAATCTTAACGGTCTTTGAACGCTGTTCATCCCCCCTTATAAAGACTCGGCTTCGACCACCGGTCCAGTCATCAGTTACTACTTCTTCAATGGTGACATCGAGAAATAACCTGAACTGTGCAAGGATTGGATTACCAAGCAACCCCTTGATTAGGATGCCGCCTAAACTATCCATCAGACTGGTACTTTTTCTGCGACCTCGGTAATAGAACTATTACCGGCAAAGTCTCTCAGATTAAACACCTTCAATGGCGTAATACCATCATCATCGAAGACGGTCAGAGTCTTTGCGGTCTGGTCGATTTTGGTTCTGTTGGACTCGTACTTCATCAAAGTCTGGATGAGCGTGGTAGCAGTATCCAGCTTGGAATTGGCCTCAACTAATTTAGTGAAGTTCAAATCAACAGTAGCCTTAATCATGTTAATGAATTCACCGAAACTACCAGTATCGGTACTAGAAACGGCCATTCTGTCCCAAACCGCTTCAGCCACCTCATTCGCGGTAATCGTAGAGCCGCTGGTGCTGATTGTGTCCACTAGATTAGAAGTGGATAGATTGATTGCTACGTTATATGAACCCAACGTATGTACGGTAACATCACTACCATCACGGCTGTATAAATTACCTGATAGCGTTAGTGTGTGGTCCCCTTCATACGGTCTAATCTTCCACCCATTTTCAAGGAAGAAAGTAGAACCTAGAAATTTACCGCCGGGAAGAGGGTCGCCGCCGATGGCTGATAATGCAATTGGATACTTGGTGTTATCACTCAATATGACCCATTCCTTCCAATCGGAATACAAGTCAACCTTGACATCAATTTCAGTCACCCCGGTATCAATTATGATTAATTTTTGTATTCCGTTAAACGTTACCTTCACGGTATGGCCCTTTTCTACTTATCGTGACATCGTACAATAAATCCCGATCACCGTCAATATAGGTTATTCTCTTATCGTACCGTCATCATTGAATAGGGAGTCGGTAATTTTCGCTTTCAACGGAATCAACATGTGCCCGGAGACAAGCTCTAATGGGTTATTTATACCAACGTCCCATGTATCCGGAAACGTGGAGATGGTCATACCGAAGGTCTTGAGGTCGGCGGCGAAGAATGCCAGCACGTCCTTGTGCTTCTTGTCTGGTCCGCCAGAGCGGCAGCGATATAATGCATATCTTATTTCGGTACGGGTCAGGGTGGTAAGGTCCGCCATGATTTCTTCCTTAATGAGTGATAGGACTATTTATCGTCAAGCGTGAAAGGAGTTGTTTATTGTGTGCTGGCGAAATATCTCTCATTTCGTATTACTCTATAAATCGTATCTCGCGACACCTCCCACTTATCTGCTAGGTCTTTTACCTTAGCCCCAGCAACGTGTTCTTGCCTGATACTAGTGGCTGAAGCAATAGTGAGCTTGGCAGTTGGATTATCTTCACCGAGCAGCCCACCAGAACGTCTCGGACCTTGAACAAAGCCCTCGTTCGGAAAATTAAACTTCTTGGCTTCCTTACATAAATTGCTTGCCGTCTCTCCGTCCAACTCACCGGTTACAAATTTGAGACATATCTCTGCCTGCAATTTCTTTTCATTTAGATATGGTAGTAATCTTAACAGTACAGACTTTACCTCGCTTTTGGATGTCACGAACCACACCCAACCCTGTTTGCATATTTTGATATTATCGGTAGCATCTTCGACTCTATAATTTCCCTTCGGAGTAACTGATAATGTCTGTCTCTTCTGTGTAGATATATTACCTACCCCATAGTTGTTAAATGCTTTTGTTATCATAGGACGATGAGTACCCACAATTGCTAACTTGATAGCATAGAACTTTTTTTCATTGCTACCCTTACCATTGCTGACGCAGTAGATACCAACTGACCCTTCACCATCGAACAGTCCAGCAAAATATGCATCCAAAATTGTGTCGTCCATAAAAAATACTCCTAGTTGTGTAGGAGTATTTAGTCTGAAACTTTTTACGTGTCGCAGGGTTACGGCTGTAATATCTTATACTGGATTGCTGTAATTACGCTCAAGGCTGGCCGTGGCACTTAACGAATTAGCAATCGACCGAGCAATCGTACCATCGGAAAGCACGTACTGAGAGTTGGACAGGCCGATGGCAACCAGTTTTACCGATGGACCGGCGATGACCGTCGTATTGGTCGTGTCAGTAGCGCCGAATGTGCCACCGGAAGTGTAGCCAGTAGTCACACGATACCAAGTGGTGCTATTACGATACTCATCGTTGATAACATACGTTCTTGATGCCGCCCATGCTGCCTGTGTGTTGCCGTCATAGTCGAAATCGAAAGAGATGCTAGCTCCTGAGATGGTTCCCGAGATTGCTGTAGAGTTGTCTGCCTTCAGTACTATGACGGCATTGGCCGTACCAAATGCGGCATTGTATAGCTTGTTGAAGAACAAGCGGTAAATACCATTTGCACCGTCAGCGACAAGGTTGCTGTTGAAAGCCAATGTGCCAGCAGCCGTATATGGGAATGTACGGTTCGTGCCGGTATTGTCGGCGAAGGTGATTCGGTTGGTATCCGACGAACTGAAGTTATCAATGTAGATACCGTGACCATCATTCGAATCGTATAGTGTGAATAGTGTATCACCGACGAACTGTACGAGGTCACGAGTAATCGAGCCGACTGCGGTGGTCGTACCATCAGCGTCAATGTCGGTACCTACGCCGCGCCGTAGTGACCACTGAACGAACTCGTAAATCTGTTCGGCGGTGGCAGAACCAGAAAGCCCGGAAGCTAATGTAGTATCGGCATCTATGATGATATTGAAGTTACGAGAAACGCCACCAATGGTGCGCGACTGTGGAGTAGCATACCACTTGATGTTCATGTTGGTATACGGCGCAACATCTGCGACGTTGTTACTATCGGCGTCGATCTGTACGTCGGTATGGGTAATTTTGATGGCGTCAGAAGCGTTGGTTACCGGGAAACGGTACGTCTGGTAAGTCATCGTGGCGTTGATACCGATGTCTTCCTTCTTCTGCTTACCGTAGGTATAGCCCTGTTCGCGGACGTATAGCTTTAGAACGGAGCCGGTACCGCGATAATCGAAGTTACCGTTGGAAGCGTCACCGTAAGTCTTAATAGCTTGGTTAACGGCACCTGTTAGACCGAAGTTGATTGGTGCGGACGTTCCTGTACCAATCTGATAATACAATTGGTCCTTGGGACGCACAGTAACCAACGCGCCGCTGGCGATGGTTACTGTTTTGGAAATCACAAAGGTGGTAGAGTTGGTTACGGATGCGATGGTCGTGCCGGATGGGATACCCTTGCCAGTTACAAACGAACCGGCCTGTAGACCCGTCGTAGAAGCCACGGTCAACGTTGTGGACGCAGTAGTTACAGCCGTTAGCGCCAGCGTCTTGTTAGTCAATTCAGCGCCTAGATTACCTAGAGAGATGACGCCAATCCACTCTTCCTGCGTCACACCGGCTGTGCTTTTGAGAGCCCAACCACCGGTACGAATCAGATTATATGTGTAATCGTTGTCTGTCCAGAAGGTCAAGGAGCCTGAAACGGCACCTGAGTTGGCGACGCTGACAGTGATAGAGGTGTTAGAGTTTACGGTGACTACGCGGGCACCCGTGCCAACGTTGGTTCCGGAGACATACATGCCGGGAACAACGTTCGAAGTGTTGAAGTTACCAGTTGTCGTTATGACGAAAGTCGCATTGGTGCCGGAGTTGGTACCGCCATGCACGATGGATGTAGAAGCCACTACAGTTTTATCCAAATCCCAACCGTTAGAGAACTCAAACTGCTCGTCGGTAATTGGAGTCATCGGGAATGCGTACTTAATCAGGGTGGCATCAGCCTTCCAGACTTCTTTAAGCTTCGAGTATAGGCATTTCAGAGTCACACCGTCAGCCGTCAGGTTACCAGTACGAACTAGGCGAATCTTCAGAGTCGTGTTGTCGATAAACACTTCCGTGGTTCCGGTCGATACGATTTCGTATGACAGGGAATCCGGGTCTGTAATTAAACCGCCGACAGTAATCATTATTTGAATCCTCTAAAAGTATACACTATTTATGACTCACGTCCAACAGTACCGAAAATTAGGCCGGGTTGCTGTATTGCCTGTCGATTACGGGCAGGACTGGAATTGTTAAGCCGGCCTGACCCAAAACCTGATTGGTATAACGAATCGGCTGAGCGGTCATGCTGAACACTACAATATAAACGTTAGTATCAGTTCCGGACCACGTATAGTTATAGGTGAAAGTGGTACTTGCTGTTGACTCTATTCCGGCGACGGCCGCGTCATTGGACGTTTGATAGACTCGTACTTCAGTGCCTACTTCCATTCCATACAAGTATAGCGACGCCGCGACCGTATCCATCGGGTAAGTGGCAGCGCGAGCCGCCGTGGTGCTAACGGTGAATGCATAGAGTGATGTGATGGACAGTGCGTTCGCGGTCGTAGTCTTAATTCTAACTCTGAAAGGGATGCCAACCGTTGGGTCGGACACGACTTCATTTGGCATCTGGTTAAACCGAAGAACACCAGACACCGCACCGATATTGGCGATGTCAACCACAACCGTGGTTCCGTTTGTAATGTTAGTTACTTTGGCATTCGGCGCGATATTCGTACCGAACACGTAGTCGCCCGTAGCGACGCCCGTAGTGGCGGTCATTGTTACGTTCGTAGAGGCGTTGGAACCGCCACCGCCGGCTCTTGTATAGGCAAGGTTTTTGTATGTAACGCCACCATCCACCGAGTAGGTAATGTCGTAATTAGCAATCGTGCCGCCGGCCATGACTGCTTCCGAAATCGGAAAACTACTATGTCCACAAACGTTTGTCGGAAACGTGAAGTCAACTTGGTCGTTTACGTCTGGCATGTACAACCCGCCAGCCGATGTGAAGTTAGAACTAGACAATGTAATCTGTGCAGTAGTTTCCGAAGTCGTCTCATTCATTTGAATGGCAATTCGGCCGTTCAATGGTGCAAATGTCAAAGTACCTGAAGTACCGCCCGCGTTCAAACACGTGAACGTAAAAGCATTGCTTGTGGTAGCGGTAATGGTCTTCTGTCCCTTGACGATGGCCGCTGCGTCAGATGTTACCGTCACATTAATCAAATCACCGGTTCGCAGTCCATGCCCCGTACTTGTAATGGTCGCCGTTGTTGTTGAACGTGCCCATGCTACCGCAGCTAGATTGGCAGGAACGCCAGTCGTGTAATAGTCGAAATAGTGGGTGCCGTAAACGGATGTCTGAGCGGTTAATGCGGGAGTTGATTGGATGCCGCGCATTATCGCGTTCAGTTCTGGCATAAGCTGGACGCCCCATTCGGTACCCCATACGCTTTCGAGTGTAATGTTCTTTGACGAGTTATCGCCCGACATCACACCGGTACGCAAGTGGGGGGTGTAGCAACGTTGTACCTTAACGCTGTTCGCAGCGGCAGAGGCAGCGAGAGCCACCAAAGTGCCGGCCATGGTTGGGTAATACGACATAGTGCCGGACGTGGCACCGGCACTGGTGACAGTAACGGTAAAGGTATCAGCAGTCGGCGCTGAGGCAACTGTCCATAGTGTCGCAGTAGTCGTGGTGACAGCTTTAGGCGCAACGTCGGATACGATATTGACCGCAATCAGGTCATTGGTCTTCAATCCATGTGCCGTTTTTGTTACTGTCATGGTTGTAGTAGTACGTGCCCAAGTAGCATCAACGTATGCATTGCCCATATCAAGTGGAGAGGCCGCTGTTCCTAGATTTCTAAGTTTGATATTTGTACAACCGGCAGCACCGATGTTCAAGATGCCAGAGTACGGCTGGACCATTGTCAAACCACCAAATGTTAGCCCATCAAAAATCGAGTTCGAGCAGCCCGAAGCAATATCAAATGCAAACATCGGAATTGCCGTTGGGGTGGTGGTTGCCGGGTGATCGTAATAAATTGAGTTGGTCATGGTTACGTTTGTGCAAGTAGTTTGCAAAACGCGTCCAGCACCGAGCGTAGTGTTTGTCCAAGAGCAATTGGACACGCGAACCAATGACATCGTGCCGGTCGTGGCATTGGCTCCCTTAACGAGTGAGAATGACCGTTCGCCTGTTATCGTAAACCCGGAACAGTCGGTCCAGTTGCCGATGTAGGCACCAGAAACACCTGTGCTGGCGCGGGACCAAACACAATTGGTCATTGTGCCGCCCGCAAAGTTTAAGCTCATTAGAAATGGCGTTAAGGTGGTTGCTGCTTCCTGTCCAACATATACGTTAGACCACGCTATAGGGGAAGCGCATTCTGTCATCGTGACAGTTCCCATCACACCTGTATCGGTTAAAGCTACTGAGAAAGGCTGATTGATATTCAGGTACCAGTTGACGCTGGCCTTGTCAAAATCAATTACACCACCACCCGTAGTAGCAAATTCATAGCGAGTCGCAGGTGTTGCGTTCGGAATAACATTGACTGTCAATGCGGCGGCAGTACAGCAATTGAAGAAGATGTTAGGGACACGAATCTTGCGGCCGGACGGTGGTACGTAGCCACCAGTGCTGTTCGTGCCATCGTGTCCGAAACGGACCAATCCTGCCGTGCTAATCCAACATACCTTACCACGTACCGCGTCGGTGGCGATGTTGGCAGCGAGGGCGGTGAGTGAGCCGGCACATGGGTAGGCTTCGTATACACCTGTACCCGTTCCGGTTTCAACTTCGACACCGGGAAGATAGACCAATGCACCATTTGTTGGAAGCTGGTAGGTAGTTGCTCGCGTACCGTCTGTAGTGACACCTTGGAAATCGTAATAGGCTCCACGAACTTTGAACAGGTTCAATCGGTTCACGGTAGCAGTTAGCGCATCAACCCCTACAATTTCCAACCAACCGGCGCGGTCGGCCGCAGTCGCGGAAGCGGTGATGCCAGTCAAAGCACCTGTGGAGTATGCAACTTCGTTCCACTGACGGATTAGAATGTAGCCAGAGGCTGGCATGGCCGAGCCAGCCGTGGTTGGAGCCACGTTGAGGGCCGAATAAACCCCGAGTAGAATACCGCTTGCGCTACCTTTGGAAATCGTAGTACCAAGGGCCGGAACGTTACCGGTACCCGTGTCGTATGCAATCGCCCTGACCAAGGTACTGTTAAATTCTATCGTACCACCCAACGACGCAGACATAGTAATGTTACCCATGCCGGCGCTGGTATTCTGGTTGGTACCATAACGAGTGTGCTGGTCAACAGTAAGATACCCACCGTTAATATTGTAGGTATCGGAGCCGACCTTAGAGGCTAGGGCGTCGATATTTTGCGCAACCGTGATAGTGAACGTAGCCATCAGTCAACACTTCTGTAATAGGAATAGGTTTTTTTATACACAGATTTTAAGCTGCCGTTTAGATGTCGCATCAAAGTTGATTTATTACATCCTATGGCAGTTGCCGCATGACCTACGCTTTTGTATACCTTACCGTCAGATGACACGATAGGCTTCCATCTAGCAGGAATCAGCACACCTGTTTTTGCCTTGGTGATTTTTCTACACGTTTCCTCAGAAGATTTCTGACCTCTTCTGTAGGTGTTACCTAAAGCACGTTTTCTGCTAGCCTCTGCCCACTTGACTCGGCGTATCGCCAACTGAGCTTCTGTTTCGGGTATTACTGTTCTACCTTCTCTGTCAAATCGTGCTTTAGCAGCGCACTTCATTCGCTTGATAGTTAGTTCGGAATGTTTCTTACCTCCCCCTCCACCGGTATTGAGATTGTAACCGTTGGGTGACAGTGTATCTAACTTGGCAATCCAATGAATTTCTTTCGCGTCTAACTGGTTTTGAGTTTCTACCTGACAAAGAAATTGGAACTCGAACGCGTCTGCGCCATATTTTGCAATGGCTGCTTTTATTGCACTACGTCCTGCTCCACTTGCCACACTCAAGTGTGCCCGCCAACGCCGACCCAACTGCTGGATAGTTTGTCCTACATAAATCTTGTTTGATATCTTGTGTCGAATGAGATATACGCACATTCTCTTATGAAGATGCTTTTTGTTGGCAGCCGTTGTTATGGTATAGGTTGCCATTTATTACTCTACTATAACGGCTTCAAAGGTAGCCAGATGTTCGTTGATGGAAGCTAACTTGTCCGGATTACCTTCCACATAGAGGTCGAAAGCTTCAACCATTTCGACAGGAACGGCAATCTTAGCACGGCCTTCCTTGGTGTCCAAGAGATACACTTGATACTGCCGAGTGGCAGTTTCTGTGGATTCGGTTACAATTGGCTTCGGCTTATCAACCGTGAGTGAAGAGAGTAGGGATAGTGTTTTCATCATGAACCTCGATTCGTACATCTATTTAGCGGTTTAGCATAGATGAAAGGGAGCTTTCGCTCCCTCCCATTAACAGAATTCCAAGTCTTTTAGGTCCAGAACGCGGTAGTAGTTCTTACCGTGGAATAGACTTCCGGAGCGTGTCATGAGTTGCTGTTGCGGCTGGAACGTGACCGGGTTGACGACGACACCGGAAGGGGATATCAATACATACGGGGCAAAAATGTATCCGGCGTCAGTTTCACCGTTTCCACCCTTATAACCCATTAGAATTCTATCAGTGCCGGCACCATTATTTCCTTCCCAGATATAGCAGTAAACCCTAATGACTCCGTTCAATATGCCAGCATAAGTAAAGTTGTTCGGACCCTTGAAGGAACCCTCGATTGCCGGCGAGAATACAGACTCAGGGCATGCCTGTAGAAGAGAGACGACAAGGGGAGAGCAAACGATGAAATTACCAGAACCGCGTCGCGTAGTGCGTGCTATATCACTGGCTAGCATTGTCAAATTGATAGACAATCTCTGACTAGCGGGGAGGGGACTTTCCAATGCGAAAGACAATTCAACATGAGGCGAGGTAGCCACTATTTCATGAAGCACATTGCTTAGTATTTCATATGAGATTTCGGAGACAATTGCTTTAGCAATTTCGGCTTCAATATCTAAGCCGTGGAAAGCTTTCAGGTCGCGCAGTCCAAATGTCCACGACACCTGTAGCCTTTTGGTATGAGATTCTATGGCCTTAGAGATGATTGCTAGTGAAAACTTACGCGGAAGCGGATTAGGAGAATTCAAGTCCAACGGTTCAGGACAGAGTTCGGCATCCGAAAGTGTCTCTCGTGTAGCCGCATCAAGATATTCCATCGAATAGACCTTACCGATTGGTGACTGCATCGGCTGGACGCCGGCTATGGCCCCGACTTCATTCAACACTGTAATTGCGGTACGAATGGTAATCGCAATTAGTAGTTCAGTCTTAACGCTGCTAGAGGGATCGGAAGGCTGGTCTACTAGAACATTCATAGCTATAGTCTTGACAGCTACGGGATGAGCATTATACAGATTCGATGAGGCTATCAATTCGTCAATAAGACGAACGCGTCTAGCATGCGCGTGCTTGTCTAGCAGGGTTCGAATCGCACCATACAGCTTCTCTAACTTCGCGATTACCCACAGCTTTCCCATCACCAGCGTTTCTAGATCGGCTAGCTTACCATTGAGTTGAAGCTTCCATTGATTGAGTTTTTCTTTTAACTTCTTGATTATAGACATAATTTTCACCTTGTTTTTGTTATTTAGTTATGAGAAATGGGAGCGAGCTTGGCTAAGCCACAAAGAAATACCCCGAGCATTACACTCGGGGCATTCAGTTTACAGAATTGACGTGTTGGTTACAAGTACTTGTTGCTCTCAGCACGCACTTGGTCGAAGGTAACGTAAGCACTTTCGACCGGGCCATTATCGTATACCGTTACCATCATGTCCACGTATTCCTTGTTGCTACCACACTCGTCTCATCCAGACGCATGGTCTCCAACTTGTCAGTCTTGGCATCACGGACCAGCGTCAGACGGCCACGCTTGGACGCCTTGGAGTTGTCGCCGACTGGTTGATGCGTGACGATACTTATAATATAAAACTTGGGGGCTTCGGATTTCATAGTGACGATGTGAGCGGAAACAAGAATAGTTTCTATGGAAAGAAGCACACTGAGGAAAACAAGAAAGCACAATCGAAAAGAATGAGTCGAAGAGTTGGTGACATTAATCATTTCTATGGCAAGCGCCATTCAGACACTACAATTGAAAAGATTAAACAGAAGTGTCGAGAGTCTGCTTTATATGGAGATGCGAACCCCGCCAAGCGTCAAGATAATCGCGATAAAATAAGTGCTGGTCTACGTGGGGTAGCAAAAACGATAGAACATCGTCGCATGCTGAGCAAGGCCAAGACCAAAACATACGAAGTGAGTGGGCCAGCAGGTATAGTATTTGAAATACTTAAAGATGACATCAAGAACTTCTGCGAGCAGATGGGGCTACATTACTACTCTCTTCTGAAGTACGTCAATAAGGGACCAATTCCACACACTATTACGAACGTGAGGAAGTCGAAGCACTCATCACTTCTACCACAAACCGTAGGTTGGTCTATATCACATAAGGAAAGGGCCGCTTGAGCGGCCCTTTCGGTTATAAACTGGCGTTGGCTCGTACTTTCTCGAACTTGACCGGGTTCTTGAGCTTGCCGTTCTCATAGATGACCTTCAACAGCTTGTTGTCAGTCGCCAGAACTTCCTCTTCGGTGACGGTCAGCACCTGACCGTTACGGCGAACCAGTTCCAGACGACCAGCAAGCGAAGCCTTAGTTGGGTCAGTCTCACATTCCTTGCGGATGTTCTTACCGACCCCATCCACAACTACATGCGAAGCCTTCTGAGCGAAGCGTTCGGTGTCACGGGTTACGCTTTGCAGCAATCCACCGCCACTCCCGAAAGTCAGGTTGTCGGCACTGTACCCTGCGTTCGTCAGGGCCTCAAGAATGGGTTCGATGGTGTCGATGCTGATACCATCACCCTGAATCACGCGGACGGATGGATGCAGCACCTTGTAACCCTTCTCGTTGACCGTGACACCAAAGTAGTTGTCAAGCTCGGATACCGTGAACAGTACCTGCTCGACCGGGTCGCCAGAGTCCGGACGAACTACAACCGTTCCACCCGAAGCGATAATTTTATCCTTCAGGTCCACACCAAACAGCTTGATAGCGTTGCGAAGCGAATAAGTGTCGCTGACCAACGACACCATCGTACCGGGGCCGGTCAAGAAGGTGTCAATGGAGTCCGAGAAGAACTCAAGTTCACCGTCACGACCACGCTCAGTGGTCACGGCATGTTCCGAGGCCGGGATGCTCACACCAGTGATGGTCTCCGGAGTGATGTACTTCACGCCGTAGTATTCCATGGACGCAGCGATACCGACGAGGTTGTCCGTGGTCATGAAGTTGACCAGATGGGCTGCACCGCCGATGTAGGCACTCTCGAAGGACGAAACGCCACGGGCACCGAAGTCCACCAGCTTGAAGCTCTGGCCGGAAGCGTCACCAGACAGGTCAAGGTACTTCTTGATGATTCGCTTGAACTCGCGGCTCAGGGTGGCGACTGTGGTTCCGTACCATGCGGCTCGAAGAATTTGCGTTTCGATGAAGTTGGTGGCCCATGCACAGTTTGCGTCAGTGTTCTCGACTGTAAACAGAACGTTGCCTTCTGGCACGATGGTGCCTTCTTCAACTGCCTTGATGCGGAGCGGGAGATAGCCGTTGTGCTTTTCGAGAATGTACTCCCAGCCTTCGCGATTGAAGGGTAAGCCGTGGCATGTCATGAAGACTGCCGCTTGTTCAATCATCTTCCGGGTCACCCGGCGACGAAGGAAGTTCTTGGTGTAAATTTGAAGTCCGAAGGGCACGACATCCTTGAATTTTGCGCCTGTACGAGGTCCGCCGTAGATGAATACGGACGTGGTGCCAGCCTTCATGAACTTGAAGTGCCCCTGCTTGTAGGAATCTGAATTAATGCAGACGTTCTTAAGTAGGTCTTTGCTTCTGATATTCTGGTTATTCATGACCATGTCTCCCATGTGTCGTTGTTGATGTTGTTATTATTGTATATCTTTACGGTGTAGTTGTCAATGATGAAATAAGAGCTTCTAATTTTTGGTTCACATCTTCGTTATAACGTATTCTTATTAGTAAGATTTTATTCAGCTTAGCATATTCATCTTTCAGTAAATCAGATTCCTTTGTTCTTTGGTGGTCAAAATGGCCTATTTCATTAAAATGCTGGACACCATCGTACTCTATTAAGCAATTAAGAGATGGTATAAAGAAATCATACTTTAGATAACCCCCTCGTAGTGACCTTAAATCTGGGAACGTCTTCTGTTTTATGAAATCAATAAGAGTAGCTTTCAAAAATCTTTCAATTTGTTGTTCCCCTTTAGATGAACGACAAGACGGACATCCTACACCCCTACAGTGGTCGGTGGCCTTTTGTGTAAATACTCCATGTCTCTTACAAATTATTTCTACCTTCGACCTACCATTTCTAAACGTTTCAAAAACTTTTTGATAATCGTAATTTTCACCATGTAATTCAATACTATTTTTTAGAAATGTATTGATTGATAATCTATTCTTGTCCTCGTAACACACTCTACAACCAGCGCCCGTTAGATGCTCGGCAGCGGATTGTTTGAACACTCCATGTTCCGGGCATATAATGCTAAGCTTATACTTAGGCATGTACGTTTTCTGACATAAGGAATAATCGTATTTTTTACCGTGTATAAGCTCCATCTTCTCTTCAATCTCCGCCCAAGTCCTTTTGTGGTTGGGGGCACACCAGTGGCATGGAGTTTTGCTTTTAAGTAAACTATAACAGGATTTTTGGAATTCCCCATGTACTTCACATATAAATGTTGCTAAAGTATCAATTCCTTCATACTTAAAGTCTTTCGGAACTCGTATACTATCGCCTAATCTCTTTCTAATCTCTATTAGCATTAGTTCGGTAGTCCATTTATTTCGCATTACCTACACTCCGTCATCACGACTTTGATTGTAGGTATTTATACTCTGGTGATAAAATATTCCAAAATATCAAAATGGTCCTCGAACATGGAATCTCTCATATTCAAAATTTCATTAAAGGTGAAGAAATATGCTTTTGTGGCATCATCACTACCGACAACCTTCGGGAGTTCTGCGGCATCATCAAGCTTGTACCCGAATACAACAGTTACGGTGCGGGCATTCTTCTTGGTGATACGGGCGCGAAGCGAGCGGTCTGGATGGTCAAACAACTTCTCACAGAATAGGCTACCTTCCAACACCTTACGGGGAACTTTGATGCCGGTTTCCTCATAAAGCTCACGAATCGACGCCTGTGCCGATGTCTCGTTCTGGTTAACATGACCACCCGGTAATGCCCACAACCCTTTACCCGGCGTATGACCGCGCTGCACCAACAGCACATGACCCGATTGGATGACAACCGAGTCCACCGTGTAAAAGTTCATGTTGTTGTACGGAACGTTGGCATACATTTTTTCGTATGCAATACCATCGTCGTATTCGGTCTTCAATGCGGCAAATTCAGGTGTCTGGGTAAACACCTTGATAAGATTGAACGCTCCGCCAGAAATCGGACCCTCAAGCAGCCCGGTATATCCGGTGAACATGAGTTCTCGGAGCTTAGTAGCATTGAGCGGGGTGTCGCTGATGCGAATACATTTGGCCGGGAGGCGCTTCCACTGCTTGAACATGTTGATGTAGCTGTCCGTGTCAGGGTCACCCTTACCGTTGCCAATGATGGAAATGGTTGGCTTGATGAAGTTGAAGCTAGCAATGACCTCGTTGACCTGACGCTCTACGTTGCGAGCCCACATGGCATTGCTGTAGAGCCGATTCTCGGCATAGACGAATTCGATGCGCTGGTTATGCTCCGGCGACAAAGCGGCACGGAACATGTCTTCGCGTTCAGCAGCGGTCCACGGGTTAACGATGGTGCGAGGGGAGTTATGCGACCCGATGACAACGATGACACGATTGGCATGGTCGAGGGCATGGCTGGCCGTGAGAATGTGGCCGCGATGCGGAGGCTGGAAGCGCCCAATATAGACGGTAACTGTGTTCTTCATAGTCCTAAGCTCCTTAGTGACGTTAGTAGGATACGACTTTAGGGAACCCCTGTCAAGCCTTCTCCATATCTCTATTTAGCGGTGACGCTTTCAAGAGTCGCAAGTATTTCTTGACCAGTTCCGGGATGAACTCATTACGACTATCGTGCAGGTTAGCCATCGCGAGCAGATCAGTGGCAGCTTCCCAGTGAAACGACACATCATAGGTCCAACCCGGAATCTTCTTGTTCTCTTGGGTCGCCAGTAGGCATGGTACACCGCCAATCGACGCAGCTTGTCCGATTGGCTCTGTAAAGTGTACTCGTGACCTTCGTATGATGGACTAGACATCACCTTGCGTCTTGATTTTGAGGATTTGGATGACTTCCTGTTCACAGCAGCCACAGTTGATGTTCACTTCGAGGACTTCTTCTAATCCTGCAAGAGTTGTCACCCCTTTGTCAATAGCGCGTTCAATATCTGACTGTCGCACTGCATTACATAAACAAATATACACGTCTTCCATACGCCTCCACAGAGAAGGGGACATTGTAGGCCCCCGGCGCTTTACATGTCAATGGTAATCGTTCGCATTATCGCCGAATGTAGTTAGAAAGTACCGGGTCATTTTTTAGTGCTTCAATCTTAGCACGGACCGCTTCAACACCACCGGACTTCTCCGGAAACACTACGAACTGCTTGGCGTAGCTATACGGGTCACTCGAATCATGCACGTCCATGTAGATACCACGGGTCAATGCATTGAAGTCCAGTTTAGCTTGTCCGGCTTTTCTATTGTGAGCCAACACGGCCTGATAGATTATATTCAAATCCTTACCAAAAGCTTCGATTTCCGCATTCTCCCGGCCACGAACTTCACTCTGTTCCATCTCCTGCCGGCGACGTTCTGCCTGCTCTGGTGTTACCTGCTTAGGAAGTGCCTGCTGGCGGCGACGCTCTTCCGCTTCAGCCCATCCCGGACTATCCGCGTAGATAGAATCATCAGATTCCGCTAGTAATTTCTTTAGTAATTCCAGTTTCATTTAACCTCGCTCCCTAATTCGAAATCTTTTGGAACTCCACGTTCCTTACAAAGAAGAGCAAATTTAGAAGGATTATTGAAGATTTCCATAGGAACATCCCATCGTGCTAGAACGCGACCATCAGACTGCACATCGGCTGCATCCCAATCGCCCGGAATATGTTCAGTTCCAGCGGGAAAATAATAAAGCAACTCGTACCAACGTTGGCTCTGGAAAGCTTCCTTAACTGGCTTGGCCGGGCCACTAGCGTGAATGAACTTGATAAGCTTCGGTGGGAGCAAGTCCTGAATAGGGCTCATCAGGCTACCATAGAACAATGCTGCAACATGATGACCGTCCGGCTTACCGAAATCAGATAGAATCTGTTCCAATGCGTCGATAGCATTTTGCTTGATACCGCCATCATTTACACCCTTCTCGTCGAAGTCTATAATGGCTTTCTTGAGTTCGGCAATACGCTGTTTAGCAGCCGAAGTAACATCACTCGGAACCTTGACTCTAGAGTGTGGACTAGCCTGCGGTGGTGGAGTGGAATCGCCCGCGTTTAGCTCGTCTACCGATACGGATTCGACCACCGATACAGATTCATGCATTAGATGATGCGCGGCATGGTGTGGTCCACCAAGCAGAGAGGATAAAGCATGAAATGCATCATCCTGTTCCTTACGACTCACTTCAGCATTACCACCATGTTCACGATGAGAAATACCGGCACGACGATAACGTTCCTTCAGTCGCTTAGCCTGATTTTCCTTGGAATCTTCATCCTCGGCGTCTTCGTTCTGGTCGGCGGAACCTAGCTTCTCGGTCAATTCTTCCGATTGTTCGTCTACAGAGATAAGACCGAAATCGTACTCATCCTTCGGAGCTTCCGCTTCTACCAGTACTTTTGGCTCGGTCGTAATATAGTTAAGACCAGCCAGTTTCTTCATACGTTCAAAATCCATTTCATTCTCCTTAGATGGTCTTCGTCCAGCCGCCCTTGAATCCTCGGGCTTCATATAGTGCTTTGATGGCAATACCAAGGAGTTCCTTGTACTGTTCCCATCGTTCGGATTGATGTGCGGCCGGCTTCGGAACCTCTAGGTCTTCGAATACAGCATCGACGAGTGCAATGGATGAATCCCAGTGTGCCGTCAAATCCTTGGCTTTCTTGTGAATGTCCTTCTTCAGGGCCGAGAACGTGTCGTTCGGAAACGCTTCACGCGGGTCAGTCTCAACGAAGACGACCTTTTTCTCTTTTTCCTTCTTGGCCTCGGCCAGAATTTCCTTTAGATGACGCATTTACAAGCCTCATAGTTACGGATTCGGCTTATCCGTCTTCAGTCCCGGAACCACTAGGGTAGAGGTGACTACGGACTTCTTTGCCAAATCATTGTATGTATTTATGATTAGCTCAAGTACTCCGATGTATTCTTTCAACTGTGTGTTCTCGACGGTCACTGCCTTGGAGAATGCACCGATATCATTACGCTGGACCGGAGTAAGCTTAGTGGTCTCTAGGACGGGCTTCGCTGGCATGTCCGTATGCGGGACTGCATTCACCGGGTATGGCTTGTCAACATAATGAGTTTCGATGAGCGGCTTAGTAGCGCAAGCTGTCAGGGATAGGGATAGTGCTATGATTAGGAAGTTCATTTTCATGGAATGTTCCTCTGCATGAATTCCAATGCCTCTTGGCAATTCTCTGGTGTGTTCTGGTTACGGATACCATCAGACTTACTATGGATGGTACCGTTAGCGATGTTTTCACGAATCCACTTATTCAGGTCATTGACCTTCTTCTGGGATTGCTCGAATTCGGCTCCGGCATCTACAATTCGCTTACTCTGGTCGTCGAAGGCGAGACGGCAACGATCTTCGTTACCCTTGGCAACGTCCCGCGCTATCTTCAATTCTACTATCTCGGTTTCCTGCTTGGAAACATTGCCGCGCTGCCATAGAATCCAGACAGTCTGTAACGCGACCGTAGCCAGAAGTGCGTAGATTACATACGTCTTCCAGTTGGACAGCTTGCCTACCACCGAGGGTAGGGATATCTCACTAGGGGTTTCCATGTTATTTCCTGCTCAGGGTACGCTTTACGCTGGTTAAGTCATTCTCGTGGTTTGACGATTTTTCCTTGAGGACACGGACGGTCTTATCACCTTCCAAGATGAGGCGAAGGAGTCTTTTGTATTCCTCTTCCAGCTTTCTGATGCGCTGGTCGTGGCCTTTCTTTTCCTTCTCAAGCTTCCTAATCTTCGCATCCTTCTCCACACTTTCGCGGAGAAGTTTGATTAGAGCTTGGTCCCGTGTCAGTTTCTTCTGTTCCATCGCCTATTTATGCACTAGCGCGAAACAGTGACCTGATAATACGAGCAGCCTTCAGGGTAGCACGACAGTCTTCTAATGCATTATGTACGGAGCCGCGATCAATACCTAGCTCATCAAACATTTGCTGACTGGTATAGGTGCCGATGGTCATAGCAGCAAGGGCCGACACATCAAGACAACGATGGGAGAAGCTTACAGGGTAGCCGTGAGCTATGAGCAGCTTCTTAAGAAAGGGAATGTCGAACCGGGCAACGTTGATACCCATGCAGATGATGGTCTCTTCAACCTCGAAATGCTCGGCTAGAAACATTACAATGGCATCGGCCGCATCAGAAGCCGTCATACCAGTCTTCTCAAGCTTTGCCTTAGACAGACCATGGGTCTTCTCGGCCTTCCAATGCCACAGTGATTCACCGTCCCACTTGATTTCCAAGTAGAGTTCGTCGATAGGCTTCATCGTCTTCATATCGGAAACGATGAAGCCCCATGCTACCGACTGATAGCCCAGTGTAATGTCATGGCTGTTCTGGTCAAAGTTGAGACCGGAAGTCTCAGCATCAATGACCAAGAACTTGTTGTACCAACCCTGCGGCTTAACAGCCATTGTCCCACGCCGGAAGAACAATATCAGGGTGACATCCCACTACGCGTTCAGTGCCGACACTGTGGCGCAGGATAGCTTGCACACGTTCCTCATTGTCCGGGACGCCGATAGTGATAAGTTGACCCTTACCAACGGCAACATCCATACGCTTCAAGCAATCAGCAATCTCACGGTCAACAACAGGACCGAAGAAGCGACTTGTGGAACGGACACCATCCTCTTCAGGAACGAATGTACGGCCGGTGAGGTGGAATACCTTGTGGAAGTAGGACTGAGCTTCGATGCACTTGTGATAATAGTCTTCCATCCAGTCGTTGTACTCGTTGAACGAGCCAATCGCCATGACCGCGTAGGTGAAGATATCCGAGAACGAACGCTCCATGAAATGGAAGTTGTCATCGTCAATAAGCGGACGCATGCTTTCCAGATGACGACGTAGCACTTCATCTTGGAAGCGGGCGGTGAGTGGTGGGTACTTGTTTACTTCGTTCAATGTAAAGCCCCATTCGCTGAGGATGGAGCGCGAAGTCTTACGCTCGACAACACTATAGCACATTGACGAGAGGGTATTCAGGACAGTGGATTTACCCTGCCCCTGAGAGCCGGAGACGGTCGAGATAGGCATTTACTCGGCGTCCTTCTTCATGTCAATCCATACCTGCTCGGTGTCACCGGTAGCAGTGATGGTGTATTCTACCAGTTCCGGTTCGGCATTCTCGTCACCCACTACCTGACAAAATGGAGATAATACACCATCTTCTGGTAACGGATTAGATTCCATGTTCACAGTCACAGTATCATTACCCTTCAGGAGTTCCATGAGGGGATTGAAAGCGTTGGGGGTGCGTACCAGAAGGCGGTACAGTTTGCGATTGTTATTGACCAGCTTCTTCTGGTAGAAGTCACGCTTGAACTGCGTTTTTGCTTCTTTCTTCATCGCACCGTAGTACAATGAAAGATCGGTCATATGCTGAAGCTTGCCTTCAACATTGTCTTCGTAGGTGGCTTCGACTGGCTCTGCGGCCGGTTCGCCCTTGTAAACCTGCGGGTTGAAATCCATCCCGGTACTCCTGTAATAGTTGGTAAACTATGTTACAGAAATACCGGGTCGATGTCAATTAGTTTGGCAGGCCCATAATCTTCAGGTACTGCACATTTCCGATGTTGGTTGTAACGCATTCCTGCGTGCCATCCTCGGAGGAAACGTCCTGAATACCAATGTCCGTACCGGCTAGGATAGCACGGCGAATCTTGGCTTCGTTACGCATGTTCTTACCGATGCCGTAAACCCATAGCTCTTCGTAAGTGCCTTCCTCGCCCTTGCGCTTATACACTAGGCAGGCACCGGTTACAGTACGGATTACACCCTGAAAGTTCGGGTCTTCATCGGTTTCTTCTTCGCCTAGTCCGAGTTCGTCATCAGGATTCATCTCGTCACCGAGACCTTCCTCTTCCCCACCTTCTAGTGGTGCATCTAGGGCTGGGTCACCTTCACCTTCGAAGTCGAGACCTTCCATATCACCACCTTCGGCATCACCGAACGGATTATCTAGATTCCAGCCGCCGTCCTCTTCACCGCCGAATTCGTCTTCAATTCCAGCGAAAAAATCGAATGGACTTTCCTCGCCCGGCTCCAATTCATTGATGTTACCCTCATCGTCGATGATGGTGGTCTCGTCAGTGTTCATGTTCTTGATGCCGGCTACTTCAGTTAACTTTTTCATGAGGACTCCATTTTCTCCTAGTATTTATTACGGGGGAATTATCAACACCAATTTCCCTGACATAAATACCGGAAGTCTCTAAGGTATTGAATGACATGAAAAAGATCAACCAAGCATTTCCACTAATCAATGAACCGCATCCAGAGACTTATAGCGGTCCTGCGTTTCTAACTCTCATTCGTTTCAATGATGTTGATTACATTAATATTGTCGATAACGTAATCAACAACGAAATTGTATCCTACGTCCTAGATTTCTGCCCGAAGGAATTTGACTACAAGCCTGAACTTAGAGAACATGCTCTTATTGAGATTGCCTATGAGTGGTACACCTCACCAAAGCCGGACTATCCAATCTCGATTGAGTTCTCCCGCCGGGGTGTGAGTGTAGAAGCATCCAAAATTCTACGACGCTTTACGGTGGATTATGTTACTCGGGTTATCGGTCCACTACCGCGCTACGAGATGGGTGGTCCGTTCAAGACCAAGAAGCGCAAGCGCAAGCCGGTCCCGAAAGGTGTAGAGTTCATCGACCGCGTGCATTATTAAAGCAGGCTGGCTAACAGCGAGAACGACTCGATAGTAACCTCGGCAGCGCGAGCGTTGTTCAATCCATCAATCAGGGCGGCACCTTCATCGGTTAGCTGCCCTGATTCGTCTGCAATGTTATTGGCTGCGACCGCATGGCGACCGGCATCTGACAGGGCTGCCTTGTTGTCGGCCACGTAGATGAGTCCTAGGCGCTCTAACAAATTACGAGCGGTAACCAGAGCCGTGGAACCATTGATGGTCTCAAAGGCGGCTTCAGGAGTCGGTGCGTTGTGGAGGACGGCAAGGATAGCCTTCTGGGTTACCGTCAGCATTACCGAATTGGGATTGTAACTCATAGTATTCCGGCCTCAACCAGATTCATATTAATGACGATGTTGACTGCATAAGCTATGGCATGGGACTTTCGTAGGTCCGATACCTGCCGCTTGGTGTACAGTTCCTTCCTCGTCAGTTTCTTGTTCTTCAGGTATTTATCCAGAAGAATGGTTTTACCCGGTCGAATCAGAGCCAGAATGTCAGCCAGTTCCAGTACGGAACGTGGGTTGACCTTTTGAACCATGTCATAGTGTTTGGAAATGTGGAATAGCTTCTCTACGAACTGTTCATCGTTCAATCTCTTCCAGTTTGGTTCCTTGCGGGCGAAGTGTAAAACTTCGGCCTTAGTCTCGAAACTGGACAGTAAATTTAGTGAAAGGAAGTCTATTTTCAGATAGCCCAATTCCTCCGCCTCCCCATAGGGGATTGCGGCGAGATTGGAGATGGGGTCACGCGGAATCTTCTGGAAGTACGCGCCAACGTTATGTCGCTTAAGTTCATCCTTCTCTACCATAGAAGCGGGCGTTACATGCTTGAACACCCGCTCCACCTTGAAGTCCGACCTTAAGTCAATGTCGATATCCATTGCTTTATTTCTACCTGTAGTGTCTGCAATTCTACAGTAGCCGTGGCGTTCTTGACAAGCTCGGAAAACTCCAAGTACTTGCTCTGTAGCTTGAAAATACGGGCTACACTAACATTCCTTCGGTGATTCAATTCGAATAGTTTATCGGACCATATTTTTCTGGATAGGATTCCAATTTTACCCAATATACCAAGCTCCTTTTCTGCCTTCCGGAGGCCGGCATCTATCAGGAGAGGATGTTCGAGGAATGACTTGACAGTGGCGGCATCGTTGAACATCACGTCCATGTAATCCATGACGCGCTTTTGATGGCTAGCGAATGAGTTATCGAGAAGAGGCAACGCAATCTCAGGCTCGTCGGCCCATCGGTTGACGGGCTTGGCACGAGTAAGACGATTGATTTGCTCCGTAACAAGATTACGGTCAGGATGATTGTCCTTGCGAAGCTGCCGGACGATGCCTCGCCAGATACGCCAGTTCTCAACACACTCAGACGTAAGACCGGAGTCCGGAAGCTGGGTCCAATCCGAAGAGGTGAGCAGTTTATTACGATGGGAGAGGGTTTCCGCCCACTCCAATCTTCCCTGCTCTACGGTCTTCGAAGTTGTTATGTTCTTTATTTTAAGGGGCATGGTTATGGTTATGCGCCAATGTTACCTTCAGTGTACATTACCATGTTAACTACACCAAAGCTAACCAGCGTACCAGCATTACGGATTTCAAGCGTGAAGTTTATGGTCTGTGGTAGTGTGGAGGTATTATGCCACGAACGAGTCGTTCCGAGGTTTAGCCATGTATTCGTAGCAGAACCGGCGTCGAACGAGCCGCTCGTTTGAATAACACGACATTCGTAGTCACTCGGAGTACCACTGACCAACCACCGTGGTGGAAGTGTGGCAAATTCGAAGTAAGCATAATCACCATCCGACTGAAGTGCAAAGTCCGCCGTGGCCGGTGCTGCTGCGGATTCCAACGACGAGATTTCCGTACCTTCCGCTGGCATTGAAATCAACGCGCCGCTGGAAACTGTCGGCGTTGGTGTCAGGGAAAGTGTAGGCGTTATGGAAATTGTCGGTGTCGGCGTGACCGTAATTGTCGGCGTGACCGTAATTGTCGGGGTTGGGGTTGGTGACGTTGGTAACGTTGGCGTTACCGAAGTTGTCGGCGTTGGTGTCGGTGTCATGGTCGGCGTTATGGAAATTGTCGGCGTGACTGTCGGTGTCGGTGTCATGGAAACAGGTGGCAGTGTAACACCAAGATTGACGTTACCCGGAATGCCGATGATGATGTAATTTGCGAAGCCTGCGACGTTACTACCGGAGGCTTCCAGAGAATACTCCATCGTCACGTTGGCGTCGTCATCAGTAAAACACCGCATGAAATCTATAGCGTTTGGATAACCCCACGGGCTAACAATCCATGAACACTCTGCGTATGTGTAAGTTGTACCGTTGGACGAGACGGGTAGTGGAATCTGACCGCCAGATGCAATTATACCCCAATTCGCGGCAATGTCACCAAATTTCTTATGCTCAATCCACTCTGTCGCGTCCCAGACATAGAGGGTTTCTCTAGTTGAATTAAACCACAACTGACCCTCGACCGGGTTTGCAAATACGGTAGCGTCTGCCAGCGAGTCCGCGTCCGGGGTGACCGGAAGCGTAGCAGCGAGTTCCGGGCAGGAGAATGATTCCAGAAGGCGTAGTAGGTTCTCGTTCAAGTCCTTACCGTAAGCGAGCTTCTTACGACCGAATAACTTTACGGCCGTCGAGCTATCGACTTCCGATTCCGGAATGGAAATTGGAGTCTTGTCCGCTAGGGTGTACTTTACCTTGTAGACTGTCATTTACTTAACCTCTTGAAACCCGTCCAGTTTGGAGCCCAGCATTGAGATAGAGAACTCGGAGTCATCTATCTCGAATACCTTATAGCCATTTTTGGACAACTGAACTTCGTCAACCGGACGAAGAGCGTTGCCTACGATTACATTATCTTTGTGTCGGACGATGATATACATTAGTAAGGCTGTAACCCGCCAATGAAGTTTTTGATATTATGGTGGAAGAAGTAACGACCGTCTTCGGCACCGGCCAAGAAGTAGTTGTTCTCTACCGTGATGTGGACGACTTCCTTGTCACCGATGTCTTCAACACTCACAACCTTCTCAGAACGCACCACACCATTGTCGTAGACAAGCACTTCGACACCCAACAGGTCAGGAGCTAGAACCTGCACACCGTCGCTGTTAGCGATTGGAGCGGTTGTCGAGCATTCCAGCACAACGCCTGACTCGGAAGTGATTCGCACGCAAGGCTGTAGCTTGATGTCGGCCAGAGAAACAATACCCGTACCCAACTCTAGACTGGATGGGTCGATGACCGTCATGGTCGCACCGACCATGACGCCGGAAGCTAGGCCACTACCGTAAATCATGGATTCGGTCGTAACACAACCACCACCACCACCACCGTCATAGAGTGCGCCACCCGGCGGTGTCAGTGCTGAACAAGAAGTAATAGCCGGAGAAATTGTGAAGGACGGACTGATATTGTAGTAGTAAATATCATTACACACACCATCAATTTGGTCCTTACCGGTGTATCCTACTGTTATCGACAGTGTCACGGTATAGGTATGCGCGCCAATAGTAACTGAACCGGTTCCGGTCGATACACCATTAGCCGCGCTAGCTCTACCAGTATCACGGAACGCCGTTACTGTTACCGGAGCAGAGCCGGCTAGTGGGTGTGTAATGGTTAATGTCACACGCGCCGCCGGACGCGGCCACCACTTCGGAATACCGGACATGATTACCTTGCTTGGCGCTCCGACGTTCGAATTGAACGATGTGTAGTTTACGCTGGCCGTCTTCGCTAGCCAGTTAGTAGGTGTACCGGAGGACGCCATGGCGCTACCATCACAACTTGAAGACCCACCATTACTATCAGATAGCATAAATCCGGAGCGGAAATCGGTGATGTCATAGCAAGCTGCTTCGTTCTTACGTTCTACGGTGTAAGGGAATGTTTCCGATATGATGGTACCAACGGAATCCGTTACCTCAACTGTGAAGTTACCAGTCAGCGTGTAAACATCGTCACCGCATGAAGCGTTGATTGTGATGCCATCCTGACTACCACCATCGGTCGGGATGATGAAAGAATAGACTGTTCCGCTTGGTAGTGTGCTGAAACCAGAACTACCGCCGATGAACAGACAGTCGCCACTAGCTGCAAATGCTGCCGCGCCGCTCGTAGCGGTGAAGGTCTTGAATCTGACGGTGTACGGTGCAGTGCCACCGGTTACAGTGATACCCATAGCCGCACCGATTGCTACGTCACCCGTGGAGAAATCACCCGGTTCCGGAGCGCATGCACCGGAGGTGCAGTTACCGATAGTTACCGTGCAACCCTGATTACCAACGTCCAAGGTCGAGATGTAGTCACCCATGTTGCATAGGCTGATGGAGTCCACGTAGTCACCACCACGGGCACTGTCAACGATGTTCATGGCGAGAGCCGGACGTGGTGATGGTGTTGGTGGTGGAGTACGTGAGGCGGACGGTACCGGTGTACGCGTCAACGAAATCGTCGGCGTTGCAGTGCGTGTGTTCGTTGGAGTTGGAGTCGGCGGACGCGTACTTGACGGTGCCGGTGTCGGGGATGCACCCGGTGTTGGGCTCGGCTCGACATAAATCGGCGGGTCCACAACGATGGTACCGTTGTTAGTGTTACCACGAATACCAATAATGAGATAATTTGCGGTACCGCTAGTCAGCGTGTCGTCACCGAGTAAACGATAACGCATCAGTACCTGCGCGTCTTCGTCTGTAGTGCAAGCCATATAATCGAATCGACCGCCATGTCCGGCCGGAGAGACTATCCAGATACACTCCGAGTAAGGGAAAACATATCCATTTTGTGCAACCGGACGCGGTAATAGTGTACCGTCTGTGACTTGTCCCCAATTGGCAGCATAGTCCGAACCCGTCACCAGCGGAATCCACATGGTACCGTTGTAATTGTACAGGGCCTGCTTCGTGGTGTTATACCACAACTGACCTTCGAGTGGCTCGGTAAGTGTCTCATTGACGGTAAGATCGGTGTCGGGCCAATCGCCAGCTTCCGGTGGTGCTGCCATTTCGGAACATGCAAAGTTCTCTAGTATCTTTACCAGATTCTCATTCAGTTGTTCACCATACTCCAAGAAGCTTCGACCGAACAGAACGAGGTCCGTTTCGGTTGACTTCTGAGCATCCTGTTCGACGAGAATGGGAGTTTTGTTGGTGTCTGTAAACTTTACGTTGTAATCCGACATTCTATTACCTTATGATTTGGTACCGCTTTACATCTCTATATCTATCACCAGACGATTATCCGTCGTATGTATTACCGTCTGCACGCATTGTGAATGATGCGGTCTCGGAAATGGCATTATTACTAATCTTACGCATGGTCAACACACACAATGAGGAATTAAAACCTGAGCCAACAACAGCATCAGAAATAGACAAGTAAATACCGTCTGCTACAGGATACCATGTACTTGGGACATAAGCGCCACCGGATGGGTCGTCATCACCAGTATAGGAGAATTCAAACTCATATTCTGATGTATCACCGGAAGCAAGGAAAGTTCCGGTCTCATCCGTACCCGGAATTCTATCAATAGCCCATGTACCATCAACATCGAATGTGACAACCACTGCTGCCGGATTGTGGAGACTGGTGGTACCAATAAGCCCGGAGAAACGACTCAGGTCCAGTGCTGCCGCAGTAGACGGCGATGGAGTTGGGGTTACCGTCTTCGTCGGTGTCGGTGTTGGAGTTACTGTACGGGTGACAGTAATCGTCGGTGTTGGGGTTACCGTCTTCGTCGGTGTTACCGAGACAGACAAGTTCGGGGTCGGTGTCGGGGTCTTCGTTGGGGTCGGTGTGACCGTCTTCGTAGGCGTCATCGTTGGTGTAATTGTCGGGCTCACACCCGGAGTCGGAGATGGGACAGGGTATGGTGTTACCACCATGACCGCACCGTTGGTTTCACCACGGATACCAATAATCTGATAATTGACGTAACCGTCTCGTAGAGAAGACTCACCGCGATAACGGAACTGCATTGTTACTAGCCCATTTGCATCGACATTACACGTCATGAAATCAACTTCTATATCAGCCGGGAGGCCGGTAATATCAGTAGCCAAATAGGAATGAGGACTTACAACGAAGCTACACTCTGCATACGGGAACACGTAACCGAGGGAGTTAACAGGCTGCGGAAGATACGCGCCATGGGCAATGACGCCGGAGTTACCAGCAACGTCGCCTTGACGCCCCTGACAAATCCACTCATCGTTGCTGAAGATATACAGATAACCATTGGTTGAGTTGTACCACTTCTGACCCTGAATAGGATTGCTTAGAAGGGTGCCATAGGCTTCGGACAGATCAGGAGTACCCGGCGTACCGGAGTCTTCCGGGCAAGCAAAGTTCTCTAGAAGATGGAGTAGGTTCTCGTCGAATAGTTCGCCGTAATCAAGACGCGACTTACCGACCAGCGCGATGTCGATCAGATTCGTAACCAAGGAAGACTTGGTGATCGTAATCGTACCCTTGGCGATATCGGTGTATTTGATTACATATACATTTTCAGCGCAGTTAGCCATGTCTCATCCCGTTTTAATACTCAATGTATTTATACACACTGGCTAGATTCCTAACTGCTTTGTGAGGTTTGCGATGATTTCCCGCTCCTTCGGCCATTCTCGGAAGCGCGGCAGCCACACATCGAGATTGACCATCATTTCCAGAGCCGGCCTTTCAGCTAAATCTGTCTCTGCCATGTATCGCTGAAAACGCTTAGAGGCCAATAGAATCCACGGTGAGAATCGGCGGCATTGAATGAGCTTCACCAAATCGGGGACATACAAGTAATCGAATACCTCTACTGGCTCACATTCCAGTGTCTTTGCCAAGGTATTAAGATGCCGAATGGATATCTCGGCTTGTCTTACCGGGGTTACACTTTCGTCGTAGTTTGAAATGTACTGTTCGTAAACCGTACCATTGGTCCACATCTGCGGTAGCATCTTCTGCTCGACCATGGACTTGATATAGTCGTCCATGTCCGGAAGCATCGTGGTGTAGTAGAATTCAACGAACTTGATAATAGGATTGTAGTAACGAGATTCGACAAAAGCGTCAATATCCGACTCGTGGAATCCGCGATACTTCAACCATGACTTGTAGACGTTGTAGCAGAAACGCCCGCGCTTAGTGGTACGGGTAAACTTTTGTCGCACGCCGGCTTCGCAAGTGTGCTTCTTGAATGGAGCTTCTTTTAGGTATCGCTTGGAACAGTATTCACATTCATAGAAGCCGAACTTATTCATTTCATTTCTGCCTTGAGTAGCTTGGTGAAGTCCTTGTCATCCCCGAGAGCGTCACTCATTTCCAGTATGTCATCGTCGGTATACAACTCGGTGAATTCAAATGCCTGCCGATTGGGCACGCTGAGATATCGCTTGATAACATCAATGCGCTTAGAGAGCTTTGCCTTCTTGTGCGGCTTGATCCATTGATACTGTTTGCGACAGGCCGGAGTAGCCGCCGTCATGAGCCGGTAAAGTAGGTCCGGATGCTTGTAGAGGTTGAATACCGTGGAATTGACTAGCTCATTCAGATTATGAAGCTGCGCTTGGTCTCCGGAACCCGACAGCCAGCGAAGCACAACGATAGGGGCAAAACCCTTTCGTTGTGCTTCCGGAAGCTGTTTTAAGAATGCCCGCTTATTATCGTCGATAGCTCGCAGCAATTCCCAAATGTCGAGCTTACTCTCCGCCATCGTCAGCCTCTTCCTCATCAGTGTCAGGCTCTTCGGCCTTCAGGATGCGAGGAATGCTGATTTTGTTATCGCAGAACTTACAGATTAGGTATGTATTCAGGTGCGCGAGGTGGTCCTTCGGATGAATGCACTCCTTTGTCATCTCGCTACGCAGGAATGCAATCGCGTCTAGAATTGGCTGCTTGGCCTTGGTGAGTTCCATTATCTGCTCTTCGAACTTACCGACCTCTTCGATGTAGCCCATCATCTTCTTGACCTTACGCTTCCACGCGAGCTTCTCATTCTTGCCATGATGCGCGGCGACGGCAGCGATATGCTTGTTAGCAAGTTCCTGTGTAATAGGTTCCTGAAACAGGTCTAGGTTCGGTGACTGGTTATATGGGTCTGTATTTTGCATGATGTCCTCTTACTTGCTGATTTTTGATAGTTTGATGATACAGGCCGCGAAGTTTATCTCGGGATCGGCCACAAAGGCGTGTTTGTACAGGTGGTCAGCAATTACAACGATTGCTTGATCCTGTTTATCGGCGGACTTGAAGCTAACAACTTCACCGATGTAATCATATAGGAAGCGATATACTTCTTCCCATTGGTCATCCGGAGTATTCTCGGCCATGTAGCCGCGAATGCTACCCCACTTGTTACTCTCCATCATATCCATCAGGTCAACGAGGAATTCATTACCGGTGGACTTCCCTGTCTCCGAGTCTGTCAGCTTACCATTGACGGTATGGCGTTCCAGTCTGACCAACAGCTTGCGGAAGTCAGGATAGGATTCATCAAGGTATTTCTCCAAGAGCCCCAATGAATCATCATCAATGGTAACCCCCTCCTTCTTCAAAATCTTGACAGCACGTAATAGCATTGCATCGCGGTCGGGGGCTTTGAATACTATCTCCGTGAGACGCGAGTCGCGTAGCTCCGGGATAATCTTGTGTGCCTTGTTACCGGTCAAGATGAACCGAGCATTGGTAGAGAATTCCTCATCTTCCATCATGCCGCGCAGTGCAGCTTGAGCCGAAGGCGTCAGGTAATCAGCTTCGTCTAGAAGAACAATCTTGAATTCCGACAGCGCGAAGGTGCCAATGAAGCTCTTGACCTTGGTCCGGATAACATCGACGGAGTTATCGTCCGAAGCATTGAGAGCCAAAAAGTCCATGTCGTCAATGCCAAGCTGCTGCTTGAGCAGCAATGCAAGAGAGGTCTTACCAGTACCGCGATGCCCTATCAGGAGTAGATTCGGAAAGCTCTTATCTTCGATATATCGCGCAACCAAATCCTTGGTCTGCTGGTCCTGAAAGATGAATTCCTTGAGATTGGCGGGGCGATGCTTCAGCGCCCACGGAGTTTGTAGCATAATACAATCCTTCTACTTGTTATGCGACAAGTGTACACGCAAGCAGGGGATTTATCAAGACGTTACAAACGACAACGGAGACGGGAATGCACACCGTCTCCGCTATATTGATATTACTTAGACCATGCCCCTTGGGGCTTCGTCTGACACAGCGATGAGTTTTTCTTCGGCAGTAGCCCAATACTTCTCATCATTGTAGGTGAATCCAATTGTCCACATGGACGGTTCAATCAAGATGTATTGCCCCGGTACAACATACTTCACGTCCTTACCTACAACCTTCACCGTAGCCCAACGTGGGGAAAGGATGTCTTGGGTTGGCTTCTTGATGTTAAACCCCCAATCCGTTTTGTTGTCGAACGAACCACCACTAACCCCCTCGTAAAACTGGAATAGGATTCGGCTCTTAGGGCAACGCAGATTTGATGCTGACATTAGACTTCCTTTTTCTTCTGGATGGTACGCTTTTTCGGGGCAGCGCCGGCAGGATCAGCCGTCGCGTCCGCCTTGATGGCTTCAGTTACGGATTTCTTGGATGCTTCCTGTTCGGCGAGCATGTCCTGTAGTTTACGACGCGTGCCACGCTTACGACGTAGGTCGATGAAACGCTCACGATTCTGGATAGTCTCCGTAACCGGTGCGCCGTTGATTTGTTCCTTGATAGCGAATAGGTCAAAATCGACGGTCTCGCCACGCATACTGGTTGCTTTTCTAGCCATTTGAAAAATCCTCTGTTGGGCAAACTCTATTTATACTCAGCCTTAGCGAAGGAAATCACTGATATCCAATTCGTAGGCTACGCTGTCTATATCATGAACGCCAGCAAGATACAGTATATATGAGCTACAGGCGCTGCCTCGGCCTACCCCCCATACCACGTTTTTCTCCTTAAAGGTATCTATGATGAACAGGGTCGAACGGAGCAACATGTTGACATTTGACTGGTAATACGCGTCCAGTTCAACGTCGATTCTCTTGATTCGTTCTTCCAAGTCTGATTGCGAAAGCTTTATATTCCATTCGGCTTCTTCGGCCAGCTTGCCTAGAAAGAACGTCCGGAGATTCATCTCTATATACTTCTCCGGGATATTCCAGTCAAATGATAACGGGCGGTTCTCGGTCTTTTCTTCAAGCTGATAAGTGGAAATCCGATTGAACTGCTCAATCTCGTCTGTGACCTCACTCACGAAGATACCCTTCTTGAGTTTTAATCCTTTTAGGACGATATCCGCAAGAACATCTGGTTCGATAGTGGAATCACCATCGAACCAGAGTATTCTGTCTTTCAACACAGTCTGCATTAGAATGGAGACTTGTACTCGCCTTCGGCAGTCGGGTCTGCAATTACAGACACACCGCCATCGCCTGCCGGCTTCAACTTAACGTTTTTAGCTGTCGCGTTAGCTGTATCGGCCAGTATAGACGGACCCATTGGAGTAGCAGCTACATAGGTTTCGTTATTCGATATCTGTGGAAACCCATGGGCCGGTGGCGCAAACTGCGGGGCCGGGACGAAATCGACTACGCGTGTCGAACGCGAGACTTCAAACTGTGAATGTTCCACTACATCCTCGTCAAGTGAGAAAATACGGTCACGGATCGCATCCCACTGAGCTTTACTTGGAGTCCAACCTTCCGGCTGAAACTCTTGTATGCCTCGTAGCCACGCCTTGATTTCCTTGGCGCTAATACTTTTTGAGTTCTTCTTAGCTATCTTAGCCATTGCATTGTCCTGCTAGGTGAATTGTGGTTCGCCTAACGGCCTCCACTTTGATTGTATACCTTATAGTTATCAACTTTTTACGGGAGTATGTCGCCGATCATCATGTTCTTGAGGTATTTGTTGTAATTGTCGCTCGGTGAGATACACAGCCACACATCCGGACCAAGGGCATGACAGAGCATGTGCGTCTTGTGTAAGGATGGCGTATGCACTCTTGCGAACGGGTTGTAGTTGATTACCTTCACTTCACCGGGAACGATACGGTCTTTCTTATGTTGGAAGCCAAGAGCCGTGAAGTTACCCCTAGTCAATTCCGACACTTCGGCAACGTCAAGCTGAGAAGTCTCTTCCGAGTACAATAGAATGTTCCAGTTGGTCGGGACTTCGATAACGTAGTTGTTGATTAAAAGCTCGAACGTCGGCGTGTGTAATTCCTCGTTCATCATCAATGGCGTCAGTATGAAGTCCTTGTTAACCAAATCCAGAACCCAGAACCATTCCGTACTCAGTGGAGTTTCAACGCTGTCCACCATTACAGGATAGCTGTTTTCGTCTGAAATAATCATATGACAATGGTTTCCTCGAATATTTCTAGTATTCTACGGGATTAGCGCGGCAGTGTCAACGAAACATCACTTGTAGTATGACTCGTAATCGACCTTCTTAACGACATAATTGTACTTCTGTTCCTTGTAGAACGACTTGCGCTGTCCGGCATGCCGCTTCGAGAATTTTAGATTGGAGTGGAAATCATAGACGTTGACGAAATCTTTATCCTTGGCCTTACGAAGACCACGACCGATAGCCTGCACAATCTTGGTGAAGGACTTACCGGCGTCGATGAAGACGAGGTTGAAGATGCGCTTGATGTTCAGTCCGGTGGAAGCAAGCTGGAAGGTAGAGATGACAACGAGGTTATCGTGTTCCTCGAACATCTTGTAGATTTGCTTACGCACTGCGGTCTTGTCCTGACCGTAGATAAACAACGCACCCTCGATGAGCTTGGCTAGTGCCTTACCGACAGCAATCGACTTCACCAGAACGAATGTATTACCCTTGGCTTGACCACGGATATTCTCAATGAAGTCTGCCATGAATACCGTTCGGAGCTTGCGCTTCTGTAGATAGGTCGTTTCGGCTTCATAATCTGGAAACAGATGCTCGATGAAATCCTTCTCGGTCATTTCGGCGGCATCTTCCGGATGTTTCTTCTGGAAGGCAGCCCATCGTTCGGAGAAATCTTCCATCAGGCAGTACATCTTAATGAAGAGGTTAGCCAGCCAACCCTTAGCGATTAGCGTATGGGCCTTGACCTCGTAAAGCACCTTGCCCAATGTTACGGACACGGCCATGAGGTCTGCGGGTTCCTTCGGGAGGGTACCAGTCATACCGATACGGACAGGAATGTGAGCGCCATGCTCGTTCAGGATTTCCTGAAGTACCTTACCCGTGGTGCCGTGGCATTCGTCTACAATGACGGCTTGAAAGTTGGACATAATACGAGGGTTGTTCTGGATAGACTGCCACGTCGAAACAATGATGTTCTCTTCTAGAGACTTTCCCGCGCCGGAATAGGTACCGACATTGAGGTCGAAGGCTCTAAGTTCTAACGCCGTCTGGTCGATAAGGTCGATGTTCGGGACAATGACGACAATCTTAAGGCGACAAATACGCTCGTAGAGGTCGCATAGGACCGCCGTGATAAGGGTCTTACCCGCACCGGTACCGGCGATGAGCATACCATTACCATGTTCGGCAATAGCGTTAATAGCGTTAACCTGATGCTCGCCAAGCTCCCAGCCGTAGTCGGACAGATAGTCCTTGTCGATCTGCGGGATTTCGACATCGACATAGCGGCGGCGGTCGATGTACTTAATGGCGTAGCCCATCTTCTTGATGTGCGGGACGATATCCTGCAACAAGGTAATGTAAGATGCGCCGGCCTGCGAGAAGAAACGTATCCGGCCGTCCCACTTCTTCAGCTTGTAGAGCGGGTGGAACATGTACGCCTTGGCAAACACCGAGAATATGCCAGACAGCACCTTGTACTCGGACTGGGTCAGACCTATAACTACGATGTTTGTTTCATCGAGTATTTTTATTGTAGCTGTTTTCTTACTCATTCACGTAGATGGGTTCGTTCTGGAATTCGCCGGTTCGTGCTTTCACGAGATTATGTAGCGAATGTCCACGCTGAACGAACGCGCCTACGATGGACTTGGCCTTCTTGAGCCTTTCGTCTATTTCGTTCTTGGCTTTGTGGTGTAGGATAACATCCTTGTTGCCGTCGATTAGCATGTTCAAGGTACGTTCCGGGTGGGTCTTCGACTCGTTTTTTTGTAGCTCTCTCAGCGCCAGATAACGTGCTACGTCGTAACGCATCTTCATGTCGTCCAGCATGACTTCCAATTCACAGCGAAGCTGGTCATAGAAGCCCAGTAGTCCGGCTTGTTCTGAGTTGGCTCTTGAATACGTCTTCATATCCAAGGCGAGTTCTTTTACATGCGCCTTGAACTCGGCGTCATAATACCTCACCACCTCTTGCAGGTTGGATAGGTCGTCTTTGATTAGGTCAACAACTGCCATTACTGTACTCTGTTCTTTCCCGCTTGTGCATTCAGTCGTAGTGAAGTGAATTGGTCCTCGGAGAGGGATTCAGTTCGGAACGACTCAAAGACGGTCGGTCTTGTTATTTTGTCTAAAATGGCTTCGGTTGTCGGGTTCTCGATTGCACTGGTATGGCAAACGGCCCCGGAACGAAGCAAATCCATCAATTCTTTCTCTTCTAGGGCATTTGACATCGCCGCTACGAAGGTAATGTGTTGGTAGATATCTTCTATCGTACCGTGCTGAATGATACTCGATTTCAGCACATAACGCAAAGTGTTGGTGTAATCGTTGATGTTGTCTTCTGTTATGAGGACTTCACCATTCAAAGTACGGATCAAATCACCAACATCGGTTTGAATGTCCCCGGTGATGGTCACGTAACCCGGAAGCGGGTTGTAACGGTTCACCGTCTTCCACTGAATGCGACGATCCATCTTGAATATTAAGCACACCGCTTTGCTCAGGTTCTCACCGAAAAGCGCGATAATCTGTCTTGTGAATGCGATGTTATCGTAGTCACGTTTACTTAGTAGCAGTTCTAGGGATATGTCCATTGATTTACACTAAGAGTTGAAGGGCCGGCGTACCGGCCCTTCGGGGTTTAACTTACTCACCATCAACATCAGCGAGACGTTCCTTCAGCTTGGCTACTGCGCTTGTCGCCTTGCCTTTCTTTGGTCCGGTAACACCGCCCAGTTCCACGTCAACCTCATCTTCGCCTTCCGTAACATTGATGGTCTTGATGTCCTTCTCGACGATCTGCTGGAAGATTTCTTCCTTCACCGTGGTGGCAAGCGAGCGCCACTTGTCCGCGCCTTGCCACTTAGTTTCGCCGAAGGTGTACCATGAACCGGCGGCTTCAACAATACCATGCTTGACAGCTACCTGAAGCATACCTTCGTATTCGTCCATGCCCTCATCGTAAGGAATTACTAGATCGCAGCGTTGGAATGGCTTACATCCACGCGTCTTCCACGCGAATGCTCGAAGCTCGATACCGTTATAGGTTACGTACTTCTCCTTCGACTTCTCATCCTTTTTCATCAGACGAGATACCAGAAGTAGCTGTGTGAAAGCGAACTTGGCAGCTTCCGACATCTTGACCGGTGGCTGCGCGTTCGGGGCTTGGTCAATGTAAACCTGCTTGGTGCAAATCATAACAGCGGGCAAGAATTTGAGGTCAGCAACGAAAGACTTCAGCATCTGCTTGGTCTTGTTAGCCTGAAGACCTTGGTCACTACCAAGCTCGTTCTCTTCCTCGAACCGCTTCATCATAGAATCTGTAAACAGGAAGTCCAGAGAGTCGATAAGGATTAGAATGCGTGGCATTTCGTCCAGCTTCTTGTTAGTCCGAGCCGTATGATAATCTTCTGTAACCTGTCGAACGGAATCGGTACATGCACTCAATGTGGACACTGACACGTGCAAGTACATATCGCTTTCCGTGTCCACGCCGATTGCGTTCAAGTAATCACTATCGAGAGCGTTTTCAGCGTCGATTACTAGGATGAAGTATCCTTGCTTCTGAGCCTGTACCATGGCACTACCGAGTAGGAATGACTTACCCGCTCCGGACAGACCGGCTATACCACCGATGCGCCCCTGAGCCCAACCTCTGTCATATTGACCAGAGATAATCTTGTTTAGTAGCTTGTTACCGGTATTGAGATAAAAATCCGGCGTTGGATCATCAGTAGAAATAGTTCTACTATTCGCGTTGTTCTTCTTGAACTTCGCCTTAATGTTAAAAGTCATAATTAGTTACCTGTAGGTTGTAATAGAAATGGGGGCATCACTGCCCCCATTTCGTTGAGGCCGATTGCTTAGGCGTTCTTTCGAGCGCGAATCTTGGCAATCAGAGCAGCATCCTCATCCTCATCATCGTCGGCTACCGGTGCTGGCGTAACCTTCTTCTTGACAACTGGTGCTACTTCTTCCTCTTCTTCCTCTACCACTGGCTTCTTTTTCTTGACAACCGGGGCTTCTTCTTCCTCTTCCTCGACAACAGGCTTGCGCTTCTTGGCGACTGGGGCTTCTTCCTCGGCTTCTTCTTCGACCACTGGCTTACGACGCTTTACAGGTACATCATCATCGTCTTCTACGGTTTCCACTACCTTCCGCTTGACCGGCTTGTCATCCTCTTCCTCGTCCTCGACATCATCGCCGCTCAGGTGAGCTTCGAGTAGCTTCTGGACCGCTTCCAGACCGGGATTGGCCGGGAGTAGCGTGGACAGGTCAACCATACCCGCTTCGACAGCTTCACGGTATTGCTCCGGAATGCCGGTTACCTTGTTCGAGAAACCCGAACCGGTGGAGTAGTTATCGTACTCGCCCTGCTTGGTCTTCTTGATGACGAAGTTGTAACCCTCGTCCAAGTCCCATGGCAGTGCCGTCAGCGCCTTCTCTTCATCTTCTTCCGCTAGCGCGGCATTGATGAGATTCATTAGCTGATAGGTGAACTGTAGGGTCTTGACCTGACCGACAGCAGATTCACCGCCGCCCTCGTAAGAGATTGGGTCTTTGGTGATGAGAGCCTTCATCAGGCTGGTGCGCTTGAAGTAGTAGTACTTACCCTGTACGGAATCCTTGTTGCCAGCAGCCTTGTCGGCCTTGTAGTACTTGGCGCTAAGTTCGCAGATTGGGCACTTCTCTCCCCACATCTTGATGCAAGGAATCTTACGATCCTTACCATTGATGGAGAGTTTGTGTTCTAGCTTCTCAATGAAGAAGTTGTCTTCATTGTCTTCGTTCTTGTCCGGTAGAATGCGAACCGTTGCAGTTGCATTTTCTTCGATGTTCCAGTGTGGATATACATCGTTGTTGGTGTTACCGAAATCTTTCTTCTTTCCTTCGATTTTCTGCTTGTACTTGGCGCGGATATCGGCCAGAGATGGCTTCTTAGACATGTTGATTCCTCTTTAGTTATTGTTTTAGTTGGTGACGCATTTGTTATTTCTTAGTTGGTGACGCTTAGGTTTGCAGCTATGGCGTCAGAAGAAATTGCTTCCGACAAGAGTATTTAGTACATATCTAAACACGTGAGCCATAATACGCGGGTAACATTACAGATGTCAAGCCTGCTTCAATATCCTTTCCATGGACAGATATTGTGTTAATTTGTCTATGTGCTTACAAGCGCCCGGCACCCGGTCAGGATTCAGAGGTGGGCGGTCCGTCTTCTTGACGTAGGGTGCCGGTGGCTTACCGATGAGGCTATCGTTCTGGTCATTGTGCATAGCGAAGCGCCAGTAGAAGTCCATGCAAGTGCAATGCACCTGTACGTCGTTCTCACGAGCCTTCAGCGGCATGATATGCATCTCTTCCTGACCTGTAGCAACCGGCACTGCATACTGCGTATCCGGCTTGACGAACTTAACCTTGGAGAATTGGATGGTTGTCTCGTAGGTCTTGTCAGAGCTACGCGTCTTGGACTTTACTATCAGCATTCCGTTAGCAACGGCCGGAACGTACTCGACGTTCGTAAGCTGGACCTGTCCAGCTTTGCGTTCACGCTCGGGACCAAAGAAAACCTTGGTATTGGACTTCAACTGATGAACGGTTGAGGACTCGGTTAGGAGGTCTTCGATGTCAACGGATAGCATTTTCTTAGTCATGTTTCTATTTATCCGCGCATCGCTTCAACTGGAATAGTGTAGCCGTAATCCGGCTCCGGATGACCCTCATCCTTCCATGCTCCCGGCTCTTCGAACTGATACATCATATGGTACGCCTTTTCGTCATACGTCGCAATCTCTTCGATGATGCGTATAACAATTAGGAAGGCCGCAATGCAGTCGTCGGTAGCACCAATCTGAGCGCAATACGAGCCGGCCTTACGGACATAGCTCTTTAGCTCCTTGACCATGGTTTCGGAGGATAGCTTAATGGTCCGGTTCTCAATCATGTTCTTCATCTTGACACAGCATCGAATCTTGCTTCGAGGACTGGTGAAGAAGCCGTACTTGTCCTTACCGTCCTCGGATACGAAGGTTGCCGGGGCTGGCGTTTCGTCGGACAGGTACAATGAAATAATGGACTGGCCGACACCGTTGTTCTCAGCCGAGAAGTATACCACCGCACCGGTCTGGGAAATGAAGGCTATTAGTTTTTTTACGACCTTGTAGATACTTTCCGGTCGCATTACGTTACTACGATACTCGAAGACCTGATTCATCGACGGGAATTCAAAGCATTGTATTACACTGTAATCCACACCGGAACCGGTCGCCGGGTCTATGCCGATGATGTAGGTAGATAGCGGATTAATCTTGGCGTAGAATTTGTACAATTCGCCCTCATCCTCAATGACGAATGTAGGAGTCATAATCTCGACTTCCTTTTGGATGCTACCCATGACGTAAGAATCCATGAGGCCACCGTCAGAGGACAGGAAGTCACAATTATGTGATGTTATACCGTTGGTGATATAATGATTACCATCATCTACATTAACTACATCAAAAACTTCAACTTCATCCGTAACGTATTCAATGGCCGATACGCCAACCCCGGTCGGTGCCAGCTTGTCTGAAAGCTTGAGGTCGCGGGCTTCGACGAATTCCTCCCCTACTTTGAATCGGTGACTCTGGGTACACTTAACCACAACACCATCGGTAAGAGTGATGACACAGTAGCCCGGCGTCATCTTTGAAGTGACGGTCATAAAGTCTCTAAAACCATTTTCGGTCAGAATTTCATACAAGCTGTTCATCTACAATTATCCTTTTGATGGCTTCCGGAGTTACACCGTATTCCACACTTTTCAACCTTTTGAACAGTGATAGTTTACCCTTTGGATAAGAAAACTCCCTACCATTCTTAAACCACACCTTATCATCTCGGTAGACCACCATGGACTCCATATCAGCTAACGATGGGGCGAACTCACCCCATTGAGATAGTAGGGTCTGAACGTCTACCTTAATTGGACCCCAGACCTTCCCGCGCCTGATATCACTCCAATGTCTCTTGACCTCATCACTATGTTTGTGTCCCGTCTTTCGATCTGTTCTAGCTTTTGACTTCTCGGACATTTTCTTGCGACTACTCTCACTAAATTTGTATCCGAAGGTATTGAACTTGCTCGAAAGATTACGACCCTTCCCACGGTTGGTCATATTCAACCCCTTGTAAAAGGTGTCGTATTGCGTAATGTAGCCTTCTTCTAGTGCATCACACTCGTCATACGTCCCGGTGAATAGTATTTCAACATTAGTAATTTGGTAATCGGCGAATCGTCTTGATCGCCGATGCCCACTCAATCTTTTCGACAGATTGACCGTAATCCCGATATATTCAAGACCATCTGCTCTGGTGAGTTTGTAGACACATGACATACTATATTCTCCGATTCATGGAGATTATTTATAAGAATTCGCATCTTAAGTTCAGCGATAGCAAGATTCTCTATTTCACCAGTTTCCTTGTTCCTAACCGTGACGATAGTGTCACCGGTTACACACTCGTACTCCTGACGCCACTTACGCTCACCAAGGATGGCAATCTGCTGACGCTTGAACTTCTCGTCACGGCCCGGCGGAGCATCCCATGGAACGTGCTTGGACTTGAACGGCGCATCATCTTCAGACAGCCCGCCCAGCGTTGCCTTACGCCATAGTTCAGCGAACAGGTTACTGTCACCGTTCGGCGTAGAGGAAATGATACACGCACCACCGGTCGCCAGTGTAGGAGAGATGGAGTCCCAGAACTCGGCCTGAATGTGCGGCCGGACGAATGCGAATTCGTCGCAGTATAGTAGAGAGATGGATAGACCACGACCAGAGTCTGTAGATGTACCCTGAGCGATGATGCGGGACTTGTTTTCGAACTTGCACTCGTGCTTGTTCCAGCTATCGGCGTCGATACCCGGCTTCAGCCAGTTCGGTAGCTCTTCGTAGGCATACTGAATCTTACCAATCATTTCCTTGGCGTTGGAGGACTTGTTGGATACGACAAGGATGGTCTTGTCGGAATGGAAGATAGCGAACCACAGTAGGAAGGCACAGGTGGTTTCGGTCTTACCGGTCTGGCGAGCGGACAAGATGATGTTGTAGCGATTGTCCTTGTACATCTGAAGCATCTCTTCCTGATACGGATAGAGAGCGAACTTAATCTTGCCTCGCTTGGCATGCTTAATCATGACGTAATTGCGTGCGAAATACGCCGGGTCAAGTTTGCACTTGCGGATTTCAGCAATCATTTCCGGGGTGTATTCTTCTACAGTCCCGGATTTCTTTAGGCGTGGGTTTTTCTTAGCCATGAGGCACTCTTAGTGGCGAGACGGTAGGATAATAGACTCGTATTCCCACTTGAATTGCTCTTCACCGATAACTTCTATCTGCTTTGCTTTCCACTTGCGGGTCAGCGATGGGTTATCCCACCAACGCAATTGAATAGGATAGAAAGTTCCACCGACCAGTCCGGATAGGTAAACCTGCGTTAAGAAGTTTGGCGTATCGTCTGGGCGACCACTCCCACACATAATGATTTGTCCAGCCGGGATGGACATGCAAGGATAGATTTCGTTGAGGAAGCATTCTTCATCGGTATACCGACCAAAGCCAACCAAGTCCCATACCAAGAGGTTAATAGTCCTACCTTTGAATGTATTCGACCCGGCCGTAGAGGTGATAAGACGAGCGTTGTTGCTCAGTCGAATAGAGGACTTGGTACGCTCTTCAATCCCCGGACGCATCCAGTCCGGCAATAATTCATACATCTCATAGAATATGCGAATGTATTCATGCACCATTTGCAGTCGAGGAAGGACAAGACCGGCAGTCTTGTCCTTATTGAATATCAAGTACCACAGCAGATAGGCCGTGAATACAGAAGTCATCCCAAGCTGGCGTTGGGTAGCGATGACGACTCGCGGCTCTCTGCCGAATGACTCAACGCAATTGGCCTGCGCTGGATATAGCGTAAGTGGTATCTGACCGCGACTGCTTTGAATTTTAACGTATTTGTCTATGAAATACAGCGGGTTGCGCTCGCAAGCGTGACACTCTTCAATAATCTCTTGAGTATAATCAGCCATAAAAATAATGCCCTAGTTGTCTAAGGCATTATTTATGAAGGCTTTTTTCGAGTGTCGCTTAGTGACCGAATAGTCTATAGAAGACCTTATCTTCAAAGTTCAATCCATAGAGAGAACTCTGTATCGCCTCGAACGCATGTAAACGTTTCCATCTGAGAGGACTATCATGATTAGCGTTTGTCCAAATCTCAGCAAACGCTGCACCGTAAGTCTTCCCCATGATACGGTCTATATCAAATCCGACATGCAGAAGGTCTATGCGGCGGTCTCCAATTTGCACATACTGATGTGGCGACCTTGTTGCCTTCATCATGAACCATTTCTCAGCGGACTTAACAATGATGTCGGTGAAAAACTCCTTGGGTAAGTCTGTTACAAATGCTACGTCCTGACCGGTGCGAAGCACCTCGGCGATTGCCTGAATAGCTAGAAATGTAGTACAACCGGCACGGCGGTCGGTCTGGTTATAAACTCCGCGACCCTTGCAAGCCTTGAAATGGGCAAGCATTTCCTTCTGCGTGTCAGTGAATTTCGTAGTCATTATTCTGCGTCAATAGCGTCGATGAACTTTACTCGGACCTTACCCTTGTCATCCTGCGGTACCGTGCCAGCGGTGCGCCACTTGCCATTGATTACGTGGACCAGTGTACGCGAGCCATCCGGATAGACAATGCAGTGCGTGTGCGACCACGAGCTTGGACCTGAAGCGTATTCGAGGTTGAGCTTGGCACTGACGCCGACCTGATAGCAACCCTCGTGGATACCCGGAGAATGGCTATGACCGATGATGGTCTTCGGACCTATCTTGGCGAAGGACTTGATGCTGCCCCGCGCTCCGTTCGGACCGATGTCGCCATGGAAACCTAACTCCACGTCAGAGACGCGGAACGACTCATCGCGCTTCAGGAACTTGGTCTGCGCCTTGTTACGTAGACCCTTCTGGTCTAATGGATTATGACACCAGAACTCGAACGGGTCGATGCTGCTAAATCCCGTTTCCGTCATGCGAACATTACGCATCTGATGGAACTTCATGTAGTAATACAGTACGGCATTTTCTTGGTCGTACTTTGGCTCGGCCTCACGAAGCCAACGGTCCAACGCCTCATCATGATTAGACTTGACGATGATGTTGACGCTCTCCGGGTAGGTAGTTTCGTCAATGAAGTTCGCTGTAATCTGTAGCGATTCTTCTACATTGTCACGACCGAAGTGATGCTTGCCGAATGCAATGAGGTCATTGCCACGGTGATGATGGTTACGAGCGTAGAAGTCTTCCACGTCATGACGGACGATAACCTCCGGACGTAGTAGGCTGCACATGGAGTCTACATTCGTATACGTCGCGGCCTTAACCTTATCGTCCATGAACTCGGCATGGGTGTCGCCCGTGACCAGTGCAGCGGCACGGTGGCCGTCTGTAACTTCGGTCGGGGTGTAGCACTTGTCGAGGTCGTAGAAGTGCCCGGTAACATCGTCAGCGTGAATGTGACGGATGTGCGTGTCACCGTCTGCGTCGATTTCAACGACTATTGCAGCGAGACTATGATGGAACTCACCCTTCCAGCCGGCCTTGCTGTCCGTATAGTTAGGCAGCGTTACGGAGCCCGTGGTGGCTAGAATCTTCGGAAGATGCTGGCTTGGGGTCGGGACGGTAACAAGCTGAATCTTCGGGTGTCCTAGAATGGCGGAATCGAGACCGGTGTAGCCGTCGAACCCGGATAGCGGCTGAATGGCCGTAGGTTGGATTTTAACATTGGCTAGAAGCACCAAGTTATTCGACAGGCGAGTCATCTCGTCGATGATGTATGGCGTCAGGCGAGGATTCCAGATTTCTTCGGATTCCTGCGTCGGAGTGAAGACGGAGGTCGGGTTCTTGTAGCGGTAGGGAATGACCACCAGACAAGCGTCATTGACCTCACAGTAGTTGTTCAGAGTGTACAGGAACTTCTCATGCACCGGGGTGTTGTTCTGCGCCGATGTAATGACATAACGGTTAAAGCCGGAGATGTTCTTCATCTCGGAACGGCCAGCGGCGTTCTTGGTTAGTTCCTGTAAATTGGTGTAGTAGCTCTCAAGCTTATCCTGCGGAATGTGGTCCGGCTCAGCCTGATCGGCACTGGACTTCAACTCCGGCAGCATAACACTGCTGGACTTACTGACAGCCCAGCGACGACGACGCATGGACTCGGGCATGATGCCTAGAAGCTTGGAGAACTGCTCCTTGGACAGCTTGGCTTTGTGTGCAGCCTTGTACTGTGCAATGAATTCTTCGGTTGATGTTTTCTTACTATTCAGAAGTTCCAAATGTTCGTACATGCTATTGCGGCTCCGTTGGATTCAGAACTGTTTCCAACGTTATGCCGACTTCCAGATGAAGCTCGAAGTTATGGTCAACTTTGGTTAGTGCAGTCCAGCTTTTTGTTTTTGTTATTCGTATCTGGAAAATGAACCGCTTTGTAGTAGTGTCAACAATGCGAATATGCGGCTCTTTACTACCACCAACAATAGCACGGAGCTTGAATAATTTCAAGTCTTCGAATAGTTGCTGATAGTTGATCGACTCTATATCTAGTCGTTCCGTGGTCTCATTCTTACAAAAATCAGTGAGACCATTTACAAAATTAGTGATGAATATGAAGAGGTGTTCGGGACTACCGTCGTCTGCGAAACGTTGATTGAGTTGATACGCGAAATACGAGTAGAGATAGTTTACCGCCGACCTGACACTATGATGTGTGGGAACACCTAAATCGTCTGCGATTAAGCTGTAATCTTCTGCCATTGATGGCGGAGGATTAACCTTGAACACGGCCACCAGATAGGAACAATGCTCCGCATATCCGAAGTCATTTCCAGCGTCGGACAGTTTCAAGCGACAAGAATACTTGTTACTTGTTTTCATCATCTCCGTTCTCGAACATTGTTCGAAGCAGTTCTTCTCGACTGATGACCAAGTTATTGTTGACAGTCTGCGGTCCGGCCTTTGCCTTTCCGCTGAGTTTGTCTTTCAATTCCTTAATCTTAGCCTTGGCTTCGGCGGCGTCCAGCGCCATTTTCAGATGTTGGACACCGACTTCCATCATACGAGGAAGATACCGACCTTCGATATCCTCACACTCGTCTTGTATACGCTCGTAGCCAGACATAGCTTTATCGTACACTTCCTGCATCGCCTCTTCGATTTCTTGGTCTTTCTCATCGTACTCAGCAACGACTGCTAGTTCGGTCTTCTGCTCATGACGAATGACTTCAGTAGTCTCGGGCTCGATGTCAAAGACATCTTCAAGCGGATGTGCAATTTTCTTCTGTATGGTTACGATAGCCTTTTTCATGGTGAATACCGAGTAATACGGTATTTATGAGTGGTAGGACAAGAGCGAGAACTTGTGGGTCTTATAGAAGTCCCAGTCGATTCCCTTCGGATACTCTTTACTGTGAGTATGTTCATACCACGTTGAAAAATCGTATAGCCGGACTTCACAACAAGCTACATATCCAAAGTATTCTTCTATCTCACAGCCGGTTTGTTCATTCCATACAACAGGACTGAAAACCTGCGTAGCGAATAGCTTGGTGTACTCTTCGTAAGTATCCAGCAACTCCTTGATTTCATTACTCATTTTCGTTCTTACCGGTCTCTGGCTTAGTGAATTTAGTTTGAATAGCCTTCTGTAACTGGTTGGTTAGAACCGCCACGGCCATGGTTGCCATTTCTAGGTCGGCCATCGCATCAGACTGGCGTTGACGAAATGTATCCAGCGTTGCGAAACGCTCTCGAAGCTCAGCAGCTAGCTCGGAGATGACTACTGTTTTCTCACCGACCTTGAATGTAACTGTCTTATTTACTGTCATATTACTCCATGAAACTCATTATGAATTCTACTGCGCCCTTATCCAGTTCGTTCTTTTCAATGAACTCAACCGTCTCATCGTCAAGTACCTTTCCAGTTTCCGGATTAGTTACTGCTTGCTGTTGTGGAATCGTACCCTTACCGTAGCTGGTAATCTGCTCTTCTTCATCCATATGGTCGAGAGCAGTTTTCTGCTTGATCGTCTTCTTGGAATCCTTGAGTAGCTTACCTACGTCCGCAACATTATCTCGCTTTGTTGCAGTTCGAGTTACAGTGACGCTATTGTCCAGCTTTTCCTCGAATTTGTCCAGCCTTGGTGTGGGTGTAGTAGCAGGTTCGGCACCGGGTAATCCTTCAATTTGTTCAGTTAAGGAAACACCTAATGCCTTATCAAGGTCTGCCTTCTTTTTTCGCTTCTTTGCGGATTCAGCAATAGAACTCATGCCACCCCCGTCGAAGTCACCCATTCTCAGGCATGAGTTATCGAATGAGAGCATGGTTTTCTTACCTACACCATCTGATGATCGCGTCTTGAGAAAGAAAATCAGAAACTGACCCTTGGCTCTAAGCTCTGGGGACATGTACAATGAGACGTAATTGTCTACTGCATTGACCTTGGTCAAACCGCCGGCAATGACGCCCTGATTAGGGTCTGACATTGTTATGGCTTCGCGGTTCTGCTGTGAAGCGGACAGGCCGATAGCATTGTAGTCATGCAGAAGCTGTGTAAGCTGTTCAGCCTTTTGCTTGTCCTGCTCGGATACTGATAGATTCTTGGTGCCCTCGTTCGGGCTCATAACATCGAGGTAATCGACGATGATTACATCGGGGCAGAAACCATACGTCAGTTCGTACTGTTTCAGGTAAGAACGGATATCGTTGGTGTTAGAGCCGGTCGGTAGACGCTTGACTCGGTAGCTGCCTGCACCATCCGCCTTGATGGAGTTGATCTTGGCCGCGATGGAGATGAGCTTTTCCTTCCACTCCTTCGCGCTTACGCCCGACATAATGAAAGCATTGCGCTTGTAAATCATCGTCTCTGGAAGTTCCAGCGAGATGTACAGCACGTTCATACCATGAATCAGGGCGTAGTTGACGCCGAGATTTGATAGCATTACAGACTTACCACCGCCGGAGTTGGCGGAGAAAAGTGTAAGCTGCTTACGAGCAAGACCACCGTCAAGATAGTCGTCGAGACCCTTGATTCCGGTGGAGTAGTAAATGTCGTTTTCTAGAAGACTGATTAGATAGGCTTCCGGGTTCTCGAACATCTCGACACCCATATCCTTTTCAAGGGATATAAGGGATGCCTTGTCGATACGGGCCTTCATCGCCCCTAGGTTGCCCGATTCGATGTCTTCCAGAGCGGCTAGAACAGCCGCAGATAGAGCCTGCTGCTGACAGAATAGCTCTATCGAGTCGCAGTTTTCCTTGATTTCAGGTAAAGTTACAGCGCGCTTCTTGAAGCCAAGATCGAACTTGGCGTTCACGCGGTCGAAGTCTGGCGTTGCGCCATACTTGTCGGTATACGTCTTAATGTAATTAATTACATTCTGGTATTCCGGATCGAAATACTCACCCTCGACAATGCCGGCGCATCGGGCATAAAGCTCGGCCGATGACAATAGATTATCAATGATGAGTTTTTGTTCGTTTGAATTCATACAATCTCCGCGTGGCGAAGATTATACGTCCTTCGCCAGTTCGTCGTCAACGTTATCTGCCGGCACCGCACGACCGGTATGGTTACCATTCTTGAATTCTTCCAGTTGCGAACGCGTATTCTTCATACGGTAGCGTTGGTCGGTCTCTAGGAAAATCCACAGTCGCTTGGCCGCAGAGTAACGATATAGACGCGCTGGAATTCCCTTACCAACAGATGTGTAGGTGAGGCGATGGTATGCTTGGTCCTTTGGGCTATCCGGAAGAACATCACCCTCGGTGAAGGGTAACCCGTTTGGTGGCATAGCGTCAACACCATGTGGATGGCGACGACGTGACAGTTTGGTTAGGTCTAGATTTCTTTCTGCGCCATAATTGATTAGCGCATCAGAAAGAACGGGAATGTTCGCGTAGTCGGCACCGTCTTGCGGTACCTTGGTGTTTGCCTCAGCCTTGATAGCCTGCGATACGTCCGAATAATCCTGATATTTAGCGGCGTTTCCGTCGTCTACATCAAACAGGCCGCTGGTGTCCACTGAACCTGTCAGCTTACCCATGACCTTCTGTGTTTCTTGCGAGGCAAACGCCGGCTTAGCAATCAGACGCTGCATGGTCGGTACCCACGTCGGGGTGAACCCGTTCGTACTCCAACCCACGTCCATGACCTCAAGGTACTTGTTCTTGGCCTTGAGTAGCGGTGTGTACTGGGTTTCGCTTGGTAGCTGTATAATGTCACCGATGACAAACGGGCGTCCTAGCTTAGCAACGGCCTGTGCAAAGGAGACTTCGAGAATGTATTGTTCCTCACCCATGAAGCCGAACTTCATCTGGTTGGCGACCACATCCTGTGGGGTGTACGCACACTTCATCCGGATTGGAAATTCATTGTAATCGCGGTCGCGATTCTCCATGAAAATCTTGTCCTGAATGTTACTGATGTTGGTGGCTTCATATTCCATTAGCTGGAATGCCTGTACGGCCCAGAAGTCATTCGTGCCGCCATTGAATGCGGTCGGACGGAGACGCCAGTAGCGGGACGGAACACTTTTGTTGAAGTAGACAGTGATGAGGCCATCACAATCCTGTAAGTCTAGGATGGTGACACCATACCACTTCACACCATCAGCGGAACGTTCCACGCGAACCTTGGTGACACGATTTTCTGGTTCGCAGCCCTGCTTGATACGGAAGGCAGCGATGTCATGCTTGATGAAGGTGTCGATTCCGTAACGAAGACGACCGTTGTTCAGCTTAATCGGACCGAAGTCGTAGCCGATGTAAGCCGAAGTCGTAACCTCGACACCGGTCTGACGAGAGTGCCATTCCGTAATGTAGGTATCGAAGGCGTTGCTAGCCGGGAAGCTCGGGTGGTCGCCACCCGAAATAGGCGCTCCAAGCCCGGACACGTCCTGTAACAAATCCTGTTCGTGGACACCGAGTAGCTTATAGACATTCAGGGGAGCGCCACCTATGGTCAGCGATTCGTCTATGAACCCGCCAATGATGCAGGCTTCCGGACTGTTGACCAGTTCCCAGAAATCGCAGGCGGTCTCGGGCGTCTCAACCGTCACTTCTGGTGGGCAGTTGGAGATGTTGAGCGGATTTTCGTCTTCAGGTCCGCAAGAGATGCAATTAGGGGTTGTGGTATCCATTTATCTCAGTTCACTATCAGTTCTTGTATATTTATACCGAAGTAGCCGGACAACAGGGATAGTGACTCAGCGTTTATCTTGACACATTCAGTGTAGCCTGCGAATTTCCTATTCGGATAATAACGATGAGATGCGAGCGCCAATAATATTTCAGTTTCCACCACAAAGGCGTCATATAGAGTTTCTTGTTTTTCTATCAAGGGCGTAATCACAGTACCATGTTTGGCATGATAATAAAATCGTTGCTTAACTGAGTTTTTAGTGGTTATTCCAATCTTAATGAAGTCATCGTTTAGATGTTGCATCCTTGCCACGTATACCAAAGCCGGGATTCCTCGTCTTTCTGGATAAGATGCAAAATACGCAGCACAATATCCGCTTACCGCTTTCTTTCCTATTCTACTCTCACGGTAACACTTTAGACATCCGGTCCCGGCATTAATATGGTTCTCACTGTGCTGATAAAAAATGCCATGAGTTCTACAGATAATCGGCATCTTTTTCTTACCGCCCTCGTAACGACATAAGCTGTAATCGAATTTATCACCATGGACTCTTTCGGCATCCAGTAAGAATTGCTCCTGCGTTTTTCTGTTATTAAGCGAGTGGTTCTTATGATTCAACGCTCCTATTCCACAAATCGGACATCCTTGCTCATGATGAGAATGCCGTTTAGCAATAGCGAAATAGTATCCATGCGACGGGCATCCTATTTCGATCTTGGAGCTATTGTTCTTATATACAACACGGGAATAATCGTATTTACTACCATGAACCATCCTAGACTCTATGATAAAGGCTTCTGTGGTTTTTCGTACTGGCATAAAGGTTCTCCTAGACTATTTATGGTCTAGGAGAACCTACGTGCAAAATGTGCGCATTACCCCATAATCAGATGCGCTCTTAAGCCAAGACCAGTATAATTCTGCATGCTTCCGTCTTCAAGTTGTTCACGTAGCTTTTCCATCTCGTCCTGAGCCTGCTGCTGTAGGTCTTGCGCATTGAGAGTCGTGGAGCCGTTCGGACCCGGCAGAGTCTGGAACTTGCCACGGCTCTGCGACAGGATGCGCTTGGCCTCAGCCAGAGCCCACCGCTGAAGCCACAAGCCCGTCTGGCGGTCAATCATCAAGTCCTGTTCGGTACGCTCGATGAAGGCGTCTATAAGCACACGCTCGTTTCTACCGACCTTCTGGAAGATACCAAGCTCACGGTCCAACTCATTCCAGTTGAACATAATTCGATTAGCGAATAGCGTTTCCAGTTCTTCCATGTAGGCAGAAACAAGATAGTATGTCAACATGTCGAAGGTGCCCATGGTGTACAGGCGCTGGATTGCAGCGTAAGTAAACATGTCACCATCAATCGAAGCGGAACTCATCGCCAAGCCACGAGAACGATGGATGGAGTTGATACCGGTAATCTTGTTGAAGCCAACACAACGATTGGTCATTAGGTACGTCTGCTGGTTCGGCTTGAGGTCGAGGAAGAACACCACACGCTTGTAGGAGAATGACGAATACTTGCGGAGTTCACGTAGCGCCAAGTCAACACAAATGTCCAATTGTTCCTTTGTCAATTCGACCTGAATCACAGGATGACCAAGCATGGAACGGATATCATTATGCAGTGTGCGGCGTTCGTCTGGACTACCGTCATCACCGACACCAAGCTGCTTAGCTAGCGTTCCACCAACCTTGCCGTCTTCACCACTAACAGGATCAGTGAAGATGACAGGCTGCGTTAGGAGCGCCAACAGGAGCGTTGAACCGGATACAACCTCAATGCTAGAGGAACAGCCAATATCGCGAGTGTAGAACGACAAGTAGCTTCTACCCGTGCTGAGGGTCGGTGGTACCATCACAATCGACGCAAGGCCAATAGAGGCCACCCATGCAGTACCAGACCACGAAAATAACTCATCGTCAACACTATTGAACCAGAACGAACCGATTACATTACCAACCACAGTTGTGGTGTGCGCCGTGGTCACCCATGCGGTACCACTCCAACGCTTGAGTAGACTGGTTGTGATGTCGTACCAGTAAAAGCCGGCAAGACGTGGTGACGGATAAGGGTCTTCGTGGTAATACATTGGCTCGGCAAGAACGAAATCCGAACCATCCCAAATGTACCAGAGATTAGTAGCATCATTGTGCCAGACTGTG
>JBKJTP010000022.1:0-28566 GCA_046590195.1 Kapaibacterium sp. (SeqCode) | reverse complement strand
AGAGCGTTCTTCGTGATGACCGCAACAGGATTGCGATACTCGAGAAATACCTCTAGCATGCGCCGAGTCAGCTCATACTTCTTCTCGGCCGGCTGGTAGCAATCGGTATTGCCAGACATCACAATGATCTGCGGCTTATAGCTCTTTGCGTCAAAGGCTTTACGAAGCAAGTTCGGGGCATCGTGCTTGACCATGATCTTGCTCTCGAAATCGAGCGCGGGATCGAAGCCGAGATATTCGTGGGTCGGACGGGCGTAGCAATAGGCGCAGCCATGCTCGCATCCGCGGTAGGCGTTGACCGAGTAGGTGAAGGAGATGTCGGGGCTGTCGTTCTTTGCGAGGATCGACTTTGTGTGATCGGTGAAGAACTCGGTCCGGACGACAGGAAGATCTATCTCGCTCGCCTCACGATCCCAGCCATCGTTAAAGGCCTCGGTCCGGGTCTTCTCGAATCGGTTGCCGAGCTCGAGATAGGAGCCACGGACAGCCTTCACGACTTCGTCGCGCCTGCCTGTTCCCAGCGTTTTGCCTGTATTGACCTTAGTTTTCTCTGACATGGTGCCTATCATCCTTGCAACAAGATAATACACTATAACGGAGGTCCTTCTGCGATTCGATGCGAATAATGAATTCGCGGTGGTTGTTCTACGCGGCAATGGATCAGAAGATATTCTTAGAACTCACCCGGCTCAACGGCCTCGAACTGACCGAAGGACAGCAGCAAAAGCTGCTGCAATACGCCTCGCTGCTGACCGAATGGAACAGCAAGGTCAATCTCATCTCTCGCAAGGATGAGGAGAATGTGCTCTCGCGGCACATCCTGCACTCACTTGCGCTAGCGATGCCCGAGACGATGGACGTAGATCTGCTCGAGAATGGCAACGTGCTCGACATCGGCACTGGTGGCGGCTTGCCCGGCATTCCGCTCGCGATCGTGAGGCCTGACATCGAAATGCGCATGGTCGATTCGACAGCGAAGAAGATCAGTGCAGTGAGCGATATGATCGAGAAGTTGGGACTAACGAACGCCCAAGCGTTCGTGGGGCGAGTCGAAGAGATGCGCAAAGCGAAGAAGCTCACGCCAATTTTCGAGACTGTCGTCTCGCGCGCAGTCGCTCCGCTCGATGAACTCATTGGATGGGCCAAGCATCTTGTCCTGCCTGGAGCATTTCTCTACTCACTTAAAGGTGGTGATCTAACCGATGAAATGGCGCGCACGCGCAAGATGTCGATCGTCGCAGGCGTCACATCATGGCCAATAGAACTCAAAGAGTACGATGGATTTATCGATGAAGGCAAGCAAATTGTTAAGGTTACCTTCCGATAGCGTACACTCGCTTCTCAGCACTTAGCACTTAGCACTTAGCACTCAGCACTTAGCACTCAGCACTCAGCACTTAGCACTCAGCACTACCCGGAATCCCGTGAAGTCAGTCATTTTCTGTTTCAACACGCACAACCATCAGCCGATCGGCAACTTCGATAACATTATCGAGGAGGCGTATCAGCATTCCTATAAACCGTTTTTCGATATCGCTGAGCGTTATCCGAAGGTGCGCTTCGGTACACACTTTACGGGCATCCTGCTCGATTGGCTGGAAGCGAAGCATCCGGACTATCTCGATCGTCTGCGCGCGCTCGGCGCATCCGGACAACTCGAAATGATCTCCGGCGGCTTCTACGAACCGATCCTCTCCGTTATCCCCGCCCGCGATCAGGAAGCACAGATCAAGAAATTATCCGATCGAATCCGCACGCGCTTCGACCAAGAGCCAACAGGCATGTGGCTCGCAGAGCGTGTATGGGAGCAGCGACTTGCAGGCACTCTGAGCGATGCTGGCATCAAGTACATCTTCTTAGACGATACGCATTTCGTCGCGGCAGGACTGGCGCAAAAGGACCTGACCGGCTATTATCTAACAGAAGACGAAGGCAAGACCCTCGCGGTGTTTCCGATCTCAAAGGAGCTCCGCTACACGATCCCATTCGCAAGTGTAGATGAGACGATCGCAGTGCTACGCGATATGTCAAGTGAATCTGGCAACAACATCGTCTGCTTTGCTGATGACGGCGAGAAATTCGGCGTGTGGCCGAAGACCTTCGAGCATGTCTATGGCGAAGGCTGGCTCGAAGAATTCTTCGCGAAGATGTCGGAGAACAGCAATTGGATTAAGATATTGCATGGCTCCGAGATCATCAGGCAGGTTCCGCCGGTCGGACGCATCTATTTGCCGAATGCATCCTATGCTGAGATGATGCAATGGGCGTTGCCATCATCAGAGGCATATCAGAATTACGAGGACTTCGAGCATCATCTCAAGGACGATGAAGAGAAGTGGGGCAAGTACATGCAGTTCGTCCGTGGTGGCTACTGGCGCAACTTCATGGTCAAGTATCCGGAAGCTAATCACTTGCACAAGCACATGCTTCGCACATCGCAGCGCTTAGCAAAAGCAGGACTTAGTGGCGACGCATATAATGCGCTCCTCGCCGCACAATGCAACGACCCATACTGGCATGGCGTCTTTGGGGGCACATACCTGAACAACCTTCGCCACGCGAATTACACAGAACTGCTGAAGGCAGATGCAGCGATCTATGATAGTCAGACGCCGAACCAGATCACTGCAACAGAAGTAGACTTCAACTGCGACGGCCGCAACGAGTTACTGTTAGAGACCGAGAAACTCGCGATCACATTCGATCAGTCACATGGCGGCATGATCACGGAACTTGCGATCAAGCCGATCAACTTCAATGCGCTGAACATCGTCAGTCGCCAGGAAGAGGCGTATCATGCCAAGATCACGAAAGCGCAAGATCCGGTGCCTGCCGGCGGCTCGAAGTCGATCCACGATCTTGTGTTAACGAAAGAGGAGGGGCTTGAAAAGCATCTCGTCTACGATTGGTACCGCCATGGCTCGCTGATCGATCATTTCCTAGGGCACAGCACTACGATCGAGGATGCTCGCTCGATGAAGTACGAGGAACAAGGCGACTTCATCCGTAGCATCAATGCGCCTCGCTACGAGAAAACCGCCGACGACATCAGTGTAACTTTTGAGCGTCAGGGGACTTTGTCGCAAGCAGGGAAGGCGTTGCCGATCCGCTTCATGAAGTCCATTCGTGCAGAGCGTTCCGGTAGTGCACTCGAAGTGACCTACCGCTTCACGAACGAATCGCAGGAGCCTCTCGGTTTACGATTTGCCCCTGAGTGGACGTTCAATCTTCTCGCCGGTGACGCCCATGACCGTTACTTTAGCATTCGCGGTCAGAAGCTCGCTGATCCTGTCATGCGAAGCACTGGTGAAGTGCTTGGCGAGCAGGAGCTGGACCTTACCGATGAATATCTCAAACTGCGCATAGCTCTCAACTTCCCTGAGGCTAGCGGGTTCTGGAGATTCCCGATCGAAACGGTCTCGTTGTCCGAAGCAGGATTTGAGCGTGTGTACCAAGGTTCGATCATCTGGCCTCTCTACGATCTCGTTCTCCAACCGTCAGAGAGCCGCGAGCGCAAGCTAAGTGTCAATTTCCATTTGCTGTAGATCTCTCGTCGTTCTGTTGCTACTTGTAGCAAGCAACACGTTCGCGCAAACCAAAGCTGAACTCGATTCCATTCAGCTTACGAATGGGATCGACCCGGTCGATCTCTCGCGACATGATACGATCGTTGCGCAGCGCGATTCGCTCGCTTATATGAATACGCGACCTCAGCAGTCGCCTGAACTGAATGTCGAAGCCATTGAGCCGATCGGCATACAGCCAACACATCCCTACGCCACAGGCAAGGCCGACATCGATTGGTATCGCTTCGCAGGCGCCACTGGCGGGCTCGCAGGCGCGATCACAGCGCTGCATATCTACCAGGCGAACGCATGGTGGAGCGATCAGCGCACCGACTTCCACGTGTTCGACGATCCCGATTACAAGGACAATATCGATAAGTGGGGCCACGTCTTTGGCGGTTATTACAGCGCACACTTCTTCGATGAAGCATTTACCTGGAGCGGCTTCAATCCGCTGCAGTCAGCTGCTCTCGGTGCAACATGTGCTGCGCTATGGGAGATGTACATCGAGGTCGAAGATGGCTTCGCACGCGATTGGGGGTTTTCACATGGCGATGCGATCGCCGATCTGCTCGGTGCCGGATTCTATTTCGCGCGTAAGCAGGTGCCGTATCTCGACAACGTCAAGTACAAGTGGATGTATTGGCCAAGCAAGCAGTTGCTCGAGAGCCGTCCGGATATCCCAGGCCAAACGCAGACATTTATCGAGGATTACGCCGGGCAGTCCTACTGGGTCTCGTTGAACGTGAATGGTATTCTGCCGGATGTGGCAAAGCCCTACTGGCCGGACTGGTTGAACCTTGCTGTCGGCGTAGCCGATTACTCGCTCGATGCTCCGACCTTTGAGGAGCGCAAGAAATCGTGGATGATCGCGCTGGATTATGATCTCGGAACGCTGATCCCGGAATCCGATTACCGAATTCTGAATTTCATTAGACGCGCGCTGGACTACTGGCATTTCCCGGCCCCAGCCATGAGGATCTCTCCTGATCCGCGATTCTTCATCCTGTTTCCTTTCCGGATGTCGATCGGGTAAATACTTAGCAGCGCAGCATAATTTATTAGTAGCGCAATGGCCCAGAGAAGATACGAGCAGGCAGATGAATCGGGGATCGGGCACGATCCACGGTCTCTACGCATGCCAGCAAGAATGCCAGGGCCGCCGCTGATCTCGGTCATCGTACCGACAAAACACGAGGAGAAGTTGCTTCAAGGTTGCCTCGAGCAATTCACTCCGCAGATCCGTGCGCGCTACCGGCTTGAACTCATCGTCAGCGATGGAGGCTCTACGGATAACACAGTCGGGATCGCAGCGGCTTATGCCGATTATATTGCGGTGCATGAAGAGTCATATCGCCAAACGATCGCCGAAGGCCGCAACCGCGGTGCCGCACTAGCAAATTCAGAGATGTTCATCTTTGTCAATGCGGACACCCGCTTTGACAACATCGAGAAATTCCTCGATCGCGCTGTGCAGCGCTTCGATATGGATCCATCGCTCTCAGCTCTTGCATGTAAAGTCGAAGTAGCGGAATCAGAGCGACAGCTTTCTGATGTGCTCTTCCATGGCATGTTCAATCGTTATGTCTGGATCGTCAATCGCTTCATTGGCATGGGCCGCGGCGAGTGCCAATTGGTGCGACGTTCTGCGTTCAAAGCGATCGGCGGATATAACCCGGAGATGGTCGCCGGCGAAGACTTCGACCTCTTCCATCGCCTGCAAGCAGTTGGCCGTGTGAAGTATGATCCCAAGTTACTCGTCCTCGAATCCCCGCGCCGCTACCGCAAGTACGGCTACATGCGCGTATGGTACGACTGGTGCCGGAACGGCTTCGCCGTGATGTTCAAGAATAAGTCGGTCAGCGATGTGTGGGAAGAGGTACGATAAGTGTAGCACATGCTTTAGCTTGTGTGAAAAGAAGCCCCGGATTGTCTGTCGATCTAGGGCTTTTGCTTTTCTGAGCATTTCGCACAAGCTAAAGCATGTGCTACACTCTTCTTTTGAATCCTTCCGCCTGAATCCCACGTATATCTCGCACCCGCCATCTGCTGGTAGACATTTCCGTAAGCCATTTACGTGGTACTTATACTGATTCTCCTGCTCATTGCTGCACCGGCATTCGCGCAGACTCCCGATACACCGGTCTTGTCCTCTGATAGCACTCGCATCACCGCGAGCGTGCGCGGCATCGTCGTGGACGCCTCGAACGATGATCCACTGATCGGTGCGCGTGTCGGGATACCCGAGCTAAAGCTTGGGGCCATTTCCAGCGCGAAGGGCGAGTTTGAGCTCGCTAATGCTGAACGGGGCGTGCATACGATCCGAGTAACGGCAGGTGGATACAACGACCGAGAGATCACGATCACTATCTTTGGCGATACAACGATCCGCGTTGCGATGCTTACACGTACGGTCATCGGCAAAGAAGTGACTGTGGAGTCGACTCGCGAACGCCAGCTCGAGGAGCGAAGTGTGAGCCGAGTCACGGTTACGCAGGAGACGCTTGACCGCATCCCTGCAGTTGGTGGCGAGAAAGATCTCTTCCGTGTGCTACAATTAATGCCCGGCATCAAGTCGCTGTCGGAGATCTCTAGCGGACTCTATATTCGTGGCGGCTCGCCGGATCAGAATCTCATTCGGCTCGATGGTGCGGTCATCTACAATCCGTCACACATGTTCGGCTTCTTCAGCACGTTCAATACTGATGCGATCTCCGGTATCGAGCTGTACAAGGGTGGGTATCCCGCAGAGTTCGGTGGAAGACTCACGAGCGTGCTGAACGTCGGTACGAAAGAGGCAAACCGAGATTCGATATCGGGACAGACATCGGTCAGCGTTATCAGCGCAAAGCAGACGCTCGAGATCCCGTTTTACGATGGCTCGATCCTGCTCAGCGGACGCCGCACATATATCGATGCCTTCTTCAATGTGATCGGTGCAGAGGCGTTGCTCGATAGTGGACAATTGCTCCCGCAGTATTACTTTTACGACATCAACGCGAAGATCACGCAGAACTTCGGCGAATGGGATCGTCTTGCGCTGAGCACTTACTTCGGACGCGATGTGCTAAGCTACCCGCAGCAGCGAGGAAGTGCGATCAATCTCGATTGGGGCAACACGATGCTCGCGCTGAACTGGACGCATATCTATGGCGAGAGCCTCTTCTCAAACGTTACAGCATCTTACACCGGCTATTCGTCAGGGTCGTTCGGTAACTTCACAAATAACGGATTTGAGTTCAAGAACGGTGTGACGGAATTCAATGCCCAGTACAACTTCGATTACAAGCCCGATCCCGCAAACAACTATGAATGGGGTGCTGGCGTATCGCGCTTTAACTTCACTGCGTTCAACCAGATCGGTGCAACGAACGAACCGCTGAAAGATACCGGCGCAGTGCCGTTCTATTTCAATGGATTCGCGCAGCACGATTGGCGATTGACCGATCAATGGCAGATCCTCTATGGCTTGCGTGCAGAATGGATGCAGCTTTCAGACGTTGTAACGCTCGATCCCAGAGTCACAATAAGTTATAAGTTCTTACCCGATTGGTCGGCCAAGTTCTCTGCCGGCGTCTATCATCAGTATCTGCATTTGGTGAGCATCGGTGAGTTCTCGTTCTTCGACATTTGGGTGCCAGCAGTTTCGCCGCTGCCTCCAGCTCGCGCCGATCAGTACGTCCTTGGCCTCAGCGGCTACCCGATGCAGGGGTATTATACGTCCGTCGAAGCATACTATAAGCATCTGACAAATATTGTCGATTACAATGAGACGAAGTTCTTGTCGAATGACATCACCGAACTCTTCGAGCGCGGCACGGGCAAAGCCTATGGTGTTGAGCTCTTTTTCGAAAAGCGTGAGGGCGCGCTGACAGGCTGGATCGGCTATACGCTCGCGTGGGTGAAGCACAAGTTCGATGCACTCAACAAGGGCATGGAGTTTTCGCCGAAGTACGATCAGCGCCATGATGTCCAGCTTGTTGCGAATTACAAGTTCAACGATCGTTGGGAAGTTGGCGCTACATGGGTCTATGCAACAGGACAGGCGTACACGTCAGCTCTCGGATATTACGACGTTGGGCTTGACGAAGTTGATTTCAATGCTAGCCTGACGATCCCTGGGTCACGCGGCAATCAGCGATTGCCCGGCTATCACCGCATGGATGCAAGTGCGAGCTATTCATTCAAGATGTGGGGCTATCCCGCAAAGTTGTCGCTACAGGTATTCAACGTATACAATCATCGCAATGTCTGGTTTAGATCAGTCGATGCTGATGAGCGTCCACCGATCGTCGAGGATATTCTTCTTCTGCCAATATTGCCAACACTTGGGATCGAGGTGAGATACTAATGAAAGCATTACTCATAACCATACTGCTGCTCGTGGGTCTCGGCATCTCGTCATGCGAGCAGACGACCGACGCGGTATTCACACCGCAGATCGTGCTCGAAGGCTATCTCTACGCGAATGAGCCGCTCGATAGCATCGTCATACGACGTACGATCGAGATCACGCAGGGCGATTCGATCGCGTATGTCGAGCGTGCGATCGTAACGCTCTCTTCACCGGACAAAGATTATCTTCTTGTAGAGCGCACTGGCGCGCCAGGCCGCTATCATCCGCAGGAGGAATTCATCGCGTTGCCGGGAGTAACGTACAAGCTTCGTGTGGAAGCAATGGGGCAGGTGGCAACATCGGAGACGACCATTCCAGACGTGATCCGTCTCGACTCGGCGAAAGTTGGTGACAAGCCTCTTTCGATCACGTCGATCGATACGGTTGACTACCCAAGCAGTCGTGAAGAGCTCAACAAACCAGGCGTGCGCCTGTGGTGGACGCGCAGCGCAACTGCAAAAGGCTACGCGCTAGAGGCCGTGACATTCGATACGACGGCCGAGATCATCGATCTCAGTCCTGATGATGACAATCTTCCCGACAGCACATCGATGGGCCGCTACCGATTCTTCATCCTCTCACAAAGCGAGCAACTCGCGTGGAGGCAGTTCAGACGCTATGGGGAGAACACCGTGCGCGCGCTGGCGCTCGATCGCAATCTACAAGACTTTGCGCTAGGTCTCTATCTCACCCAGTCGCAGTTCGATAATAACACACTGCACGTCAGTGGCGGGCTCGGCATCTTCGGCAGCGCCGCACGCGGCAGCATGAGAGTGTTTATCCGCAAGACGATCAACTAAAAAGATGTAGCTCTGGCTTTATTTAGCCGGAAGCACAGGAATCTATCAAATGCGAAAAAGCCGGGGATCAAATGCTTGATCCCCGGCTTCGTCTTCTATCAAAGATCCAATGCTTCCGGCTAAAGCCAGAGCTACATTTATCACATTCGCCAGTAGGTCTTGAAGTTGATCTCCAGCACTGAGCTTTGCTCAGTACCGAGACCGATCGCGGCTCCACCCGTGAGGCTCATGCCCAGCTTACCTGCTTCACCGAATGGCTCGAAGTTCAACCCTGCAGTTGGTGTCAGCAACGTCGCTGAGCGCGATCCGCCGGGCTTAGGCTGTGTGGACCAGATGCCGTAATAGCCCACCGCGAGCATCGGCTGGAACCAGTCGCCGCCCTTATAGAACACGGATGACACCTGAAGTCCCAGCGACTTCGGCGTGTTGAAGATCTTGCTGAAATTGCCTGCGGGCTGAGTGCTTACGAACGCTGGGTTATCACCAAGCACGCCGATCGATAGATCGAAACTGAGCATCGGCTCCTTCGACTCAATACCGATAAAGACGTGCGAACCCGCTGCGCTGCTGAACAAGCCAACGCCCCATCGCGGACGCAGCCCTGCGATCGAAGCTTCCTGCTTTGAGCGTAACTCCTCAGCAAGTCGATCGCGCTCTGCCTGGGTTTTGCCAAGCGTGTTGTCGAGTCGTTCGGTCTGGATCTCCTTAACTGCTAGTTGCTGCTGCATCGCCTGCAGCATCTCGCGCAAGTTCTCCGGCTTGCCACCAACCTTCAGTGTATCTGCATTTGCAAGGCTTTGTGGAGAAGGCACGAGCAGCGGCGCGTTCTTCACGAAGCTGCGCGTCTCGCTAAAGAGCACTTTATTCGTCAGCAGCTCGCGGGCTGTGAACCGATATTTGTACTGTCCGTTCATCATCGGCTTCATGTCCGCCTCTGCAAGATAATCGGCAGGGGACTTGAGCGTGTCGATGATGTGAAGCGATGGTGCTGAATCGATCACCGAAAGCAGTTCAACCTCAACTTTCGATGCCTGCGCAACGGTGAATGGGATGGAAAGACGAGAGGTCGTCTTCGAGATCTCGGCTTTGCCAAGGCCAAACTTCAGGCGCTCGGCGTTGATCCAGATGTGCTCGGTGAAGTACCGCGCGAAATCCTCATAGAAATGGAGGATCGAGTTATCCTCAAGCTGAATGATGTATGCGTTGCGCTCCGGGGGTGCGTTCTCGAGCTTGAGTTGCACGGGCTCTCCCTCGCGAATCGTGAACTCCTTCGCATAACGCTCGATGTTAACGATGCTCTCACTGCGATTCGATTCGATCGAACGCTGGATGATCACGTACAGCGTGACAGAATCACTCTTGATACCTGCAGCCTTAGGAAGAGGCAGAATGCCTAGCTGCACGGTATAAGCGGCTTCATCACCACGGAGTGCTTCGCTCAGATTGCTCACCATCGGCAACGCAAGCGGCGTGCGTGCATAGCCGAGGAAATACATGACCGGTTGCGGAGCAACCTCGTTCTTGACGCTCGTCAATGTGTTGCGCCCTTCCGGTGTGAACGAGCGATAGCGTGGCTCAAGATGGAAGCTGGACTCATGCAGCACCACTTCGCCAGCCCCTGTTGTGCGAATGTAATTCGCTTCGATGCGTACAAGCTCGGATTGCGGCAGCGTTTTTAGCGCTTGTTTCTCGCGCTCAAGCCGGGCATCGAGCAGATCCTCGATCGTCCGAACTTCAGTGTCTACCGGAGGATTGAGCAACGAGTACTCGATCGTCTTCAGCTTGGTCCAGGTGCCGTCCTTCGCCTCCACATTTGTGAAGGTCGCGGTCAGCAAAAAAACTACAAATGCCCCACACAGTGTGCGGAGCATTGAAGTTGTTGAAAATTCTTCTGTTTGCGAGAACATTAAGTATTTAGGACCATCATACCGAGAGAACAGCGAGACGATAGATTCTATTCGTTAGATGCGGTCCTGCTCCGTGATAACGATCGACTTCGAGTTCTGCAATGCATGCTTGGCACGCTTGGAGATCATGATGCCTGCTGGATCCGACTGCTGCTCGGATGGCGTGGCGGTCTCTACATTCTGCGTTGCATTGTTCTGCTGAGCCATCTCGCGAGATGGGCGATCGACATAACGGATCACGTTTCGAACGATGACCTTCGGCTCTGGCTTCACCGCCGTAGAAGCGATGTTGACATTGTTCTCTGTTGCAGAAGGCGCAACAACGTCAGGTGCCACCTGTGGCCGATCGTTGTTTGTAGAAACGTGTGGCGTGTTAACCGCAGGTGTGTTCGTTGCCATCTGGCTTGACGTGCTATCGATAGAAGCGCGTGTCAGGTACCAGGTAGAACCAACTGCCAACAACAGGAGGAGTGCGAGAAGCGCTGGGCGCTTCGACCACTGTTGCATGCGGCGCTCGGCTGCATTGTGTGAAACTGCTGGTGCATCGGCGAGACGAACTGTGCCGCGCTTCGTACGCGCTGCCTCGACGATCGCAGGTGCCGAGACATTCTTCAGGATCTGTTCGAGACGTGCGCGAGTGCGTGTATCGAGATCGTCAGAAAGAGAGAAGCGGTCATCGGTGAGCGACTGCTTGATCGCGCCACGCATCACGAGGTGCTCGCGAAGCAGTGTACGTGCTTCGGGGCCTGTTGCGAGGCGATCGAACAACTCGATCTCAAGCTCCTTGCGGACGAGCTCGCCATCGAGATAAGCGACGATCAGCTCTTCGGTCGTTGATTGCGTGTTATGGATATCGTTCATCATAATACTATCCTGTCTTTCCTATTCTATCCTTTACTAAACTTCTTCGTCGGGATTGAAGCCGATCAACATATCTGCTTCGTCACCGATAATGGGAAGGAGCACCTTACGAAGACGCGCCTTTGCCCTGAATATCCTGATCCTGATGGTCGAAAGCGACGTGCCTGTCAGCTTACCGATCTCATCGTAGGTCATACCTTCATAATCACTGAGTATCAAAGCCTCGCGATAGGTCTCGGGCAATTGCTCGATCGCTTTGAGCAGCAGTTCGGTCTGCTCACGCTTTGAGAGTGCCTCGAGTGGACTATCTTCCTTGAGTACAAGCGCATGACGGATCTCCGCCGACACGCTTTCATCTAGGTTTTCGCCATCGCCCACATACTCGTTGTGGATCTTGTACTTCAGACTCTTCTTCTTTGTACTAAGACAGGTGTGTCTTGTTACAGTGAAGATCCAGGCTTTGAATTCGCCGCCTGTGAACGTGTGCTGATACTGCGCAACGCGAAGGAAGACTTCCTGAAAGGCATCTTCGACGTGCGAGGTATCAAGCCCCGAGCTCTGGAGTGTCCGTGCACAATAAGCGTAGATACTCGACTTATACTTATCATAGAGCTTGAGAAAGGCCCGCTCATCGCCACCCTGATACTTCCGGAAGAGTGCCTCGTCCTCTGCATGATCGACTGGCTTCCGGTGCACAGATGCTGTAGTGGGGTGTGTCGCGGACTGTTCTCGCGTCGAGTAGCTGCCACGGAGGTGGCTGGTCGCCTGGAGCGGCTGCCCTAGTTGGGGCAGACTGTTATGTGCATGTCCATTCGCTTCGATGCGCGCTTCCTCGAATAAACCTGCATGCGCACCGTGAACGCCCGTCGCCGTCGGGCCCAGAGGGGCGCCCACGGGATGGTCGTCCAAAGGACGGTCCTCATGCAGGTTATCAGAAATCGTATCGATAGGAGCGGACATTTCGGCTTAGGTGCCAGGGACGCAGGGACATGTCTTTTCAGACGAGTACATACGACCTAACTTGCACAAAAGCTCACAACAACTCAAACTCACTGTGGTTGGCGAACCGCCCAATTCAGACGCTTTGGACAAGTGCCTTCGGGCGACAACCAACACGAGAGAGATCGAGCGCTCCAAGATCGTCCCACTTTCGTGCACAGAAAGAAGTCTGTACCTAAAAACGGACTACCTGACAGAGCGAAGAACTTCGGCTCCAGAAATTAATTACACCTCGGACTGCAAAAATCTTGGATCGGCTGATCCAATCATGCAGAGCATGGTGATCCAGAGTGGAGGGCTTTTATCCGCAAATTGACCAGAAGCGGTGATCCGGGAGGCTAAACAAGCGATCCAGGAGGCTATTGGGCAGTCGGCAGTGGGCAAAGCCGGGACTATGCAATTAGGTCACTTTGACAAAGCGGAGTGGGATAGAGCCGTTCCCCGACCCAAACATGAGCTATTCATGGGGAAACGTGGGTGATTATGGGACACTTTTTTTCATTTATTTTTGGAAAAGACTTGACTTTTGATTTTTTATTCTTATATTTGTACAGACAATTTCGGGCACTTGTCCCAAACTGGGTCAGTTGTCCGCCGTCACTCTGACAGTGCTTATTGTTTTACAAGGTTACCCCGTTTAGAAAAGTCAGAGTTTTAGTTTGCTGCCTACAATCTTAATGAGCCCCAGCCAAGGCCCAAAGTGCATGTCTCACGATGTGCTCTGGGGACGTGGCTGCATTAATTAGCTACTTCCATGCGCACACTTGCCGCTGCTATGCCCGAACTTAGATCGAGTGGCCCCGTGACCGATTATTTCGATCCGACGCCTACTTCCGACAACCAGCCCGACTTTCGCGACAACCCTGTCCTGATCGTCGATGATGAACCATTCGTCGCCGATCTCCTCCAGCACTGGGTTACCAATGTCTGGGATTACCCATCGATCATCGCCAGGACTGGCGAAGAAGCGATCATCTTCATGCGTGAGAAGAATCCGCGCATGGTACTGCTCGATATCAATCTTCCTGACATCAACGGTATCGACGTACTCCGCGCGATCAAGAGCGCAGACGAGCATCTGCCCGTTGTCATGATCAGTGCGCAGGAAAGCATTGCCACAGCAGTCGAGGCATTGAAGGCCGGCGCCTATGACTATCTTACGAAGCCGATCGACACCGAGCGTTTGCAGATACTGATACGCAACGCTACGGCCGCCTATAGCTATCAACAGAAGCTTCGTTCGCTGCAAAGCGAGCTTAATAGCCGCTACGATTTTTCGAATATCATCTCGGCCGATCCGAGAATGCATGATCTTTTCAAGATGATGCGTAAAGCAGTGATGAGCGATATCACTGTCTTGATCCTTGGTGAATCCGGTACCGGGAAAGAACTTGTCGCACGAGCGCTTCATGCAAATGGGCCGCGACAAGATAAGCCATTCCAGGTGGTCAATTGCGCTGCGATCCCGCACGAACTGCTCGAAAGCGAGCTCTTCGGACACGAAAAGGGAAGCTTCACCGGCGCACAGGCGCGCAAGATCGGTAAGTTTGAAGCGGCCAACGGAGGCACGCTCTTCCTCGATGAGATCGGTGACATGGATCTCACACTGCAGGCAAAGCTGCTCCGCGCAATTCAGGAGCGTGAGTTCGAGCGCGTCGGCGGCACAGAGTCGATCCATGTAGACGTACGCATCGTCTGCGCAACGAATGCCGAACTGCGTGAAGCGATCATAGCGAAGCGGTTCAGGGAAGATCTGTATTACCGCATCTCGACGTTCCCGATCAACCTGCCACCACTTCGTGAGCGCAAGGGCGACATTCTCCTGCTTTCCGATCACTTCCTTAAGCGTTTCGGTAACCGCCAGAGCTTACTAGGCGTCGGCAACACGCCGACCAAGATCAGCTCGCAAGCTGCGCAAGCGATGCAGCAATACGAATGGCCCGGTAACATTCGCGAGTTGGAAAGCACGATCGAACGTGCTGTGCTGCTCGCTGAAGGCGAAGCGATACAGCTGAGCGATCTTCCGCTGCCGGTTCGAATGAACGCGCAGATCGAAGATGAGTTAGCCAATAGCTTCGACGTGAAGGATTTCTTTAATGCCGATCAGAACAAGAGCGTGTTGCCGCTTGAAGAGCTGAAGCAGTTGGCAGTGCGTCACGCACTTGAGGCATGCTCAGGCAATATTAGTGAAGCAAGCACCAAGCTTGATATCAGCCGGTCGACGATGTATAGACTCCTCGAGATCTATAATATTCGCAGTGAGAACGGTAAAGCGCTCGTCGTCTAAAAGTCACGGTCCCTCTCGTCGCTTATTCATGTGCTATGCCAGATACAAAAACTCTCTCAAGCGATCTTCAGCTTTCCGAAGTTGAAGAGAAGAACCTGATCGATGGACTGAACGATCAGGTATGGAAAGACACCTGGAAAGGGAATTGGCCCCATCTCTTTACCAAAGCAGTAGACGCGCGCGACCGTGCAGAGCGCATCGGCTATACGAAAGGCCTTGCGAACGCGCATCTTAATCTCGGTCAGCTCTACCGTCTGCATTCCGAGCCCGAAAAGGCAGAACCATCGTTCCTTGCAGCAAAGAAGTTGTTCATCGAGAGCAACGATGATACAGGTCTTGGCGCCGTATGGCATCAGCTCGGCATGCTCTACATGCACCGCGGTGCATACGAGCGTTCGATCGAGTGTACGCTCGAGGCTCGCGAGATCTGGACAAAGATGGGAGATGAGCAGCGGCTTGCAACGAGCTATGTCTCGATCGCAAATCTGTATTGTGCACTCGAACAGTATGATAGTGCCGAGGAACAGTATGTCGTTGCCAAGGCCATTTACCAACGCTGTAATGACCAACGCGGTTATGCTCGAGTGCTTGCGAACTATGCTCGTGTAGCTCAAGGCAGGAATGATGAGCCGACAGCACTTACGATGCAGCTGGAGGCGATCGAGATCCTTCAAAAGGAGGGTCAGCCGATCAATGTCGCCGCGAGCTATCTCAATCTCGGCTCCACTTACCGCAGACTTAAGCAATACGATCAATCGATAGCTGTACTGACAACCGCGCTTGAAGTTGCTGATCAGAATCAGTATCGCCGTGCGCAGTTCATCGGCCGCTTGTATCTCGCTGAGACTTTCCTCGACATTATGGACTACGCTTCAGCTCGCAGGTATTTTAAGGAAGCCGAGGAATTCATGGGATTCGGGGATCTTGGCGATGTGCTGGCGCTTCATGCTGGCATCGAAGCTTCGATTTGTGCGGCAGAGGGTAACTACAAGCGTGCATTCGAATTGCAATCGCAATCAGCGATCACTCGAAACAAGATCTTAAGCGCGCAGGTACAGCAGGCTGTCTCGACCAAGAGCGCGCATCGCAAGTTCGAAGAGACGCTCAAAAAGAAAGAGGAGCTTCGATTGCAGAATATCGAGCTGAAAACGCTGAATGATCACAAAGATGAGATCCTGCGCATCGTCAGCCACGACATGCGCAACCCGCTCGGCTTCGTGATCGGCATGGGCAACCTACTCAAGACAGAGCCGGAAGCGCATCTGGACTCGATACAGGAGATCGGAGGACTCATAGAAGATACCGGTCAGCGGTTGCTGGTTCTGGTCAATAATCTTCTGAACGCTGCACGTCTTGAAGAAGGCGCGCACAAGCTTGAGAAGCAGTCAACAAGCGTGGAAATGATGCTCAGCGAGACGGAGAAGCTATTCCGCCCTCTAGCAAGGAATAAGAACATCACTCTGAACTTCGACTCGTCGCAGAGCCAGGGTGTTGTGTGCGTCGATGAGCCAAAGCTACAACAAGTGATCAGCAACGTGCTATCGAACTCGCTCAAGTTCACTTCGCACGGTGGCCGCATCGATGTGACTGCCAGGCGCTCCGACGGACATCTCAGCATCACGATCCGTGACTCCGGCATCGGCATGGATGGCGAGCAGATCCGCGATCTCTTCGTGAAGTTCAGCCCCACGCGCCGCTCAGGTACTGAGGGCGAGAAAGGCATCGGACTCGGCATGACGATCATCAAGCAGTTCGTTGATCTGCATCACGGAAGCGTTTCCGTCCATTCGGCTGTCGATGAAGGCACGAGCATTACGATCACCGTGCCTGACTTATAAGTCTACGCAAAGTGTAGCACTTGCTTTAGCTTGTGTGAAATGACTAAAAATCAAAAGCCCCGGATCGAGTAGTCGATCCGGGGCTTCCTTTTATTCACTTCAAACAACTATCCTAATCCATCAAGCACATCATTCAACTCCTGCTCATTCTCACACAGCACCTGGCGGGCCTTCGAGCCATCGAACGGACCGACAATGCCGGCCTGCTCTAACTCATCGACAATACGCGCTGCGCGTGAGTAGCCGACCTTAAGCCTGCGCTGCAACAGCGAGACTGAGCCCTGCTGATGACGCACGATAGTCCGCGCTGCCTCTTCGAAGAGATCGTCGCGGATCTCATCCTCATCGGCCATCGAGCCACCGTTTGACTTTGTCTTGAGTGATGGCAGCGTCCATGGGCGTGAGTAGCTCATGTTAGGGCCATCTTGATCTGCAACCGCATCGATCATCGCTTCGACCTCTTCGGTCGAGATGAATGGCGACTGCAAACGAATAGGCTTTGGTGTGCCGCTTGGCTGATAAAGCATGTCGCCGTTACCGAGCAACTGCTCCGCACCCATCGAGTCAAGGATCGTACGCGAATCCACACGCGATGCAACCTGGAAGGCTACGCGAGCAGGGAAGTTCGCCTTGATGACACCGGTGATAACATCGACCGACGGACGCTGCGTCGCAAGGATCAAATGGATACCAACAGCACGGGCCATCTGTGCGATACGGCAGATCGGCTCTTCGATCTCACGGCCAGCAGTGATCATCAGATCGGCCAACTCGTCGATGATCACGACGATGTACGGCAAATGATAATGCTGCTCCTCCTGCGTCGAGTGCAGCTTGCCTTGCGCGACCTTTAGGTTGTAATCAACCAGCGATCGAACAGCAGCCTTTGCAAGCTTATCATAACGGCGCTCCATCTCGAGCTCCACTGCTTTGAGCGCAAGCACCGCAAAGGCAGGCGTTGTCACGATCTCTTCGTTCGCTTCAGGCGAGACAATGAGATAATGCTTGCGAAGCTTCTTATAGAGTGAAAGCTCGATCTTCTTCGGATCGACGATCACGAACTTCACTTCCTTCGGAGTCTTAGCATAGAGCAGGCTTGCAATGATACCATTGACTCCGACAGACTTACCAGCGCCAGTTGCACCGGCGATCAGCAAGTGCGGCATCTTATTGAGATCGTCAACATAGACGTCGCCCGAGATCGTCTTGCCAAGCGCGATCGGTAGGTTCATCTTCGTGTTGCGAAAGCTCTGGCTGTCAAGCAGCGAGCGAATGCGCACCATCTTCGGCTTGTCATTCGGGATCTCGATACCGATCGTGCCTCTACCAGGCATTGGCGCGATGATACGAATACCACGAGCCTTCATGGCAAGCGCGATATCATCCGTGAGATTCTCGACGCGTGATACCTTAATGCCCTCAGCCGGTGTGAACTCATAGAGCGTCACAACAGGGCCAGGAGTTACAGTGATATTCTCGATCTCGACACCGAACGTTGCGAGCTTATCACGAAGTAAACGGCCCTTTGCTGCCAACTCTTCATCGTCTGCATCGAGCTCGTCCTCTGGCGCGCTTGGCGTCAGGATATCGATAGGAGGGAGGCGATACTTTCCGAGGATCTCGTTATACGGATTCTCTGGTACAACGACCTTGCGGCCTTCGCGCTCGTCTTTATAGAGATTCGGATTCGTGATATCCATTCCACCGCCAGCATACTCCTTGGCGGCAGCGCGGCTTGCCGACTGATGATCGCGAACGACATCGCGGTATTCATGATCGACCGAGTGCGGAAGCACCGCATCACTCACAACCTTCGTATCGCCAAGCACAACTGGTGCTTCATGATGAATGTGGATCTTCTGTTCCGGCTTTTGATCAGGCCTCTTGGGAGCTAACGATTGGATCGTGATCTCAGGCTCCTGCATGATCTCAGCCATCGGCTGACGATCAACTTTGTCCACCGAATCAGAACCGGTGTCGACATTGGTCCTATCTGTCCCATAGGTCGTATCCGTCTTATCACCTATAGCTTCAGCAGCCTTCACAACCGCGGTCGAAGCAGCGGATACACCAAGCACTGTCGCTTCAGCAGTCGGTACATCGATCGCACCATTCGAAAGACGCGCAAGCTTCGCAGCCTTGTCACCCAAGCGATCGGATGACACCTGGCGGTTCATGCGAGGGATCGGCGTGCCGTCCGGATTCTTCGGAGCAGGACGCACCTTCAGCAGCGGCTGATTCGGGTCGATCGTCTGTGGCGTGAATGCCTGCGTTGTAAATGTCTGAGGTGTACCTGCCTTTGCATCAGCAATATCTGGCATCATCGTCGCACCCGTTGCCACAACCGGCTTCATGATGCGAACAGGTAGTTTATCTTCCTGCAGCGTTTCGCCGATGATTGCTTCAGGCTCGTCGATAGTTGAAGCGATCGGCTCGGCTTTCTTCGCCGACTGCTTTTTTGTAGTTGGCTTGATGACCTCTTCGATGATCTCGTCTTCTTCCTCGACTTCAGCTACGATCTCTTGAGCCTCTGCTTCGGTAGCTTCTATCTCTTCATCGCTTTCATCTTCCTCAGCTTCTGCCAACTCGCGAAGGCGCTCTTTCTCGGCCTTCTTTTCTTCGCGCGTATCCCAGAACTCAATGAGCTTCCGGCGCGAAGTAGTCAGCATCGCAAGATACCAGTTCTTTACGCGGTGGAAAGTCTTCTCTATGTCAAGATCGATCGAGAAGACGAGTGTGATCACGAAGAGCGATCCGTAGATGATCAGCGCACCGGCAGAGCCGATGAGCCTTGATATCGTCACGCCAAGGAACTGCCCGATCGCACCCGACCATTCGCGTGCAAGGTGTGGTGCAACATCCATCGTCTGCCAAGTACCGAGCGTTGCTGAGAACAAGATGCCGGTACAAAGAAAGAAAGTAGTTGCGAGCGTCAGACGCTGGCGCTGCTTGTGTGTGAACTTGAAGAACGCGAGCGACCACATGCCGAAGAAGATCGGATAGATGATCGCGGCATAACCGATCGTCTTGTTGATGAAGAAATCGGCCATCATCGCACCGATGAGTCTCAGCCAGTTCTGTGCAGTATCTGCACGTGCATTGATGACGGGGTCAGTACCAGTGAAGATCGCAGGCAAGTCAGAGATCTTTGTCTCTGCCTGTGCAGCGTCGTTCGGCGTGTAGCTCACGATCGCCATGGCGATGAGCACCGAAGCAACGATGCACATGAAGCCGAGCACCTGGCGCTGCTTCACTTTCTCGTCGGTCTTCTTCTTTGCTGGTTTGAGATCGAGCTTGATCTGCTCGGCCTCTGCTGCAGCCGCAGCGATAGCGGCCTTATCGGCTTTCGGCTTGCGCTGTTTCCTTGCAGCCTGCTGAAGTTCTTCCTGCTCCTGCTCATACTGCTCTTCCGAAAGCCGCTTCGGCATTGGACGCGCACCACGTGCAGCGCTTGCGCGCGCACGGCGTGGCTTCGGAGCTACTTCCTCTTCTTCATCCTCATCGAATGAAGGAGTAACATCCTCATCCCATTCGCCGCCATTGGTGAACTCGTCATCGAAGCGCTTGGGCTTTGGCGCAACGCGTGTTGGACGATCGCTTGTGCGCGAGTCATTTCCACGTCGTGGGTTGGCGACCGTGGTGCTCGTGCCCGCGCGGGTGATACGGATGAAGGGACTATCCGGATCGTCGGTATAGCTAGTTGAATCGAAATCGTCAGCCATGGCAGACAGGGCTCGTTAAAATACTGGTACCGCTATTGAGGCAGCACAAGCGATTGGAGTTTAACTTATTGCGAATGAATTCTTTGCGAGGGCAGGGATCGTCAGGGCGCGACTAACAGGGCATGACGATCCTGGCTGGGACTTTTGGCAGCTTCGTACACCTATACGAGATCACTGCTCAAAGACCCCGGCGAGTTGTGGGAACAAGCTCGGATTCGTTGGCTAATACACGTGTGCTGTGGAGGCACGCGTCGGGAAAACAGGATACTCTTGTCGGGTCGTTATGGGCGATCGATCGTCAACAAGAGCGAGAGCGCTGAGGACTTGGGTTTTATTATAAAAGCAAATGAGCCCGATCAAAAACCTCTGGTAAGAGGCTAGTGACGAAAGGTCCGGAGGTAGTTTTGCAATGGATCCAAGAGGTATCCAAAATTGCACAAACCGCTTCAGTACCTGTGTGTCACGCGATGCTGATCCAATTGCGATAGGCTCAGCATAGTCTAACCGGGCTACATTGCGTTCTATGTAGTAGTTTCCTCACCATAGTAAAGCGGTGGGGTGGGAATTCAGTTCGCAGATGTGGATGAATCTGTGCAGCGCAACCCCATTTCCTGCTTAAGCACTCTTCGCCTCTACGAGGCGAGGGCTTCGCATGCAATCTCTAGCGCGCGTTTTCCCGGGCGCTCGCTGCGCTCACCTCCGGCTACCTTAGGAGGCCGCTTCGCGGTTAGGCAGACATCGCTTTGTTAAAATACAAAACCCATCAGATGTGATGGGTTTTGTGTGGTATCGAATTTTGAAGGGCTTAACTCGCGACCTTTGCCTTGCGGACTGGCTTCTCTTTCTCTTGTTTCAGCGCGGCGCGGGCTTCGAGCTCTTCGCGGAGCGTGTCGGAGAAGATGAGGCGCTTCTTGATCGCGGTCTGCTCGAGCACAGGTACAAGCGGCATCGAATCGATCTCCGCGGCTACCTTAATATCGTCCTCGAAACCGAGCTCGGCGAGATGCATGCCGTGCTCGCTGGTGCGGAGGGTCTTATAGATATCCTTGCCGTACTGCGCGTAGACCGAAAGCGATCCGAGCGCTGCATCGTTAAGTGTCGCATCTGGTACGCGCTCCTGGATCCTGGTGATCATCATGCCGGCGCATGTCGAGTCCTCCAAACAGAACTCCTTCTCACGGCCAGAGCAAATGATGACTACGTTCTCCTGCTGGATATTCGGCAGCGAGAAGAGCGCTTCGATCGTAGCGGATAAATTTACAAAGCTCGAGACGAAGCAATGGCGGGCATGCTTGGCCTTGGTCAGCGCAACAGCGCCGTTGGTGGTGGTCAGGATCAGTACGCGTCCTTCGACTGCCTCTTCGGTGTACTCCGAAGGGGAGTTGCCGAGTTTGAAGCCTTCGATGCGCTTGCCGTTGCGCTCGCCGCAGAGCAGCGTCGAGGTCGAATTCAGGCTGCCGACGATCTTCATCGCCGACGCGACGTCTGCCACAGGAATAACCTCACGTGCGCCCGCACGCATCGCATAGGTGATGGTGGTCGAAGCGCGGAGCACGTCGATCACGACAATCACTTTGTCGCGAAGCTCGAGTTCGTCGAGGTGGTTGGGGCTGAAATAGACCGTTAAATGCACTGAGTACTGCTATACGACACGATAATGATCCGGCTTGCGAGACCGGTACGGGTGACCCTGATAGTCCGGAATAACCGGGATACGTCTCGATAAAGGAAGGGAGACGGCTCAGCCAGAAGCTCTTGCCACGGATTCTTAGGGATCCGGGGCCTTGGGTCAGGGGACGAAATAACGCAGAGGCACCTTCAAAAAGCTCCATATTTTCCCACCAGTTTGCAGTCGCCTAAGCACACCAAATGGTGCCGTTGCGCACAAGATATTTTGGAGACAGGTAACTTTTTGCTTTCCTCTTGGACTTACAATATAGTCCCGTTCAATACTCAACCATCTCAAAGTTCTCAGGCGGCGTTTCGTCAACCCGCCAGTTTTGTTGTTCCCGCTCTTTATCCTATGAGATCTCTCTACTCTCTGTGCCTCTCGCTTCTATTAATGGTCGCGTTTTCCTCGCTCGATCTCCGAGCACAGGCAGCCAAAGAATTCGCCATCTCGCTCAGCGCTGTCGCTCAGTCTTCGCCTGCCAGGATCACGGTCAAGTGGCTTGAAGTGCCAGGTGCCCCAGTCTATATCGTTCGCCGAAGGATCTATGGCGAGACGACCTGGGGCAAAGAGAACTTCGTTGATGTACCCTCGACCGAATATGCCGACACGCAGGTCGAGCCAGGAAAGATCTATGAATACCGCGTTGGCGTACCGGGTGGCAAGAGCATTTATGGCTTCATCACATCGGGCATCGACGTGCCTGCCCGAGCGAGCGAAGGTACGCTGCTATTATTAGTAGGCGAAACTGCCGCGAGCACTGCCGCTGCCGGACTTCAGACCTACATCGATGACTTGGTCCGAGTCGGCTGGAACGTCCAGATGCAGGTGGTTAGCGAATCGGCCACACCTCAGGAGGTTAAGGCAAGGATCCTGGAAGTTCGCTCGGGTTTGGGAGATGAGCTTCGCAGTGTTTTCCTGTTCGGTCGTGTGCCGGTGCCGTATTCTGGGAATCTCGCTCCTGACGGTCACATCGAAGATCATCTCGGTGCATGGCCGGCCGATGGATACTACGGCGACCTCGATGGCAACTGGACTGACGTCAGCACGACCAGCACAAGCGCCACCCGCGATGAGAACAAGAATGCACCCGGGGATGGCAAGTTCGACCAAAGCAGCTTTCCCTCGAAGATCGAGCTTGAGGTTGGTCGCGTAGATATGCGTCGGATGGGTTGGTTCTTCCCAGATGCGGCTTCTCAAGCGGAGCGCGAGGCGCTTTTGCTGAATCACTATCTTGACAAGAATCACAAGTTCAGACTTGGACAGCTTCAGCACAATCGCAAGGCTGTGATCTCTGACGTCATCGGTGAGCTCGGGCCAAGCGACATCCCCGCCTCGATCGCCTGGCGTGCCTTCCCAGTATTGACCGATGACGTACAGCCGACGACCGATTGGATGAACAAGCTCAGTGGCGAAGCGCATCATTGGGCATATGGTGCAGGGTACGGCAATTACTTCGTCGCGCAGGGAGTCGGAACGACCGAAGATTATGCGAAGCGCGATCCGAAGGCCGTCTTCACGATGCTCTTTGGCAGTAGATTCGGCGATTGGAATTCCGATGACAACTTGTTACGTGCACCGCTCGGTACTTCTGTTGGACTTGCTTCAATGTGGGCGGGACGCCCATACTGGTATGTTCATCAGATGGGCATGGGACTCACCATCGGCGAAGCAACGCGTCACTCGCAAAGTGCTTCCGCTTCATACATTGCAACCTACAGCGAAGGCAACGTAGAGATGGCCTTAATGGGAGATCCAACATTGACCAACTACCAGAACCAGGTCTCTATGTCGGCAGTAACCTATGCGGGTGGAGCATTTGATTGGACATTCGGGCAGAATGCGGGCTATTATGTTTCTCGCGGAGCAACAGCCACAGGCCCCTTCACGTCCTTGACTCCAACAATGCTGACCGCCGGAGCTTTTGTCGACGTGTCGCCAAATTCAAATGAGCCGTACTATTTGATCCGGCCGATCGATTTGATCTTCGCCGGAAACGGTAGCTTCCTTGTTTCCGGCCGCGGGCAGATCATTGATATCCGCAATTCCGTCACAAGCGATGATGCAGCAAGCACGCATCTCTCGTTGCTTGGCAATGTGCTTTCTGTCCGTGATATCAAAGGCAATGCAACGCTTGCGATCATCGATGTTCTTGGCCGCACCACCAGCGAGCGCACTATGACAAACGGTGATCGCTTTGACATCACATCGCTGAACACCGGTGCATACATTGCGCAGCTTCGCACATCGAAAGGCATCGAGATCCTGCGATTCAACAAGTAAGTGTAGCACATGCTTTAGATAAGTGTAGCACATGCTTTAGCTTGTGTGAATCGATTCATAAGACGAGAGCCCGGGATCACTGCTGATCTCGGGCTTTTGCGTGTAGAGATTATTTCACACAAGCTAAAGCATGTGCTACACTTACCTAACGACTGTGATTCTTCTCACTTCATTGAATGCGGCAGACTGCAATCGAATGAGATACGAGCCACTGCCGACAACATTTCCACGATCATCCTTCCCATCCCATACGATGCGATGACTTGCCGTCATCGTGCGGATCGCCTGACCCAGCGAATTAATGATAGAGACATTCACTTCGCCAACTGACGCATCAAGCAATAGTGCAGTCACGCCAACAGACGGATCATACGGATTCGGCGAGAAATTCGCGATGCTTTCGCCCTTGATCGATACTTCAGCGGTATTCGAAATGCTCTCTGTGCCGTCGAGATCGAGCTGCGTCAGGCGATAAGTGTAGGTCCCGGCGCTGAGACCTTCATCGACATACGCGTATCCATTCGGCGTGCTGGAGTTTGCAGTGCGGCTCTGAACAAATCCAACGCGCTGCCATTCATCATCTGCGATGAGCCGCTGAATGATGAAGCCGTGATTGTTCGTCTCGGTTGCAGTGGTCCAGGTAAGCAGCGCTGCATTCGCTTCGGTTCGTGCTTCGAGCGGCTTCGCGAATTCGACAGGCAGTAATACTTGGCGCCCGAAGAGCGCGCGGATCATCGGTGTGTAATGGATTAGTCCATACGAGGCGAATCCTGGAGTTGTTGCAATGACCTTAGGCGTAAGCGGTTTCCATGCGCCGGTGGATTCAGGCATTTGGAATGCGAACGCGTTCGAGATGTTGCCCGCGTTTTGCGTAGCAGAAAATTGCGTACCGTATTGGCTGCGATGAATGAACCGCGTTGTGCTATCGGTCTTTATCGCATCGAATCCGCTGCGCGAAATATCAGCGCCGAGCGCCATGTTGTCGAGCGAGAGTTGACCGATCGAGATCCAGTAAACGCCATCGGTTGAATCTGTCACGCCGTGAAGCACAACCGATTTTGGGAAGTAATATGGCCAGAACTTATTGAACATATCACCTCTGCGATCGGTGTTGAATGAGGTGCTGATCCCTTGAACGCTGACCAGATTGCCTGGGATGTTGCTAGTATCGCTGCCTTCATAGACTGCAAAGCGTATTGCATCGGGTGAGGCATTCGCACTTCCAAAATATGCTCGGACACCATAGAGCGTGTCCTTCTTCATCAACTTGATGCGCATAGCGTAAGCGCCGCTGGTGTTATTGAAGCCTACGCCCTGACCTGTGCGATTCGTGACAACAGGCCAATCATTGCCCACATCGGAAGCTGGCAGCAAACCGCCATCATCATAGGCAAATTCATGTGTTAGGCTACCATCACTCTCTGCATTGAGAAAAAATGATGTATACGCGCTGTTGTCGCCTTCGTATGCATCATAGTTAGCATACGGGATGAACGCCTTCACCTTACACTCGCGACCGAGCGTCACCATCGTGTTCGATGCATCCCAATGCGGGAATTGGATGACGGTGTCCTTACCCAGCGTCGGGCGCGGGACATCCATGCGCTGGAAATATTTCGGCTTGCCGTCTGGGCCATCGATCTGCACAACGAGCGGCACTGTGGTCTTGTCAGTCGAAGCAAGGTTCGTGAGCTTCACGTAGACAGGGAAGATCGCTTGCGATGCAGGCACCTTCGTATATGGCGACACGACGCGCACCCAATTGACTTGTGTCTCGCGTCCGCTAGAAGGGATCTCGATGCGGATATTATCGATGTACCACGGGTCCTCATCTTCTACTGTATTGGTGCTGACCGCTGGCGGATCCGCTTTTGCTTTGAGTCGGATGCGGAAGCGGAAATCGAGCGTAAAATAATTCTTTCCCGACCAGGTCTTCGATTCTACCGGCAGCGAGAAGCGCTGAAACTCAAAGACCTTTCCTCCATCGATCGCGGCGATTTGTGTCCAACCGGATGCCGATGGCTCGCATCCATCTTCCGTTGGATTCTTGAATTCAATGATCAGCGAATCGCCTTTGCGAGATGCTTGGCCGAACTCGTTGATGATCGCCGCCTCTGGTCCGTACCGCTTGTCCATATCATACAGCCACGGATACATTAGCTTTGACGAGCGATGATAGTCGAACGAGAACGTAGCACGTGTTACGCCTTGAAGGTTGATCGGGAAAGAGGTAAGGGTATCGCCTGCGGTGTTTCCTCCCAGGCTCTCGTTGCTATGATTAAGCGGAGCGTAGCTTAGCCGATCGAGCTTGATCACAGGCGAATGCAACTTCAGTTTGCCATAGCCTTCGCTTGGGTCGCGCGGACTAGGCGGATCAAACGTTGCAAGATCACCTTCGACAACTGTGGCGCCTTGAGTGATCCATTTGTTTGGATCCGGGATCGCAATGCTCCCCATCGCAAGATACTCATTCGATGCATCGATGAATGGCTGCGTGAGTCTACGCACGACATACATCGTCGAGCGTAGCGTGTCATCGCTTGGCTCAGTGTCAGGCGTGACCACACCGTTCGTCAACGTAGTACCGATGACGGTGACCGTCATACGTCCCGAATGTGCTGCGTTGTTCTGGTTCGAGACGAATGCATCGAACGACACGACGCTGCCGGTCCCGGCGGCGATACCTGATACATCGACGGTGTCACCATAGACCTTGGCACCTGTCGCCGCATTATGGATGAGCACCTGAGCCCTGACGCTCGTGCCTGAGGACACATTCCAGATCGTCGCCTTCGGAATGATCGAATTGCCGAGGCAGATCTGCCGACCGAGCGTCGGCTGATCGATCGACGAGACCATGTTCTTGTTCTGGGCTTGCGCGGCCGTCGCTAGCACAATTACCGAAATGGCGCAGCAAACGACGATTGAGAGGTATTTCATGACAACAACAATTTACAGGTCCACGAGTAAGACCTACGACCAGTCACCAAGTTACAAGGAAATACGATCAGCCACCCAAAAAGTGTAGCGCGAGCTTTAGCTTGCGCAGCGGAGGTGGGGAGGCCTAGCTCGTCTAAGCTAGCACCCTAATGGCAAAACCACCGAAAGCCCATTCGCTGGCTTTCGGTGGTTCCTGTGGAGATCAATGTAATTTACGATCCGCGTCCCCCTCACGGGCTCCGCTGCGCAAGCTAAAGCTCGCGCTACACTAGGTATGCAGAACGAACGCATTGCCCGCAGACACTTGTCTGTGCTCATACTAATATGCTAAAAAGCAAGCAACCCTGCTGGAATAGCCGTAAGTTGCGAACCAGGTTCCACTTCTAGCGGGTGCAAACTTCTCAAAACTTTGCACCAGTCTTTCCTAGAAACTTCCTGCCATTGATCCAAAGAACACCCTGCTGGATGGCTACGGTCATCGACCATCGGCGGTGCTCTGTCTAACTTTCAGGCTTTAGCTATATACTGTATGAAGCGCTTCCTTATGTTGTGTGCACTGGGCTCGATCGCCCTGTGCGGATCCGATGCTTTGTCCCAATCTCGCGATATTGGCGCACAGCGCCTTGTGCTTGATGATGGCCTCGGTGGTCGTCTCTATATATCCTACGCCGGTCCCGGCGATGGTACGCTGGTCATCCCAAGCGGGGGTGGTTCGCTCGCGCCAAGTGGTACGACGCTCAATTCAACGCTCGCCTGGAATGGCACGGCGTGGGTCGAGAATCTCAATCTACTCGCCAATCCTGTTGCAGGCGGCATCACTGTCAATGGCGGTATTGATAACACTGGTGATGGCATCACGAATGCTGGTGCCATAAGCGGTGCAACCACGATCGATGCGTCGACAGGCTATACTGTTGGCGGCGCTGCTCCAGCAGGCGAATTTCTTCGCGGCGATGGGACGACCTTCGTATCGAGTCCGATCATGGCATCAGATCTTCCCGCCGGCTCTGGAAGCTACATCAATAACTCAACGACACCGCAGACTGCGGATTACAACATCACAGGTGATGGTACGATCGGCGATGATCTTACGGTCACTGACGATCTTACAGTAGGTGGCTTGATCGCACTTCCTGCGACAACTGCCACAGACGGCCAGATCACGATGAACGGTGCTCGAGTCTTGCATACCTACGGCAATAGCAACATCCACGTTGGATTGTCGGGCAATTTTACTCAGACAGGTTCGGGCAACGTCAGCATGGGAAACTACTCACTTGATGCGCTGACCACAGGCA
>JBKJTP010000202.1:0-4154 GCA_046590195.1 Kapaibacterium sp. (SeqCode) | reverse complement strand
GCCTCTAAATCCTACCTCGCTTTCTATCCGAGGGTTTGCACACGATAATCTCGCTACCTTTACGAGCTCGATGGGCGACATCAGCGCTCGTGCCGTGACGGTTGCGACAGCAAGCTGGGCGCCGACCGAATGGACAGTACTTCAGGAGCAAGGCGTCAACCAACGCACTCCAGATTTGACAGCAATGCTCCAAGAGATCGTCAATCGTGCCGGTTGGGCACAGGGCAGCGCACTGGGCATTCGCATCACCGGCACCGGGAAGCGCACTGTTGAAGCCTACGATGGCTCTGTCGGCGAGGCGCCGATGCTCGTTGTGAAGTATTATACCACGCAGGCACCTGACGTCCCATGGGGTACATTACCTGTGACGACGAATAGCACGTGGCGCTATGTTGATAACGGCGCAGACCTAGGCACAGCCTGGAGAGCTTCGAACTACAACGACAGCAGCTGGAAGGCCGGCAAGCCTCAGCTCGGCTATGGTGATGGCGACGAGGCAACAGTGATCGGATTTGGTCCGAGTTCAACAGCGAAGTACATCACCTCATACTTCCGTCACACATTCACAGCAACCGCTACGAATATCACGACGATGGACTCGGTGATCTTTAACCTCATCCGAGATGACGGCGCAGTCGTCTATCTCAATGGTACCGAGATCTACCGTTCGAACATGCCTGCTGGTACGGTCACGTATCTTACAGCGGCTTCTTCGGCAGTCGGCGGTACAGATGAATCGCGCCAGTTTCGCTTTAGCATGTTCAGAAATGCTCTTGTAGTCGGCAAGAACGTGCTGGCGGTGGAGATCCACCAGGATGCCGGTACGAGCTCTGACCTGAGCTTCTCGTTGGCTGCTGCTGGTGTGAAAAACGATGTAAAGCTCATCGCGAGCCAGTCATCATGGAAGTATCTGGATAACGGATTCTATCCTGGTTCTAACTGGTCATCGACCACCTACATGGATCAGGCATGGAAGAGCGGCACAGCTCTCTTCGGCTATGGCAATGGCGGCGAAACAACGCTCGTCCAGTCAGGCCCGAACCCTGCCTTCAAGTACATCACCACCTATTTCCGCAAGTCGTTCAGGATCGCTGATACGGCTGGCTTCGGATCGCTTGAGCTTAAGCTCAAGGCCGATGATGGTGCAGTGATTTACCTCAACGGTGCTGAGGCGTTCCGTTACAACATGCCATCGGGCAATGTCGATCAGCTAACGCTTGCGAGCACGTTCATCGAGGGTCCGGCTGAAGGCATGTGGCAGACGATCTACCTGAATCGCGATCTACTCCGCCCAGGTCAGAACGTCATCGGAATTGAAGTTCATCAGAACTCAAGCACGAGCACCGATATGGCGTTCGATGCAGAGTTGACGCTCCGGGGCGTAGTCACGCCATTAACGGCATCGAATTCGATCCAAACCTGCGCACCAGGCAGCTCGAGCACGATCGGTTGCTTCACATCGGTACATCCTTCGACGAAGAATCAGATCCTGAACATCCCTACAAAGACGCACACGTGGCAGGTGTTGACAAAGTCGCTTTCGGATGAATTCAGGTTTACCGGTACTACGACGCGTATGCCGAACGGTAATGACTTCACTGGCTACGTGCCGGCTGTCGTCGGCGGCGAGCGTTCAAGCGTTCGCGGATGGGTCTCGATCAACCATGAGAATACTCCTGGTTCGGTATCGATGGTCACGACGCGCCTTGATCCAGCAACAATGACATGGAAGGTCGATACGATCAAGAATGTCAGTTTCGCTGATGTAGTAACAACCACGAGAAACTGCTCCGGGGGTGTCACGCCATGGGGTACGGTAATTACGTCAGAAGAGTCGTACAACAATGGCGACGCAAATGCTGACGGATACACCGATGTCGGTTGGCAGGTCGAGATCGACCCAGCAACTGCAAAGATCGTAGATTATGATGGCGACGGCAAGAGCGACAAGCTCTGGTCGATGGGCCGCATGAGCCACGAGAACATCTGTGTCTCGAATGATAGCGTAACCATCTATCAAGGTGAAGACGGTGGCGCGAGCGGCGGACTCTTCAAGTTCGTGGCAACAGCGAAGGGCAACCTCTCAAGCGGTACGCTCTACGTGCTCAGGCAAAATGCACCAGGCTCTACTGCTGGCACCTGGATCATGGTTCCAAACACCACGAAGTCCGAGCGTAACACAACTGCGACGATCGCTGGTCCGCTTGGCGGCACACGTTTCGGCGGTGTTGAAGATGCAGAGTTCGGACCGGACGGCATGGTCTACTTCACCGAGAAGGGTCTTGGCGATATCTGGCGCTTTAAGGACGAGGGCATGACCGTCTCGAATCTCGAGAAATATGTCTCGAACACCAGCTTTACGATTATGACCGATGCCGGTCCTTTCGTTGAGCAATGGGGCACTGGTATCGATAATTTGACCTTCGACGGCGAAGGAAATCTATGGGGTCTTCAGGATGGCGGCCGTGACCATATCTGGGTTATTCGCCCGGGACACACGATGGCAAATCCGAAGGTCGAGCTCTTTGCTACAACTCCAGAAGGTTGTGAGCCAACAGGTTTGACATTCTCTCCAGACTTCAAGTACGGATTTGTCTCGATGCAGAATCCAAGCTCAGCGAACACTGTAGCTCAGCTTGATGCATCTGGCAAGGCCCATGTCTGGAATGCTTCCACCACGCTTGTGATCGCACGTCGTGAGCACCTCGGTGCAGAGGCGATCGCTCCAGCAGTAGAGCTCGGTGAGACGATCCATCGTTGCGTAGGCCAGTCAGTTACACTTAAGTACGCTGACAAGAATGCGCTCAACATGTGGAGTGTCCGCACTGATAACAGCACCAATGCTGTCGCTGCAGGATTCGATTCTACGCTCGTGATCACAAAGAGCTCGATGGTCTATCTCACTGCTGTTGGAAACAATGGATTGGTGAAGACCGATAGCGTTCGAGTGATGTTCAATGAGCTTCCAGTTGTTGATCTCGGTCCAGACATCGTTGTCTGCCCAGGTGAGCAGGTCACATTGAACGCTGGCATATTCTCCAGCTACATATGGCAGGACCCACGATCAATGGGTCAGACGCACATCGTCGATCGTCCAGGTCTGTATTGGGTCACTGTCACCTCGCCGAGCGGTTGCGCTGCAAGCGACACGATCCTCGTCACAGCAGAAACCGGAACAGCACCAAACCTCGGCAATGACCTGGCTATCTGTCAGGGCACGACCGCAGTGCTTTCACCAGGTGGTGGCTTCAAGAGCTACAAGTGGAACACTGGCGACACATCTTCAACACTTGTGATCACACAGTCCGGCTCATATTCCGTCCGCACTATGAACCAGCGCGGCTGTGAGGCGACCGACGAGATCAGCATCACCTTCCTTCCGAAGCCTGATCTTGGTCCAGACGTCTCGATGTGTAATGGCGATCGTGTGATCCTCAATCCAGGGTCAGGATATCGCTCATACCAGTGGAATGGTAATCTCGCGTTCTCGCAAACGCTTTCGGTTGCGAAGCCGGGCATCTACACTGTTCGTGTAACGGACGATCAGGGTTGCACACAGACGGACTCGATCGAAGTTCGCTTCCTCTCTGCTCCGATCGTTAACCTCGGCACCGATACTGTCATCACCGAGGGTCAGTCGATCACGCTTGATGCCGGTCAGGGAAGCAAGTATCTCTGGAGCAATGGTGAGCAGGCTCGTACGATCACGGTCACCGAGACTGGAATGTACAGCGTCACCGTCACAAACAGCACGGGTTGCGAAACGACAGATGATATTTCTGTCCTCGTCATGCCAGTGGCAGGCGTTGATAAGAACTTCAACACTGCTAAGTATCAGCTTCGCTTGCATCCGAATCCGTTCGAGAAGGCAATGACGATCATGCTGACATTGAAGAAGTCTGCGGACTACACGCTTGAGATCTTCGACCTCTCGGGCCGCAGGATCTCAACTCTCGGTTCAGGCAGCGGTGCTCCAGGCACGATGGAATTCACCGTCAACGGTGAAGATCTTGACGCTCAGAGCGGTGTCTATCTTCTCAAGCTTACGATCGATGGAAAGCCGTCGATGTTCAAGCTCCTGAGAAAGCAGTAAGATGATCCGGATGATAATCCGGAAGCAATAAGATAATCCAGAGGTAACGCTTTGGTTACAG
>JBKJTP010000085.1:0-3201 GCA_046590195.1 Kapaibacterium sp. (SeqCode) | reverse complement strand
CCTGACCCTGCGCCGCCAATGGCAGCGCGAGCAAAGCAATGAAAAGCAGGAGAGTGCGCATAGTGATATGAAGCTTAATGATTACGTCGCTCAGGGAGACTGAACACCGTTGAAACTCGGGTCCCGGTCCCAGTCCTCCAGATCCATAGGAATCTGCCTGAGGTTGTTCGCCAAATAGAGTGAGTGTCATTCTTGCTCTCTGCCTCACCCAAAACTAGGCGCACTTCATTTTCAATTACCGAGTCCAATCCTGAGCTGCGTCTCGAAAAAAATTCGAGATCGTATGTCTCAAGGGTGTCATTTCGAAACCAGAACCTCGCGCCTGCCTCATACCCGCAGATAACTAGCCGCTCAAAGTATAGCGATGTATCCGACGGCAATTCATATACACCGTAAAAGGTCCTCGCAGTGCTGGCGGTCAGCCCATTTGCCTGCAACTTGTTCCGCAATTCTGCCTGCGTCACCCCCCAGCGAAGTCCATAGTGATTTAGAGAACCATCAGGTCCAAATGATGGCGGTGAAGCGCACCCGCCCCACAGCAGAAGTACTAACGAAACAAGTACAGAGGCGCGCATGGTGTTGTATGTTTGCAGGGGAATATACGCAAAATTGTGGCGCTGGCTTTAGCCGGCAAGCCTCTCTGAGGGCTTCTGGTGGCGTCATTAATCGTAGAGACGCGCTACAGCGCGTCTCTGGGAGCTCGCGGGCAGAGAGAAGCTACGGGTGATGCAGCCCGTCCGGGGTGGCACTCTTCGAATTTCGCGATTGACGCGAGCTCTCAAGAGACGCGCTGTAGCGCGTCTCTACAAGGGCTCAATCAAAATTGAAGTTCAAACCGAAGTTATCCATCAGCTGGCCTTCGCTTGGGATGTCGGGCTTTTGCTGATTGTAGAAACCTTCGGTGTGGAGAAGCTCGTCTTGCGCGCCGAGCGCTTTCGCGGCGGCTTTGCAGGCATCGGTGAACTCCGGACTTCCCGCAATGAAGATGCTGTGCTTCGAGAGATCGGTGAAGAGCGTTGGGAGGATGTCGGGGATGCGGCCGCTCTGATAGCCCTCAGACTTCTCGCGAGTAAGCGTGATCTTAAAGTCGAAGTTGCGATGCTTTAAACGCCACCACGAAAGCATTCCGAGTCCATAGACATCGGCTTGCGTGCGCTGCGAGATCACGATCATGACCGGCTTGCGAAAGCCGCGGCGCAGCGCTGCTTCTGCCAGCGACATGATCGGCGCGAGTCCGGTACCAGCAGCGAGACACAGCACAGGCGTATCGACCGAAGGATCGCCGATGAACGTGCCGTAGGGTCCGGAGATCTTTACCGCATCGCCTACATTCAGCACATCATGTAACCAACGGCTGGTCTTGCCTTTCTCATCACGCGCAACTTGTATAACGAGTTCGCTCACGTTGCCAGGTGCATTCGCCATTGAGTACGAACGAGCTGGCATATCTGCGCGCTCATCGCCGATCGTGATGTATTGTCCTGGCCAGTATCGCAGCGCCGGACCGACCGCGCGTATGCGCATCTCAACGACACGCTCCGCAACTTTCTGCTTATCGACGACGACGTAGAGCGAGTTCTCCTTTGGCGGAAAGAGCTTTGGCTTCGCATCTTCTGTCCCCCATTCGATCGTAAGCTCGTCGGATGTCGGCTTCGCCATGCACATCAGTCCATAGCCTTGCTCGCGCTCGGCAGGAGAGAGCGCCATATCGAGCACCATGCCCTGATCGAACGAGCCCGCAACGACCTTCACCTTACACTCGCCACAAGCCCCCGCGCGGCAATTATTCGGCAGCGCATAGCCGGCCTTCTCAAGCGCCGTCAGCACGGTCTCGCTCGAGCCGCATTCGACTGCTTTCTTCGAAGGTTCTAGGATGATCGTTGGCAAGGGCGAAATTAGGAATTAAAAATTAAGAATTAAAAATGAGATCCGTGCGACGCCCAATAAACTATATACTGGAGCAGTACTAAGCCGAAAGGATCTCCCTGGCAGCTTTGGACATGCAGGGAGATCCTTGGTCGAACAAAAATTCAGAATTCAGAACTCAGAATTCAGAATTCCCAAACTAGAATACTGGAATAATATCGTCCATCTCGATATCGGTGATCTCGCGGCCGGTGATACCGACCTCGGGGATCGCTGGGAATTCGATATCGTAGCGATCGAGCACGCCCTTGAGATTGAGCATCGCGTTCTTCCAGTTCTGAAGCTTTGCTTCGTAAGATGGAATACCGAAGCCCGCATTACGCGATACCTCTTCGGCTGCGCGCTGCGTCTCGATAAAATCCTCCGGTAGATCCCAGAAATCCATCGGTGGCTCAAACAACACGGCCGACAGGAAGAGATAGCCTGCGCGGATCTGCTTCGTCACGATCGACTTATGCTCCGCTGGAAGCTTTGGATAATCGCGCTCCATCACGGCCATACACATCGCCATGTGACGACCCTCGTCGCGGCCGATATTGCGGAAGCCTTCCTTGAAGACTGGCTCGCGCGAATTGTCATACATCTGCTTGAAGATCGTCGCTGCTGCGATCTCGCCCATCAGGAACGAGCTAAAGAGCACAGCGAGATCGTACTTCGGCACAGCCTGCTTGTAGCCTGTCCAATAGCGGCCACCATTATAGTAAAGCCACTTCGCATTCTTTTGCAGCTTGCGACCGAGCTCGGTCTTCGGCTCGTAGGTCAGAGGATCGGGATGAGCCAGCAGCTTCGTGATAGCCATGCCGCACATGATCTCGTGGTTCTGCTCGTCGCGCTGTACGCTGAAGAAACACTTGCGGACAGGGTCTTCCTCGTGGACCTCATACGTCTTGATGAGCGCCGCAGCAAAGACTGGCGGAGCCGAGGCATCGAAGACGGAGAGGAGAGTCCACCAATAAGCGATCGACTCGCGCTCTTCCCAGCTATAGCTATCGACGTCGAAGGTATCCCATGGCAGCTTGGCCGGATCCCAGGTCTCGCGAAGCGACGCCTCCCAGACCTCCTGCAACTTCTGCGTATTTGAATGCCACGACATCGGATAGACATTCGGCTGCTCGGTTGGAGGTGGGAACTCCATTAAATGTGAAAACCGCTCCTTTTGCTTTGACACGGTAGATTTGTGCTTAAAGTTGAAATTCTCGCGTAGGCTGCTGACTTTGGCAAGTGCCCCGCGGCAACGCCTTGGCAGCTAATAGAGATGAGCGAAGATTCGCCGCG
>JBKJTP010000036.1:0-19660 GCA_046590195.1 Kapaibacterium sp. (SeqCode) | reverse complement strand
CAATAGCTTCCCTCCGGTACTCGCGTGGCGCTTGTTCCAGAACAACGTGTCGATCGGTGTGTCTAATCACACTCGCACACAGGCAACATCGTTGCTGTTCAGGAATAAGTGGAATGCAGTGAACACTGGTTGCCCAAGCTGTAACAAGAACTTCCGTCAGAATGGACAGTACGCGATCAAGTTCAAGCAGTGGAAGAATGTTGTCCGCGCAGTTTCTGTCGCATTCCCAACACGTAACTACGAGATCTGCCTTGGTTCAACACCGGTCTCACCTCGTGCTACGTTCCGCAATGTCGATCTCAAGACACAGAGCTTCAAGGTCCGTTTCTCGATCCGTAACGTCGTTACAGGTATCGCAGTCTATGGCCGCGCTCTCAATCTTGTGAATGTTCCTCCAGGAAAGGAAACTACGGTCACGTTCAGCAATTACTCAACGAACCCTAATATCCTTAGCCAGCTTGGTACGTTCCGCGCATGCGCGATCGCAACAACCTACGATACATCTGATGTCAACATCGGTGATCGCTGGCCGTTTGACGATACATCATGTGTTCGAATCTTCGGTATCCGTCGTACGGCTCAGCCTTTCAACGACGCATCGAATAATTACAGCGTAACTTCGAACGCCGATATCCCAGATCAGCACAAGTGGATCTCGATCGGTGCTCAGGTTGTCGATGGTGAAGGCGATACATTCGATCCACCACCACCAAGAGACCTCGATGGTGCAGGCTTTGGCCCACGTCAGTTCAAGTCTCCTGTCATCAAGATCGATCGTAATGACATCGAAGGTAACGAGTACAGCGGTACTGGTGGCGATTCGCTTCTGTCATTCCCGATCAATCTTCAGGGCATCACAAAGACGAGCCTTGCATACTCCTACCAGCGCTCCGGTCGCACAACTTATCCATGGTTGTTCGATGCCGACGTAATGTTCGGACCTGAGCACACAGTATTGAACGTGCTCGGAAACGTTGTTCGCCGCGGCGACTCAATGCTTCTCGAGTTCAAGAAGCCAACAGAGCCAGGATGTAACCCATCCGCTAGCGGCTGGAACCGGATCACGGCTGTGGACGGTGGCAAGGATTTCGAATTCAAGAAGTTCTTCACGCGCATCGAGTCATGGAATAAGCCAGGCCTCAACTACTTCACCGCAGACTTCCGCTTCCGTTTGCGCTTGCTCGGTAAGTATGATGGTTCAGCTCTTCCTCCTCCATCGGATGACGCAGATTCATGGTATCTTGACAACCTTTCGATCCAGAGCCCACGTAAGCCAGAGATCGAAGTACTTTGGGTACGCGTAGTATCGCCTTACACGAAGCTTCCAGCTTCTCAGGCTGTATCGCTCCCGATCTATGTTAAGATCGCTAACAATGCATCTGACGTAGCGATCGCTTTCCCGATCCGCGTACAGGTCATCGGACCAGATGGCGAAACGAAGTACTGGCAGACGCAGACGGTTACCTCGATCAAGGGTAATTCGGATTCTGTCATCCAGATGCCTAACTGGAATGCAGGAAATGCAACAGTTGGCGGCGGTCAGGAATACGTTGTTCATTCATGGATCGCCCAGGAGGGTTACGATTCATACGAGGATGACAATGGTACCTACACCAAGTTCAATCTGATGGTCGAGCAGGAAGCTGGTCTTACGCAGGAATTTGCGTATGATGACGCTGGCATGAACCCTCAGGTGAATGACGGTAACGATTGGCCTGCTATCACACAGCGTACTGGTCAGGGCATTGGCTTTAACAACAACTCAGGTTCGTTTGCTACGAAGTTCCGACTCGTAACCAAGGATACACTCTACGGTGTACGCGTATACTTCGGAAATGCTAACCAGTCTCCTGATGCTATCCGCATCTCTGTTCTCGAGGGTAATCCAGCGTCTTCAACGCCTGGTGATCTCGTAGTACAGCCTGGTGTAGAGACCGTCTTCGCAGACGATCGTAAGGGTGACTTCTTCAACAAGTTCTGGCCTTACTACTTCCCGAAGCCGATCGTGCTTCCTGGTGGTGTTGATGCTCCTGGTACCAAGGGTGTATACTGGCTCTCTGTTAGCCAGCTCAGCTTGGACAATATGGTAATGGGTGCTGACATCTCTAGGGGCGGTGGATTGATCCGTATCGCGGATAACTTCACGCCTTCGATCGTACCTATTTACAGCAGCCCTTATGGCACTCAGGCTTCTAGCCAGGTCAATAACGGTGACGTATCAACGGTATGGGCACTCGAAGTCACAGCTGGCACAGGTAACTGGGCAGGCTGGATGCCTTCGAACGGTTGGTGGCCAACAAACGGCAATGCCGGCAATCCGCTGGCTTCGGCAACGAATGTGAATTTCGGATTCCAGATCTGGGGTGGTAGCTATACTCCAATGATCCGTCCGCTCGTTAGCCGCGCAGTCATGCTGCCTGTCGAGTTTGCAGTACCTCTTGAGGGTAAGGCAGTCGATGGCAAGGCGCTCCTGACATGGACGACAGCGAATGAGAAGAATAACATCGGCTTCTTCGTTGAGCGTCAGAATGCAGTAGTATCTGAAGCAATGTGGGAGAAGGCTGGCTTCGTTGCAAGCAAGACCACAAACTCTAGCACTGCAACTGGATACTCTTACGTTGACAACATCACACCTGGTACCTACAACTATCGTCTGATCCAGACAGATGTCGATGGTGCTGAGAGTGTCTCGAATACGGTAAAGGTAACGATCGGTGCTCCGAGCGCATATGCTCTCAGCTCTGCTTACCCGAACCCATTCAGCACAAGCACGAAGTTCGCAGTCTCTGTACCGGCAGCTGGTCCAGCAGTCGTAGAGATCTACAATGCGATCGGTCAGATCGTCAACGTCATCCACAACGGTGAGCTTCCAGTCGGTTCGACTGAGTTCAGATGGGATGGTAAGGACGAGGCTAAGAATGAACTCTCTGCAGGTACCTACCTCGTTCGCGTAACGAGCGGTTCTTACACCGAGTCCATGAAGGTTACACTTTCCAAGTAATTGGTAAGAGCAAATGTAAAAGGCCCCTACGAAAGTAGGGGCCTTTTTTTATGCTCTTGATCAAACGATCTACAATGAAAAAATCAGGTGAGCATTACCCAGCGCCGATCACGCCTCTCTTGGAGCTTTCGATAAATGATACAATGTGCTGGACTTCCGCTGACCCGTACTCTTCCATCTCCTTCAGCTTAGCAAGCGCCGAGCTAATGTTGAGGCCTGAATGATAAAGTGTAGTGTAAGCGGTCTTCACGCTTTGGATCGCTTCCGGTGTTGAGCCTCTTCGCTGCAGCCCGATCTTGTTAATGCCACTAAAGCGCACATCGGCGCCACCCGAAAGCGAGTAAGGTGGAATATCCTTTCTCACCTGCGCGCCACCACCGATCATTGCAAGTGCGCCGATCAGGGAGAATTGATGCACGAGGCATCCGCCGCCGATCGTTGCCCATTTCTCGATCGTTACGTGCCCAGCTACTTGCACAGCGTTCGAAATGATCACTTCATCGCCAACAAAACAATCATGCGCAATATGTGTATAGCACATGATGAGGCAATTCTTGCCTACACGGGTAACTCCGTCATGCGTGCCCGCATTGGTTGTGGCTGAGTGGACCGTCGCACGATGCACAGTTGCGAACTCACGGATGACCGTGTTATCGCCGATCTCTGCGAAGGTCTCTTCTGTGCCTTTGAACTTGAGGTCCTGTGGGACATTCGAAACAACTGCAGCGTGATGCACCTGGCAGTTCTTGCCGATGCGTGCGCCTTTGCCGATGAAGGCATGATGATGGATCACGCTGTCCTCGCCAATGTAGCTCCCCGCTTCAACGATCGCATAAGGACCTACCTTGACGCCACTCGCCAGTTCAGCCTTGGGGTCAACAATAGCAGTTGGATGGATCTCTACTGACATCATTCTTCCTCCTTATCGACAATGGCCGCCATGAACTCTGCTTCCGAGACGACCTGACCATCGACCATCGCCTTTCCGGCCATCTGGAAAGTCTTGCCTCGCTTACGCATCATCGTCAGCTCAAATACTAACTGATCGCCAGGGATCACGGGCTTGCGAAACTTTGCTTTGTCGATCGACATAAAGAAGATCAACTTCTTCTCGGGGTTCTCAACGCTGTTGAGCAGCAGCATTCCACCGGCTTGCGCCATAGCCTCTAGCTGAAGCACACCAGGCATTACAGGATGCTTTGGGAAATGCCCTTGGAAGAATGGCTCGTTGTAAGTCACATTCTTGAGTCCGACGATGCGCTCGGCTCCGTCATCAAGATCCATCTCGAGGATACGATCGACGAGCAGCATCGGATAGCGATGCGGCATGATGCGTTCGATAGCCGTGATGTCGAACAGCATTTTCTTGTTCGAAGAAGGTTTATACTTCTTCAGCATCGACTGTTTCTCGAGCATCTTGCGCAGCTTGCGGGCAAACTCAACGTTCGATGCGTGACCTGGACGTGCTGCAAGGATCTGAGCCTGCATTGGCGCCCCAACAAGGGCGAGATCACCGAGCAGATCTAGCAGCTTATGTCGTGCAGGTTCATTCTTGAAGCGAAGCGACTTGTTGTTCAATACTCCGCTGGTGCCAAGGATGACGGAATCTGCAATACCCAACTTATCGGCCATGCGATCGATTTCAGCTTGATCGAGATCGCGGTCAACGATGACGATAGCATTCTCCAGATTTCCGCCTTTGATCAAGCCCTGCTCGCGCAGCGTCTCGACTTCGTGGAGGAAGCAGAATGTACGAGAAGATGCAAACTCAGAGACGAATTCTTTTTCGAGGGAGAAGAGGCCTGTGTGTTGACTTCCTAGCGCAGGATTGTGATAGTCTACCATTACCGTCATACGGTAATCGTTTGCAAGAGGGAGTGCAACGATCTCTACGCCTTTAGCTTCGTTCGAGTATTGAACTGTCTCGTCGATAACAAGATATTCCCTGGCTGCTGCTTGCTCCTCGAAGCCAGCCTTAAGCAAAGTCTGGACATAAGGATCGGCGCTCCCGTCACCGATGGGTGGTTCATTACCCTGAAGCTCGATCCGAACATTATCGATCTCGAGTCCGACGACAGCAGCGAGAACGTGCTCGACGGTGTGAACGCTCGCGTTGTCCTTGGTGAGCGTCGTGCCCCGGCTGATATCGCTGACGTATTCGACCAGGGCAGGGATCTCGGGTGAGCCATCGAGATCGGTCCTCACGAACCGAATACCGTAATTCTCGGGAGCCGGGTGAAATTGAAGGGTGCAGATATTACCGGTATGAAGACCTACTCCTTCGAGGATCGAGGAGGTCTTGATCGTGCGCTGTGTGCTTCGCATCAGGTGTAAATTCGGGACTAAGGGTCGAGCGATGGACGGCAGTTGGGCCCACTATGGCCAGATGAACTGCAAAAATACCGTGCAGAAACGTCAGATCAATATAAACAATTAACTGAGAGGCCCCCGCGAAGTGCTATCTTTGTCTGAATTCTTGAAGTGGTGTACCCTGTTAATACCCTTCGATACGCCTTGAGTGTGACAATAAAGACCCGTAAAACTACAATATTAGTCCTGATGGTCGCCGCCTTTGCTCTCCTAGAGAGTTGCAGGCCGGCGCAACAGGCACGTCGTTCAAGTGATCAAGCGGCCCGAAGCAGAGCCGCTGCAGCGTCCAATGCTGGCGTTCGACAGGATTCCATCCTGATGGTTCAGGAGCGCTTGCTCCAGCTTGTCGACACAATGGCAGCGCTGATCGAGAAGGATCACAAGCGCATACGACAGCTAGAGATCGAGATCGCGAGACTTCGCTCCGTATTGGATCGCTACGGAATTCAGGTGCCACGAGATCCAGTAGGGCAGGCGCAACCCTCGTATCAGGCACAGCCCTCGTATGAGTCACGCCCGAACGTAACGGCCCCGTCAGGCAGCCCGGCTGTCCCTGGAGAGCAACTCCCAAGAACTGACCCCACCGCCCCGTCGGTGGATATCCGAGGCACCGTGGTACCTCTGCCTTCCCCCGAAGCCCAGAGTAAGTACCAGACGGCATTGCAGGCCTTTAACGAAGGTCGTTACTCACAGTCGATCGACATGCTCACAGAGCTACGTCGATCAGATCCTAGCTCGGTCTACGCACCAAACTACGAGTACTGGCGTGGCGAGTCCTTCTACGCGCTCGGACAATACGAGCGTGCGATCCAGAGCTTCACCACCGTCCAAACGCAATTCCCAGGGTCGGCAAAATCAGATGATGCAGAGTTCAAGATCGCTGAGTCCTTCGATAAGTTGGGTGATCGCTCTCGAGCGCGGCTCGCTTATGAACGACTACTGGCCGTGCACCCCGACACCGAGTACCGCCCGCGCGCCGAAACGAAGTTAAAGAGACTACGATAGTCAATACGGAGATCCCAGACTGTAGATGAATATGAAGAAGATCATTATTGCCCTTGTGGCTTTGCTCATCATCGAGCTGCCATCCCAGGTGTTTGCACAGGACGAGGAAGAGGAGTTCTTCCCTGAGCAGGGCTATCCTACGCTTGTGAGCTTTAAGCTCGGCGGAGGATGGGGAATCGGCCGCGCACGCCAGCTCTATGGCTATAACGGAACCTCGGAGGTTTGGTGGAGCACAGGCGAAGGTGCCAAGATCAATCTTGCGCTCGATCTGCCGATCGTCCCGATCGAGGTGGTCAATCCCGACTCGCTCGATTTTGGACTCAGCACCACTCCGCTCGTAGGTCTCGAACTCGAAGCTGCCACTGGCTATCATCTTTCTACCGGGGGTACGACCAACGACGCGATCTCAAACAACGTGTTTGTCACGACCAAGCGCACGACGGCATATGTGCCGGTAACACTCGGCCTGAACGCTCGCTCGAGCTTCGGTGCGGGTATGCCTTCAGTTTATGTCGGAGTCGGTGGTGGAATCTGGCTCGTTGCGATCTACGAAGAAGAGATCAGCAATTCGGCCGGTAGCTCATTTAAGCGAAAGATGGATCCGCCGCTTCCATTCGGACTCTACGGTGCGCTAGGATTCGAGATCCCGCTTGCGTTCTTCCCTGAGGACGGCAACAGCATGGTCGATATGTACGGCGAATTGCGCCTGACAGAGATGAGCAACTACGTCTACGAGTATCAGGTCACAGGCGATGGCGCTTCGACGACCATCGATCCCCGCTATGATCCGAATCAGCTTTACATGCGCCAAGCCCAGCGCTCGGCATCGAATGTCGCATTGACGCTCGGATTCAAAGTAAATATTTATTAAACAAGCATTATGAGATCCACTCGTCTTATTGCGGCAGTAATGCTTTTCGTGGTGCTTGCAGGCACGTTGGCATCCTGCAGATCTTCTCGGTCTTCTCGGAATGCACGGCCCAACCGCGCAACACCGGCTGCGAAAGCTCAGGCAACCACGGGTCCCTCCGCTGCCTCAGTGATGGCAAAGACCGACAGCGTCATCTCGCGACTTAGCGGCCTCAATGCTGAGTCAACCGATGTTCCGCCAATGGCCTATGAGCCAGGTCTTGGCGGACCTCCTCGCACGTCGTGGGGCACTCCATACGTGCCGCGTCCATCGAACGAGGATTATGACGTGTTCGAAGCTGCGCTTGGCGCCTTTAATGGTGGTGACTACGATCAGGCGATCGGCTTACTTTCTCAGGTGGTGGTTTCGGGCCGCCCACCGGAGATGATCCCGAACGCCTACTACTGGATGGGCGAAAGCTATTTTGCAATGGGTCGTTATGCAGAGATGCTGCCATATTTCGAGCACACCGTGAAGGTCGGGCCGCAGCACAAACGCGAGATCGCGATGTACAAGATTGCACGTGGCAACCACGCTATGGGAAATGCGCAGGCAGCCAGTACGTGGTATCAGCGCCTTCGCGCTGAATACCCGAAGACGAGTTACGCATCTCGATTGCGCGGACTGGGGATCTCTTAACTCAGCCGTGCGAAACTAAGCGTATGCCCAGCAATGCGAAGCTAAGCGGGTCTAGTCGAGCGAAGCTGGGCTGAATAATTCAACGCCTAACGGCCGCTGGGTCGTATATTTATAGTGTCCTTTTCCTGCTGAGTAGCGCTCAGAGTTTTTAGTGTGAGCGTGTTGCAGGTTTTTGCTTGTGTTGTGCCGAGGAAAATCAACGTAATGAACAGGTCTTCTTTATTCTATCTCATCGCAGTACTTCTCACGATCGGCTCGCTTTCTTCCTGTAAGAAGGAGGGTGGCGCTGTCGACAATACTGGCGATATCGTGATCGGCGAGTTTGCTTCTCTGACCGGTCAGACAGCCACGTTCGGAGAGGGTGTGACTCAGGGTTCAGCACTGGCATTCGAAGAGATCAATGCTGCTGGCGGTGTACTTGGCCGAAAGATCAAGACCATCACGGAGGATGACCAGTCGAAGATCGAAGACGCGAACGCTGCCGTTCAGAAGTTGATCAGCCGCGATAACGTGATCGCACTTCTCGGTGAAGTTGCGTCAAGCCGTTCGATGGCTGCTGCACCAACTGCACAGAAGGCTCAGATCCCGATGATCTCACCAGCATCGACGAATGAAGAAGTCACTAAGAAGGGTGATTACATTTTCCGTATCTGCTTTATCGACCCGTTCCAGGGTGAGGCACTTGCAAACTTCGCGGCAAAGTCATTAGGCGCAAAGCGCGCTTCTGTCTTGATCGATGTCAAGCAGGATTACAGCATCGGGCTTGCTGAGGCGTTCATCCGTACGTTCACCGCTGCAGGCGGCAAGATCGTGCAGGAGCAATCGTACTCGAGCTCCGATAAGGAATTCCGCGCACAGCTTACGAGCGTTCGCAGCGCACAGCCAGATGTGATTTTCATCCCAGGCTACTACAACGAAGTATCGCTTATCGTCCGTCAGGCTCGCGAGCTCGGCATCAAGGTGCCACTCCTTGGTGGTGATGGCTGGGACTCACCAGAATTGACGAAGGGCGCTGAGGCAGAATTCGAGAACACCTATCTTTCGAACCACTTCGCGAAGGAAGATCCTGATCCGCTCGTTCAGGGTTTTGTGCAAAAGTACAAGCAGAAGTATGGTAAGGACCCAGACGCAATGGCAGCACTCGGATACGATGCCGCACGCATTCTCGCTGATGCCATCAAGCGCGCAGGTACAACTGAGGGACCGAAGCTTCGCGACGCGATCGCTCAGACGAAGGACTTCCTAGGCGTAACCGGCAAGATCACGATCAATGCGCAGCGCAATGCGGATAAGCCGCTCACGATCCTTAAGATCGTGAATGGTCAGTTCAAATTCCATCAGCGTGTCGATCCATCGGGCGCAACCTCGGGCTCGACAGCTCCGATGAATGCTGATACAGCAAAGTCAACGACGGATACAACAAAGACCGTCACAGCGCCAGCCGGTGCAAAGTAAGAATTGACAATAAAAGCTTAAAGCGAAGGTAGCTCTGGTTATCTTCGCTTTTGTTTTGGCAGCAGGTGCAATAGCGTAAAGATCAGAACCTGATCGTCACAATTAACGAGTGGCCACTTTTCTTCAGCAGCTAGTCAACGGTGTATCTCTCGGAGCGATCTATGCTTTGATCGCATTGGGCTATACCATGATCTATGGTGTGCTCCGATTCATCAACTTCGCGCACGGCGATGTCTTCATGATCGGCGCGTATGTAGGCTTCTTCGCTGCGAATCTGATCGCAAGTGTCTTCCCGATCGGCACCGTACCCGCTGCGATCTTCGTGTTGCTAAGTTCGATGATCGTCTGCGCTGCACTTGGCGCGAGCATCGAATTCCTCGCGTATCGTCCTCTGCGGACACGCCCTAAGCTTACCGTACTGATCACTGCGATCGGCGTCTCGCTCTTTCTCGAGTACATGGCGCAACTACTTTTTGGTGCAACGCCACGTGGATACCCTGAGATCTTCTCCGACAAGCCACTCATCCAGACCGAGGAGATCACGATCAATGTCGTTCAGGCTGTTGTGATCTGCGTCTCCCTCTTCCTGATGTTCGCGTTGCGAATCATCGTATTGAAGACAAAGATCGGCACGGCAATGAGAGCCGTGAGCTTTAATCAGTCGGCGGCAAGCCTGATGGGTATCAATATTTCGAGTGTGATCACCTTCACGTTCATTATCGGCAGCGCACTAGCGGCCGCTGGTGGAGTGCTGTATGGATCGCAGTATCCGAGCATTGAACCGCTGATGGGTATCATGCCGGGACTCAAGGCTTTCGTCGCTGCTGTGCTCGGCGGCATTGGTAATATCCCTGGTGCTGCACTCGGTGCGATGATCATCGGACTGGTCGAAACATTCGCAGCAAGCACGTTCTTATCGACCTATCGCGATGCGATCGCATTCGCTATCCTCATCGGAATTCTTATCTTCAAGCCGAGCGGCCTCTTGGGTCAGAAGGAGGTAGAGAAGGTATGAAGTCGAATATTATGCTGCTCATTGCAGCTGCGGTCATCGTTGCACTGTCGCTCGTTACTAACCAGATCGATGCATACTATCACCGTATGATCATCATGGCTGGAGTGAACATCACTCTCGCCGTGAGTCTGAATCTGATCAACGGCTTTACTGGACAGTTCTCTCTCGGACACGCTGGCTTCATGGCGATCGGTGCCTATCTGAGCGCGATCGTCAGCACCTACATGCTCTCGCATGGTTGGGATGCAACAGGTATGGGCGCAGCGCTCGTACTGATCGTTGGTCTTCTCGTCGGCGGAGGATTCGCGGCACTAGCTGGGTTCGCGGTCGGTATTCCAACGCTACGATTGCGCGGTGATTATCTGGCTATCGCTACGCTGGGCTTCAACGAGATCATCCGTGTCGTTATCCAGAACGTTGATTTCAAGATCGATGGTACAAGCTATGTTGGCGGCGCGAGAGGCTTCTCGGTAGCGCAGCTCTCTGACTTTCTCTCTGTGTTTCTTGTCGCAGCGATCGCTGTGTGGCTCGTTGAGAATCTGATCAACTCAACTTACGGCCGAGGCTTCCTCGCAGTTCGTGACGATGAGGTTGCCGCAGAAGCAATGGGTGTGAACACGACGAAGTTTAAGGTGCAGGCATTTGTCATCGGCGCGTTCTTCGCCGGTGTTGCGGGTGGGTTGTACTCACACTTCAATAATTATCTTTCGCCGAATGACTTTACATTCCTGAAGTCGATCGACATCGTTGTGATGGTCATTCTCGGTGGCATGGGCTCGACGCTTGGCGTCATCATCGCTGCGATCGTGCTGACGGCATTGCCAGAATTCCTTCGCGAGTTCGCAAGCTACCGAATGATCATTTATAGCTTGCTTTTGATCATACTCATGATCGCTCGCCCACAGGGCTTGCTTGGGCCGGAGGTCGTTCGCACGCTGCTCAAGCGTAAGAAGGCAAAGCCCGCCGCACCGATCACTTGATCTGAAACGATCCTTGGAAAAGCTCTACTCACCCTGGCGGAGTCATTACATCCAATCCTTCAAAGGCGAGAAGCCTGAAGGGTGTGTATTCTGCTCTGCGCTGACTGGTGAGAAAGATGAGGAGACATTGCTCATCTACCGAGGCAAATCAGCTTTCGTCCTGATGAACCGCTTCCCTTACAATAGCGGACATCTGATGATCATCCCGAATCGTCACTCCGCAGATTTTCAGTCGCTTACTGAGGAAGAATCTCTGGAGTGCGTTAAACTTTTGCAAGCCGCGCAACTCGGACTGATGGAGCTTGTGAAGCCCCATGCTTTCAATTTGGGCATGAATCTCGGCCGCTCAGCAGGCGCTGGGATTGATGATCATTTTCACTGGCACATCGTCCCGCGCTGGGATGGCGATACCAATTTTCTACCGGTTTTGAGCGATGTGAAACTTGTCTCGGAGGATATGGATCGACAGTGGCGGGAGCTGTATACACTATTCCCTTCCCTCATCCGTTAGCACGGTAAGCTTTTTGCTGAGAACAATTGCCACTATGTCTCCTCGAACCGTAACCTTGCCCGGTCTCAGGGGTTCACAGAGATCTATACATTGAGTCCCCGAATCTAACCGCATTATGCTAAGACTTATCCTCCCACTACTCCTCTTCATCGCACTTGCGATACCGGCAACTGCAGACGCTCAGTGGATCGTCGGCACCGATACAGCGTATGCCAATAGAGTCGTGTCTTTCAACATCTCGGACACAGCATTTTTGAAAGGCGCCCCAGATAGTCGCTTCGCAACATTTGAGCGAGGCGATGAGGCATATGTCTCATTTTCGATACCACAGAAAGGGCAGTATGATTATCCTATTCGTCCAGGAGCGACAGTGATCGTCTACGGTCGCCCGCAGCCAGGGACGACACCAGCGGATTCATCCGGCGTCTTCTTGATCTTTGACGGTGCAGCAAGTTCGGTCCCGTCAGAGCGCTTCTATCTCTCGGACAGTATTAATGTCATCACGGTGCCTAATGTGATGTATAGCTCGCTAACATTCACAAATGCATATCAACCGCAGTCAGGAGATATCATCTACCTCGATACATTTTATGTGGATGCGATCAAGTTGATCCAGAGTTTTGAAGGATTGTCCGTCGCCCGGTTGAGCCTCGGCCGCATCACTGCTGCATTCCCAAATCCTTTCTCGACTGAACGTGGGACAAGACTCGAATTTACAACCGAGAAGCATTCGGATATCGCCGTCATCATCATGGATATTGCCGGACGCGAGATCATGAAGCTCGACGTAGGGCCTCGACCTCCTGGCGAGCAATCTGTGCAGCTTCTCATTCCTGATCAAGGATTCTATTTCGCTCAACTACTTCTCGATGGTGTACCGTCTGGAAGGATGTTCCGATTGAGCGTTCAATAGCGGGTCTCCCTACAATCCAGTTTCGAGGTCCTCTGCGTAATGAGCGCATGAGGACCTCTTTGTTTTGGTACACCAAGGATCTGCGTGTTGACGATCTGCCAGCACTTGCTGAAGCTGCTGCACACTCAGACGTTGTGATCCCGGTCTACATCTGGGATGAGCTTTATCTTGAAGACGAAGCCGAGAATCGCAGGGCATTCCTGCTCGATTGCCTGAAGGATCTTGACGTTCAGCTTCGAAAAGTTGGATCGGGACTTCTCATCGAGACTGGTGACACCGTCAGAGCACTCGTTGCCCTTTGCGAGACGCATGACTGCAAGGATGTTTATTGCACCGAGTCCAGAGATCCGCATACAAAACGCTTGCAGCAAGCAGTCGCCAATGGGCTCGGCAGTGTTGGCATGACCCTGCATTCTTCGGGATCAAATTTTCTACTCGATCCCGACTCGATCAAGACAAAGGCCGGAAGCATCTACCGAGTCTTCACGCCGTTCAGAAATGCTGCTTTGCCAACGCTAAAGGTGCATGAAGCCAGACCAGTCGCAAGCAGTCTTACCCAGTCAGCTGAGAATCTGATTCTGCCAAGACCTAAGCTAGCTGCATCACATGATCGACAACAAGGCGGAGCCTCTGAGGCCAGCCGACTATGGACTGCTTTTAAGGGTGACGGCTTGACTGACTATCATGAAAGCAGGAATGATGTCGCGAACGAGCATGGCACGAGCAAGCTATCAGCGCATCTCAACTTCGGGACGATCTCCGTGAACACACTCGCAAGGGAGCTGCTATCGATGAGTGATCCCGCAGGCCAGGAGGGTAGAGTCTCGTTTATGAATGAGTTGATCTGGCGCGAGTTCAATGCATATGTCGTGCATCACTTTCCCGAAGTGCTGAACAGAGCATTCCGTGAGGAGTTGATCTTCATCAAGTGGCGAGGCAAGCAGGAACATCTCGAAGCCTGGAAGGAAGGGATGACCGGGTATCCCGTCGTCGATGCAGCAATGCGACAGTTGAAACAGACGGGCTGGATGCATAACCGGGCGCGGATGATCGTCGCCTCTTTCCTCGTCAAGGATCTACTCATCAACTGGCAGGAGGGCGAAGCACACTTCATGGAGTGGCTTACCGATGGCGATCAGGTGCAGAACAATGCAGGTTGGCAGTGGTCGGCATCGACCGGCGCAGATGCACAGCCCTACTTCCGCATCTTCAACCCGATCACGCAAGGCAAGAAGTTCGACCCGAAGGGGGAGTATATTCGGCGCTTTGTGCCGGAGTTGCGCAACAGGCCAGACACGTTGATCCATCAGATCAATGTACGGGATGGCTTAAGCTACCCGAACGCCATCGTTGATCATGCAACGCAACGCGAAAAGGCACTGGCGATGTTCAAAGAGGCAATGACCAACTTTCGAAAATAGATGGAGCTGATCGGCAGCGCATTCCTCGGGCTCTTACTACTTACCCTCGCTTACTTCGCTTTCCTTGAGCGCACGTATTTGCGAGATCAGGCGGAAGAGATCGGCGACGGTAGCATCGTCGCATGGCGCAAAGGCTTCAGCCTGATAGTAGGTGTACTGGGCTTGACTGGTCTTGCGCTTATCGGCTGGACGCTTGCAAGCCTCTAACGCTTGCTATTGACCAGTAAGAAATCTTTCTCCTCATGCGTAAAGCTGCACATACCCCTTCTTGTGATTGCAGGGGTGCAATGACAATTGTGGGCTGATTGGGCGCCGAAACAATTTATAGTAGCTAGATATCACTCGGTACCCATGCGGCACGCGAAGTGCTGCACCAAAGCGGTAATCCAAGCACAAAGAGAAACATCATGAAAGGATTTGTAAAGGACATCGAGAGCATTGCCGTGAAAAACGAGGACTTCCGCCGAGTCCTCTACACCGCGAAGCATTGCCAACTTGTGGTCATGTCGTTAAGGCCCCAGGAAGAGATCGGTGCGGAAGTTCACACGCTCGATCAGTTCTTTCGAGTGGAGGAAGGGACCGGCGAAGCGATTCTTGACGGTGTGCGAACGGCGATCCAAGCCGGTTTTGCGGTCATCGTCCCGGCCGGAGCGAATCACAACATCATCAATACTGGCAGCGCCGCGCTCAAGCTTTACACCCTCTACTCACCACCAAATCACCGGGACGGCGTGGTCCACCACACCCGCGATGATGCTGAAGCCGACGACGAACACTACGACGGCAAGACGACGGAAGCAGGGTAAGAGATTACTCAGGACGCTCGCTAGTCTTTAACGCTTACTGTTGACCATGAGGAAGTCCTTCTCCTCTTGTGTCAGGCTAGCCATGCCATTGCTCGCGATCTTGTCGAGTATTTGGTCGATGCGTCGTTCGATCGCTTTGGGATCATTTAGATCCTCAGTGGGGCGTTTGTTCGGGACGATCTTAGCTGCAAACTTCGGAGTGAGCGAATGCTGCTTGTACATCAAGTGGAACATCACGATCGCGGAGATTGCGGCGAAGAGCGGCGCGAAGACTGCGCTTGCCCGGAGATCGAGCCTTGTGCCCGACGATGGGATCAGCATGATCACGATGTAAACAAGGGCAATGATCCACGCCTTGACCCAGAAGAAGCCCATGATCGAGATCTCTCGCTTCGGCCACATATAGGCGAAGCCTGTGAGCAAGAAGACGCCGATCATCGCAGGGCCATAAAGCAAGCCGGTCTGATCGATGAGAATAAAGACGACACCTCCAAGCAAGATCGTGAGACCTAGCATCATTGCGAGCTTCGGTGTATGGACGATCTGCTCAAGCTCACCGCCAAAGAAGAAAGTGATCAGTCCTGCACCGATCGCTGCATAGATCGACGCTACGAATGGATACGTCAGCAATCGCCAGATCTCGAAATGCGTAGTGACCGCAGGCCCATGCAACGCCAGCAGCGCAACCCACGTGTCACGTAGGAAGAGATACCCGAGCATCGACACGATGAGTGCGAGGATGATCGCACGGGAGAGAGGTGGGATATTCTTAAACATTCGTTGGACTCTTACGTCTTTGAAGGGTCACTTGACCTTAAAACCCTGTGATCGGAGATACTCGGCGACCTTCGTCTTGTGATCACCTTGGATCTCGATCTCCTTGCCTTTGGTCGTCCCTCCGGCGCCGCAGTACTGCTTCAACTCTTTGGCCAGCCTCTCGATCACCTGAGGATTATGCTGGATATCGCTAACCACCGTGACCACCTTGCCGCGCCTGCGGACCTTATCGAGCGTTACGAGGACGACAGCGCCATTGCCCAGCGTCTTCTTTGCATCGAGCTTTTGCCGCTCGGCATCGAGCGCGGAGCGCTCATCGGAGGACAAGAGGGACGAAAGCGAAGAGAGGTCGGTGAGTTTGGCCATGCTAAGTATCTGGTGCAGGAATAACAGCGGTCACAGGAAAGTGGTTAGTCCCCACGTCCGACTTGTCAAATTCTTTCGCGGGGGTAGCTGTTGACCAAGGCCAGGCTGCTCTCACGGCGGCGCTGGCTTCACCTTTCATGCGGACTCGAGCCCTTCTCTATATCGCAGCGGGATTTGTGATCCTGGTCGTCCTGACGGCCATGGATCTGGTCGCGTTCGGGTATACGAAGATCTATGGTGTGGGCTGGGAGTCGCTTAGGGCGCTCGTGCAGGCGGCAGCATTGCTGGCGTTCTACCGAGGTACACGCAGGCTGTTCAAGCGAGCTTTGGACGTCAGCCGTCGGGATGACCCTGCGCAGGCCACCTGGTACCCGGTAAAGCTGGTCAAGCGCTTCACCCTGGTGCTGGCAGTTACGACTGCGCTGATCTTCCTGCCTCAGATCATGGAGCTGGCCTTCGCCACTCGGCCGAAGACGCCTGGCACCGTGATCACCGTTGGCCTGCTCGGAGCGATGTGGCTCTTCGCACAGATCTTTGCCGGCATCTCCTTCTCGCAACTACTTTTCGTGCGTCAGCATACGCTGCGCAATCGGAAGCGGATCAATCGCTGGCTTGCGAGCATCGGCGCATTCTGCATCATCTTCTTTCTGAAGCAGCAGGGGATGCTCGGCACCGATACGTTCGCGATGATCATCGTGAGCGCACTGACTGTCGGACTGATGATCACAGCGCTGCAGTTAGGCTACCGCTTACCATGGCTGCCATATCTCGCGAAGAAGGAGAAGCGTACACTCTTGCTTCTCAGCGCAGTGAATGTCGCGCTTGCTGTGGGAGCATTGTTGCTCTACACGCAGCCTACGCGCTCCACTGCCGTCTACGAGTTTTACTCGGAGTTCTGGCACACAGCAAGCGTGGCGCTCATCGGCACGGTTGGCGTATACTTCACGCTCGTGTTCTTCAGCTCGCTATTCTCGTTCTCGTCGACTGAGCTTGTAGAGCGCAAGTCGGCTGAGGTAAAGTCGCTTGCACGCCTGACGCGATTTAGCTCTGACGTTCTTACGAGCGAGCTCCTGCTCGATCTGCCAAAGCTTGCAGAGCAGATCACCACGCTCGCTTGCGAAGCTACCGATGCCGATGCCGCGTGGCTTGAACTCAAGACGACCTTCGGGCCGCAGGACCATCTCAATGAAGAGCTGATCCGATCGTATGTAGGGATCGACTCACAGTCAGCCGAGAGCATCATGGCGCGAGCTGAAGGCTTCCCGGAAGCAAGCCGCACGATCAGCTCACCACGTGGCGAGCTCTCAAGCTCACGCAAGGGATTCATCCTGCGCAAGCGCATGACCGTCGCAGCGCAGATCGCCGATGATGGCAACGGTGGCTCAAGCAATCTGCACTCGCTGCTTGCTGTGCCGCTCATTCGCAAAGGCGAAGCACGCGGCGGACTCTACGTCGCGAAGAACGAGGAGGATGGATTCGATGACGACGATCTGACGGTGCTCGAAGCGTTCAGCGATGTTGCATCGCTTGCACTGGAAACGGCACGCCTGCTTGCCGATTCGATCGAGCGACAGAAATTCGATGGCGAGCTGCGCGCTGCACGTGCAATGCATAAGAGCTTGCTGCCCGAGCATTTTCCTGACATCCCGAACTTCGATGTGCATGCAGTCAGCATCCCTGCATACGATGTGGGCGGGGACTACTACGACTTCTCGACGCTATGGGATGGCTCGCCACTCGTGGTCATCGGCGACGTGTCAGGCAAGGGCATCAGCGCATCGCTCTACATGGCAGAGACGAAGGGTGTGATCCAAGCGCTTACGCCGATCATGTCGAGCACACAGGAATTACTTGAGAGCGCGAACGGCGCACTGCTTCGCAACACGCCGCAGCAGGCCGTCTTTCGCCGCAACTTCGTCACGCTCGGAATGCTCGCATTCCAGAAGACGGGTATACGCTATATCCGAGCCGGCCACACACCGTTACTGATCGTGCGCGAGAACGGCACATACGAATACGTGCAGCCGAAGGGCATGGCTGTTGGGCTCATGCGACAGGTGCTCTTCAATCAGATGATCGAGCAGATCGACATCATGGTGAAGAAGGGCGACGCGATCGTGATGTTCAGCGATGGCATTACCGATACGCGAAACGATGATGGAGATGACTATGGCTACGAGCGATTTGCGAAGTCGGTGGTCGAACATCGATGCGCACTTTCCGCACGGCAGATGACCGAACGGATCCTCGAAGATGTCATTCGCTTTGCAGCGACGAGCACCTTCGGAGATGACGCCACTGTCATCGTTGCGCGATGCACTGAAACACCGGGGGAGGGTTCTCTCGTAATACCCATATAGAAAATGGCCGATAAACAAACGCTACCATGGCAGAGCAAGATCTGAACGAACGGTTTGATGTACGCGAAGCGGAGGAAACAACCGCCGGCGTGACGACGCTTGAACTAAGCGGTCAGCTCGATGCGCATACCGCGCCCATCTTCGAGCGATTTCTTGAAGAGCGCGTGCGTGGCCGCGGCAAGCAGAAGCTTGTTCTCGATTTCGAAAAGCTCGATTACATTTCAAGCGCAGGACTTGGCGTGCTCATGGGATTGATCGAAGAGATACGCTCGAATGGCGGCGACATGCGCCTGGCGAGCTTGCCAGAGAAGATCTTCCACGTCCTCGATCTGCTAGGTTTCCCGGTGGTGTTCCAGATCTTCAAGACGCGCCAGGAAGCGGTCAGTTCATTCTCAGCGTAACCAGAGTTTAACAAAGATGTCCGAAGGCCGCCGAGAAATACTGACCATCCGCGCCGATTACGCGCTGCTCTCAGAGCTGCGTGATTTCGTGCGGCTTGCCGGTACGAAGGTCGGACTTTCGGAAGAGGAGCGTGACAAACTGGTGCTCGCGATCGATGAAGCCGCGACGAACATCATCACGCATGCGGCAAAGAATCATCCCGAAGCGATCGATTGCCGTTGCACGATGGACGACAACCAACAGACGCTCGTGTGCGAACTGGTCTATGACACGCACGATCACTTCGAACCCTCCTCCGCGCCGAAGCACGAGGAGATCCAGAAGCGGGTGCAGGAATTCAAGCGTGGCGGATACGGACTTTTCCTCATGCACACGCTTGTCGATTCCATCGAGTATCGCCGCGAAGGCAATCGGAGTGTGATCAGGTTAGTAAAGCGGCACCAGGGATAGGCACTCACTCAACCATGATGGCGTTGCCATGACCGCGAAATGCAGAGGTTTATTTGGTCTCGTAGTTCAGTTGGATAGAACACCAGTTTCCTAAACTGGGTGTCACAGGTTCGAGTCCTGTCGAGACCACCAAAAGCAAAAGCCACACGAAGATCGTGTGGCTTTTTTACATTTCGTCTTGTCATCCTGAGCGGAGCCGACCCGAAGTTTGATGCCGAAGGCATCAACGAAGGGCGGCGGAGTCGAAGGATGACAAGACGAAATGTAAAAAAGCAACAC
>JBKJTP010000325.1:0-7761 GCA_046590195.1 Kapaibacterium sp. (SeqCode) | reverse complement strand
CAGACTAAAGTCCACACCTCATTTAGCCTGAGAGAGTCTACGCTTATGGATAGTATGTTGATAAATATATCGTGAAAAGTATTGATTTCGAGCCTAAAATTTCGTATATTTGCACTGAGGTGTTGCGTATCCCAAGAACCTCCTTATCCGTCCGTCCCTGCCTAGCACTCCGATGTCCGCTTCCTCCGAACATTCCGACAACGATTCGTTGAAAAATAAGGACTTAGCCTCCCAAAATGTGTGTGTTTACAAAAGCTCAAGCGAATCCGAGACCCGAAAATGTGGGTCCGAGATCCTGCGCGATAGGCTGTTGCCGCGTGTGAATTCGGAAACGGCTGTCGTCGTGGCGCTCACCGGCGATCTCGGGGCAGGTAAGACGCAGCTGACGAAGGGGATCGCCGAGGGGTTGGGTATAGCTCAGCAGGATCTGCATTCGCCGACGTTTTCCCTAGCCAACGAATACGATGTAACTATCCCGGATCTGGGGCGTCTGAGATTTAACCACCTTGATGCGTACCGCTTCGAGGATCCGGATGAGCTGTTGGAGCTTGGGATAGAAGATTATCTTTATGCTCCGAATACCATCACAATTCTCGAATGGGCCGAGCGGGTGGAGAAGTATTTGCCGCAAGATACTATACGTATCTCAATTGAGACGGTTAGTGAATCGGTTCGGGTCGTGAGAATTTTGAATGCTGAGTTCTGAATTCTGAATTGGGCCAAGAATATCTCAGCATTCAGAATTCAGCATTCAAAATTCCCCAAAGTGATCTTACTCATCGATACATCAGGTGCAGCATTGCGGGTTGGGCTCGGCGACGAGGCCAGGGGGCTGCTTGATGTCATCGAAGTGATGAGTACTGCTGAGGATCGTGGAATCCATGACGCTCGGCTTGCTGAGGAATGCCGCATTCTCTTGGCAGAGCGTAAGATCACCTCGAAGGACCTGACGTTGATAGGGGTGATCCTTGGACCAGGCTCATTTACTGGGTTGAGGATCGGATTGTCGTTCGCAAAGGGTCTGGCGTTTTCGACTGGGGCGAAGGTCGTGCCGGTGACGCTGCACGAGGTGCTGGCCTCGCAGTTGGCTGGCAAGGAGGTCGACGGGATCCTGACGATCGGCTACCAGCGAGGGCTGGTCTATATGTCCGAGCAATCGAACCCTCGACATATAGAGATGCTTCGGATTGATGAGCTGCCCAAGGCCGCGAAGTATGCCGGGCAATCGGAGCTAGCGCCGCTCATTCAGGAGACGCTTGGTGAAGGTAAATTCATACCGTTGAACCTTGATCTGGGTGTGATGCTCAAGTGTGTCACTCATGGCGTTCGCGCCTCGAATATCGACGATCTGGAGCCATTTTACGTAACGGACTTCATGCCGGGGGCGCCGGCAAGACCCGCAGTTTGAGCAAGGCTTTTCAAGCTTTGTGTAACACCCGCTCCGGAGCCGCGTAGCTAGGAACCCAAGGTATCAGCTTTACCTTTCTTCCTTACGGTCCAGATAGTCCTCTCAATGAGTAACCGGAATGTGGTTACTGCGTCTCCTTCAAGACTATCGAATGATAAGTTTTATTACACTCGTTTTTGTCTGTCGCTCATGATGAAGAGATCGATGAAGTTCTTTGCCCCCTTAGCCATCGTGCTGGTCGCTGTCGCAGCGATTTGGGGAGTCGCCCGCTTTGCCGGTGTGAATTCGGCCCATGCCCATATCGACGGTGTCGAGGCTGACACGGGTAAGTATGCTCAGATCAAGGTCGAGCAGGATATCCATGACTTCGGCGATATCGAGCTGAATACCTTTGTCGACCACACATTCTTTATCAAGAACACTGGTACCGATACGCTCACGATCATCAATACCCATGCTTCCTGCGGTTGTACTGCAGCAGTGATGGATAACATGAAGATCGCTCCGAACGGCATCTCACGCCTCAAGGTGAAGTACGATGCACACAACAAGGGGCTTGGCCCAGTGACCAAGACGATCACTGTTTCGTCGAACTCGCGCACCGAGGCCGACAAGGTACTCCGCATCAAGGGTAAGGTTGTTGAGAGCAAGACCGTCCACAAGATGGGCGAGATGAAGGGCGACCCAGCGATGCATCTTGCCGGCGTCTTCGAAGGCGACTGCGCGAAGTGCCACGTAGATAAGGGCCGCGGCGAATTGGGCGCACGCCTCTATGATGCAGATTGTGCGATCTGTCACGGTTCAAAGGCAGACGGCAAGCCAGGTCCGGAGCTCACAAGCAAAGATATGATGAGCCACGACAAGAAGTCATGGACGAAGATCATTAAGAATGGTATCCCGAGGAGCCACATGCCAGCATTCCACCTTTCAAAAAAGGGACCGCTGAATGATGAGGAGATCGCTTCGATCGTCGATTACCTCGATGCATTCAAGAAGAATCTCAATCGCTCGGAGTCGAAAGCGATCGCGCCTGAGGGCAAGTCCGCTTCAAAGAAGAATTAACCCTCTTCGAAAAAGAATTTATTGGTCTGAGATTGACCCAACGACAGAAAGGACGCTACGAGCGTCCTTTCTGTTTTTTAGGGCTGCTCTCATTTTCTTTGTAAATTCGTAGCCTACTTCCTGCTATGGTTGATGGCTTACATTTTACTAGTGTTGCTTCTGCTCACAAGCAGCGACGCACTTGCAACGGAGGACTCGCTCCGTACTACATCTCCTTACGAATTCTTCGACATCATCGAGGACCTTTACAGCACGCCCGAACAAGCCGAAGAGGCGCTCGATTATTTCGATGTCCTGTCGTTCGGCAATGATATTAGGCTCGACGATCTCACCGAACTTCCGGGGATCTCCGCTTCGACCGCCTTTCGCATCGGCGGATCGGACACGCTGAACTGGTCTCGCATCTCCGATGCCCTGAGCTCTCGCCAATCGCGGCTCGTTTCTTCGCTGATCCCTCGTGCATCACATTATCTGTGGTCATCTCGCAGCCGCGTGCAGGTCGATCCGAATGCACGCGAGGAGAAGGGCTACAACGACGGCCGCATTCGTGGCGATCAGTACAAGGTCTATGACCGGCTGATGCTCTCGCAATATGGGCTTAGCGCCGGCCTGCTGCAGGTGAAGGACGCTGGCGAAGCGAAGACATTCGATCATGTGCGCGGCTTCCTGCAGCTTCACGAGAAGCAGAAGATATTTGGGGAGCTTGCAATCGAGACTGCGATCGCAGGGGATTACTCGCTTGGCTTTGGCTCTGGATTGCTGTTCTCGAGTGGCGGAATGCATGGGAAGTCGAGTGAGGTGATCGATGCCGTCGAAGCGAAGTCGAAGGGGATCAAGGGCTATCTCAGCTCTAGCGTTGGATCAGGCTTTCGTGGCGCTGCGACGACACTTTCGCTCGGCCCAGTCAATAGCACGCTATTCTACTCCGATCGGAGCTATGACGCCGTCGTTGATTCGAACATCATCACGAGCATTGATCTTGACGGCTATCACCGCACCGAAACCGACGAAGCGAAGATCGACGCAGCAGGCTCTAGCATGCTTGGGGCAGACTTGGGTTATGTGTTGCGGGGCGATGGCTATCTCGTGCGGCTCGGTGCAACGGCATTTAACGAGGTATTCGATCTGCCCGTCAAGATAGGTGGCTTCCTGCATAACTTCAGCGGCAAGACGTTATCTATGCTGTCGCAGCATGGATCTTATGTCGATTCGAGCATAGGGATCGATTACGAGATCGCGATGAGCAAGCAGGAGGGTGAAGATGCATTGGGAGCGACGGTTGGCTTTGTGTACGAGGCATCGCGCGAATGGCAGTTCGCAATGAATGGGCGGTATCTTCCGCATGATTTCGTTAGTCGTCACGGTGGCGCATTTGGCGAATCGACAGATGATGCACAGAACGAGCGAGGCGTCTACTTCGGAATGCGCTATCTACCTACGCAGGAGTTGAGTCTCTCGGCCTATGTCGATCTCGCGAATACATTCGTCCCGCCCTATCTCGCGCAGAATAACTTCAAGACTACCGATCTGCTTCTGCTTGCAGAGTATGAGCTGTCAAGCTTGATGCGGCTGACTTCACGCACGAAGTGGAAGCGTAAGAGCGACGAGGAGAGGCTTGAGGATGCGCGCGTGCTTGGAAGCCGCGAGCAGTTCAATAGTCGGCTTGAGTATGAGTGGAAGCCGAGTCAAGATGTTCGCTTACGTACCAGAGGCGAGATCGTAAACGTACGCTACAACAACTTCGCCGATGCAAAACCCGAGACAGGATTTCTTCTCTCTGCGAGTTCGAAGGTTAGACTGCTGGATCTATTCGATCCCGAGCTACGGATCACATGGTTCAACGCGCCTTCATATGATAGCCGACTGTATGTCTATGAGAACGACCTGCCAGGTGCGAGCGGCTTGACGATGCTCTATGGAGCGGGCATGCGGTATTCGCTCATCATGAGCTGCGATATCGTCGAGGGAGTTACTATCGCGGCGAAGTACGGCATTACGGTCTATTCAAAGGAGCGAGAGTTCGGAAGCAGCATCACCGAGCGCACGGGGAAAACTAGTTCGAAGCTTGGCGTTCAACTCGACCTCCAGTTTTGATCCGCTCTGCATCTTCATCTCTGAACCGCTGTCGAGCGTAGCGAGTTATTGACCGCATGAAGATCCTCTCCTGTGCTGTATTCATTGCACTGTTCCTGTTCGTAGGTGATGCCTCTGCGCAGAACAATCGTGCTGTTGGCATCTTTGGCAAGGCCGAAGTCGCGTTCGGACAAACAACGTTCGACTTCAACATGCAGGGCATCAATGTTCCGAACTGCATCAACATACCGCTATCGAACAGAACAGATCGTGTGCAGCGATTGAAGGAGTTGCGCTCGGATGCTGGTGTCTTCACGATCTCGAGTCCCGCAGAAGAGATGCTGCCGATCGAGATACAGCCAGGCGGCACGATGTACGTTGCGGTGTGCTTCCGTCCAACAGAAGTGAAGAGCTACGAAGGAGCGATCACAGCTGTCTTTGACACTGATTCTTCGGTGATGGCAGTGACGGGCGGCGGCATCCTCATCGAACCGGTGAAGATCCCTACGAAAGATGATCTGCGCATTGTACCAGCAAAGGGCACGGGACATGACTTCATCTTTGAAGTTGATCTGGCAAAATCGATGTCGATCGAGCTGACTGTTACAGACGCGCTTGGCAACCAGATCAAGAGCTTCACCTACGGCGAGATCAAACAAGCCGGACCATACAAGTTCGCATACAATTGCCGCGATTACGAAGGCAAACCACTACCGAACGGCAAATACTTCGTCAAGCTCGCAACGTTGGACTTCAAATCGACGAAGTCATTCGAGATCAATGTGAAGCGCAAAGCGAAGAAGAGGAAATAGGCTCTGCAGAACGCCGTCATTTCGAGGGAGTCTTGCAAGCGTAGCGCGGCAAGCGAGCGAGAAATCCCCTTCGGACGAGCAGGATGACTTAGAGCGCCTATCGACGAATCAACTATCTTGAACCGGAGGGGATTTCTCGCTGCGCTCGAAATGACAGTGTTTACAACCGCCTAACTCTTCTTCCTAAAGATCAGGCTCACAGGTACACCATCATAGCCGAAGTGCTTGCGTAGTGTGTTCTCGAGGAAGCGCTTGTATGACTCAGGGATCTCCTCCGGATGATTCGAGAAGTACGCGAAGACAGGAGGGGCGACCTTTACCTGCGTGATGTAATTGATGCGAAGATCGTGACCACGCACGTTCGGTGGTGGTGTTCGTTCGATCTCTTCTAATAACGCACCATTCAATTCGCCTGTCGGGATGCGCTTGTTGCGCTCTGCATTCACCTTGAGTGCAATTTCAACAGGCTTCGTGTGCCGCTGTTTCGTCTCTGCACTGATGAAGACGATCGGCACGTAATCGAACGACTTGAACTTGTTCTTGATCTCCTTCTCGAAGTTCACCGCGGTCATCGTCTCTTTCTCGACGAGATCCCACTTGTTCACAACAAGCACCGCGCCCTTGCGTGCATCGAGCACATCGTTGAGGATCTTTGCATCCTGACTCTCGACACCTTGCGTTGCATCGACCATCACGATCGCGACATCGCACTCTTCGATCGCCTTCATCGTGCGGACCGTTGAATAGACCTCAAGATTATCCTTGATGTACTTCTTGCGCCTAATACCTGCAGTATCGATCAGCGTGAGCTTCTGCCCATAGAATGAGTAATCCGAATGGATCGCATCGCGAGTAGTGCCGGCAACCGGAGTAACGATCGCACGATCGACACCGAGCAATGAGTTGAGATAGCTCGACTTGCCAACGTTCGGCTTGCCGACGATCGCGAGCTTCAGCGGCTCTGGCTCTCCGGTGTCTTCAGGCTTAGGCGGGAATTCCGCGATGAGAAGATCGAGGAAATCGCCGACGCCGCGTCCGCTGATCGCGCTAACAGGGATCGGGTCACCGATCGCCAGGCGATAAAATTCTGCCGTTTCAAGTTGCTCGCGGGTCATGTTGTCGGTCTTGTTGACGAGCAGCATGACCTTCTTTCCGGACTTGCGAAGAATGTGAGAGATCTCCTCATCAAGCGGATGGATGCCAGCGCTGACATCGACAACGAACAAGATCACATCGGCCTCATCGATTGCAAGATGGGCCTGCTCGCGGATCGCACGCTCGAAGATATCATCGGAGAACGGGACCACGCCGCCCGTATCGACGAGCTGGTAATCGCGGCCGATCCACTCAGCCTTCGCATAATGTCGGTCGCGGGTCACGCCGGATACCGATTCGGTGATCGCGCGGCGCTCGCCGACGAGGCGGTTAAAAAGTGTGGACTTGCCGACGTTTGGGCGTCCAACGATCGCAACTAATGGAAGAGCCATCGAGGAGCTTGATTAGAATGGAATAGGCCAATACAGGCCAGAAGATGAGAATAGTGTGCCCCCGGCCGGGGTCGAACCGGCACGGATGTTACCATCCGAGGGATTTTAAGTCCCTTGCGTCTACCAATTTCGCCACAGGGGCAGCAGTCTGGGGTTTGAACAGACGGCCTACAAACACCGCCCCCTCAGGCGTTCGTTCACCATTGCCGCCGCGCCAGACACCCAAATCTTAGGCGGCCGTGAAACCCTGCAGTACCTTTGTGTAACATTCATGGTGATCCGGTCTCATTATAAGAATGAAAAGAATGTCTAGTCGCCTAAAAACTCTCTCGCTCTTGATCGTCCTCTGTTTCGCATTCATATCATGCGAAGATCCGAACGGGTCGTCAGTGCTGAATTCGATCAAAGGCAAAGTGGTCCTCTTAAATATTCACAACATGACTGAGATAGCTGATGCTTCTGGTGTCACTGTCGCCATCCAAGGCACATCCATTACGGCCACGACAAACGCGATCGGTGATTATGAAATGGCAGGGGTGGCACCAGGCATTTATGTGCTTAAATTTTCTAAGCCAGGATTTGTCACTGATGTCACATCGGACGTCAAGTATAGCGGTTTGACAGAAAGTGGCTATCCAATTTCCGAGTGACCACTAGGTTCGAAAATCAGAATGGCTTTTCTGCCGGTCCTGCAGTTGGGATGAGAAGCCGAAGCGTGCACGGGATGGAGCTATCAGGGCTCAAAGACACAATTATCGAAGCCGGTGGCCGGGAGATGCCGTCGAAACTCCCCCAGTTTAGCTCTATCTATACCAGCGCCCAAAACCTGGAGCTGGGCATCGTAGGCTCTTGCAAGGTGATGCAGCTAGCTGTGAGTGACAACTTCTATCCGGTACTCAGTATGTTCGGTGGGTTTGAA
>JBKJTP010000083.1:0-22305 GCA_046590195.1 Kapaibacterium sp. (SeqCode) | reverse complement strand
ACGTTTCCACGCGATGGTGCTACACCCGTCGGCCTTCCACAATCTGATCGTGTAAGAGCTGTTCCGGTTTCAGGTGGTGCTATTGGCAACACGGCTAACGCTGGCTCTGCGACTTCGATCAGCGGTGGTTTCGGTGGCAGCGATGTCCAAACGAGTACTGGCAGGGGTGTGGGCAGTGTCGATATTTCGACAGGCTCGATCCCAATGGATGCAAATTCCGATACGCGCTTCGGTACGACTACCAGCACACGTGAGGTCAAGAGCTCGCCATCGCAAGGTGCACCTGGTGTTTATCAGGGACCTGCAACAAGAAATTCAACTAGTGCTGGAACCACCGCTTCGCAGCCTGTCGAACGCAGGCCAGCAGATCAAGCAACAACACGTACTTCAACAACCGGTACAACTGCTGGTCGGACAACGTCTTCAGCAACGAATGTGGTAAAGAACACAGATGCAACGAACGGCACAAAGTCTACAACAGCTGTAACGCCAACTCCACGAAGCACGACCAAGAGCAACACGAACGCAGCACCCGCTAAGAGCAGCACGAAGGAGACACCGAGCTACACGCCGCGCTCAAGCGGATCGTCGAATTTGGGTGTGTCGAACTCAGGCTCTGGACGCTCGTCGGGTTCTGGCAGTTCATCATCGAGCTCTGGATCTTCGTCTTCTCGCGGAAGCAGCTCTCGTGACAACGACTCACGTAGCAGTGACTCCCGTACAAACGATGGCGGCGGACGCGGCCGCAGATAAGCGTCGAGTATAAGGCACAGCTCACCAGGCTGTGCCTTTAGTTGAGATCTCGCCGATCGATACTTCTTCCGTCGATCCACTCCACTTTGCTTCAGTAATTATACCGATCGCTTTTCTATGAAGTTGCGATACCTATTCTCTTTCGTTGCGCTACCGATCGCGTTAGTCCTGTCGCTCGGCTCTGAGCCTCGCGCACAAGGGCTCGCTGATGCTGTTCGCGTCATGCGCGACCCCTTGCCGATCGGTGCACGCAGCACCGGCATGAACCGCTCACTCATCGCAGGCATTCGCGATTACACAGCGCTCGATCTGAATCCAGCGGCGCTCGCTCCGATCAGCTTCCGTGAGTTCGGTATCACCCTCGTTCACCGCGAGCAAACCTCGCTTTCACAATATCTCGGTACAGCTACTAACGCGACCGTTGGCTCTACAGATCTCGGCTCTATCGGCTTTGCTTTCAAAGTACCGACCGATACAGGACATTTCGCTTTTGGCATCTCGTACGACCGCGTTGCCGATTACACCAGTCGCTATAGCTTCAAGGCTGTAAACAACAATTCGTCATTCCTGAATACGCAGAGCTTCGTCGACGATCCGGGTAAGCTGAGCACGGAGACGCTCACTGACTATCAGGAGTTTCTCGATGAGAACAATACTGCATGGTGGCTGCGATTGACAGAAGATATTGATTCAACGAATACCGATCTCCGTACACGATTCACTAGTGGACTCGAAGAATCGGGTACTGTCACCGAAGAAGGCGGAATGAATGCGCTTCGGGTTGGTGCAGGTATCGACGTCGCTCCCGGCATCGCTGTTGGTGGTACGTTGAATGTGCTCTTCGGAAATTACGAGTCTCGCCGCGTTCTCGACATCACCGATGTGAACGGTACTTTCTCAGGTGAGGCCGGTGATGCACCTAATGGATTCCGCTCAGCTCAGGTCATCGATACTCGTACGCAAAGTCAGGCTGGCCTGAATCTCAAGTTTGGACTGCTTGTCTATACGCTCGATCTCGTCCGCTTCGGACTTACCGTCGAGACACCAACCTGGCTTAGCATTGAGGATAGCCGCGTCAGAACTGCATCAAGTAGATTCGCTAGTGGAGAGAGCTTTGAAACTAAGCCATCGCATGAGACGCTGATCGTCAATGATTACGACATCGCGACTCCGTTCAAGTTTGGTGCAGGGGTATCATTCCATTTGCCCAACACAGTCGTCTCTGCGAGTGGACAATACTACAACGCGAGCCAGGTAAACTTTGGCGGATCAGAATTCCTGCAAGATGCAAGTGGGAAGAACATCAACGACCGCGTGCTTACCGATCTCGATCCAGTCTTATCTTGGAGTGTCGGAGCGGAGCATGTGATCCCGCAGGTCGGTATGGCCGTCCGCGCAGGCTTCGGGATGGAGGCTTCGCCATACAAGATCGATACAGACTCGGAATACGATACAAGGTTGTTGTCAGCGGGACTTTCTGTGTTGCTAAGCAAGTCAACCGCGCTTGACTTCTCGTATCGCAACACATCGTTTGTGACCGACCATGCAGTTTATAACGACTTCACTCTTGAAGGCGTACCTGTAAGCTCGATCGTCGATCGTGACGAGATTGCGCGCCACGCATTCGCAGTGACGTTTGGCTACCGCTTTTAATCCAAATAATACCGAAGCGGATTCGGCGCGATCTTGCATTCCTCAGCAAGACGAATATTCGTCGAGATGCGGCCTTCATCGCGCAACTCATAGAGACGAGGCACGATGCGGTCGCGAAGCTCCAGCGGCGTCAGCGGATTGATGTAGATGCCCGTTCCGCCCTCGAAGCCTGCCGACGTGTTGATGCGCCACTTGATCAGCACATGCCACGGCATCTTGTAGATCGCGTCCACGGGGGAGTAGTACCACTCTTCGTTCGATGATACCTTCGAACCTGTCGCAGCATGGCATGCATGCACGAGATCGCTCACACCGCGTATCTCTTCATCGGAGTGCTCATAGGGACGCGAGAAATAGCTCTTACTGAAGATCTCAAGCGTTGGATGGCGATGCCCGATGCCTACGAACGCGATCGCCGAGTCATTCTCAGCAAAGATAAGATTGTGCATGGCAGCGAAGTTCGCGCCGAATTGGTTGAAGACATTGATGTCTTCGCGCAGCATCTCGGTTTGATGCCTGATCGATGCGCCCCATTCATCTAGCCCGACTAGCTGCTTATGCAGATGATCGAACGATGCACCCGCAGGAGCGAGCCAGTTCTGGAATACGGAGATATAACGAGCATACTGATTACGTGCGAAGATGCTCGTCATCGCGTTCACAGTGAACTTGAAATACTGAAAGTGCTCCTCGGCCGACATGTCGCCTGAAGAGAAAAGCTGATCGTCATGCGTTGCACCCGGCGCGAAGTGCTGATTTGCGATGATGAGCTCATGGCTTCCACCGAAGAATGCATCGGCGAGCGCGGTCTTCTCATCCTCGGGTATTGCAGCCACCTTCTCCGCTGATAGTCCGGTTGCCTTCAGCCGGTAATCGAGCACATCAAACACGTGCTTGTGACCGGTCTCGCTTGCAAGATAACCGTCCTTACGGTCCTGCACTTCTTTTGGTATCGTAAAGGCATAGTTCTGCTTCCAGTACTTGACCGTGACGATCTCGAAGAGATTCGGCACACGTCGGAACAGCCACTTCGTCTTATCGTAATCTTCTGGCGCCACGTTCGTCAGCTCGTGGTAGCGGCCGTATTCATCCTGGATCAACCGGCTTTTCTCCGGTGGGGTCTCGAAGATGCGGTTCTCGCAGAATGAGCAATGGGCGACATGATCCTCATCGGTCAGCTCGTTGGCAGATCGAAGGATGTCATTCGTCGTCGGCTTTGCGCCGCGGCCGGGCACTGCCCAGACCTCTGTGCCGGTGAAGGGATTGACCTGCTTGATCGTCCCATCCGACATTCGTGTATAATACCTTGAATATTGCACTAGGCAAAAATACTGAGATGAAAGAGCGCGGGGCTAAAGTCTGTAATTTCGTGTTGAAACTCTACGGTTACTGGCGGCGTACTCAAGTATGGTCTGGGCCTTGGCAACCGTTTTGGGAGTAGTCTGATCTGGTCGATCATTTGGCTCGGGGACACACTTGTTGGCACATGCTTGGAATTTGCTGCCCGCAACGCCCCGCTGGATCGGTCCCATGAGTCGTGGTAATAATCGTACCCAACGGTCGCATCTGTGGTCACCTTTACAACAACATTTTTCCATTCTATGGCATCGAACAATCGTAAGAATACTGAAGAATCAAGCGGGCTCATGCCCTTCGTCTTGGGTGTTGTCACTGGCGGCCTTGTAGGCGCTGCCTTTGCGCTGCTTTATGCACCAAAGCCAGGCACAGACACACGGCGGGATCTCCGCTTCCGCTTGGATGACATGACCGATTCGGTCAACGATCTCGTCCGTAAGGCGACAAGCTCGGCAGCAGAATTCGGTAACGAAAGCCGCGCTCGCGGGGCGAGAATCGTGGACGAGGCTCGAACGAAGGCGAGCGATCTCATACAGAATGCTGACCGCACCATCGCTGAAGCACGTCGCCGCGCACAAACTGGCGATGCAGGAACGCCGAACCGAGAGGGAGTCGGCCAGCCAAACAATACGAATTCGGACCTTCCGCCGGATGCGATCAACGACGCGCTTTGAGCATTTTGCTCTCAGGCACGTCGGCCACCAGGATTTTTAGGATCATCTAACGAGGGGAAACAATGGAAATCGTACTTTACATCGCAGGCGCCGTCGCGTGTCTCGCGCTCACGTATTTCCTTATCACGCTAACGGCGACGGTCCGTACGCTCGATAAGGTATTGCTCGATTCACAGCTCATGATCGCTGAAGCCCGTCAGGATGTGCAGCGGATCGTCAGCACTGTCGATCAGCTCAAGTCCCAGATCCTGCCGATCATGGCGAATGTTGAAGACATCACCTTCAAGGTTAACACGATCACCGATGGCGTGCAAAAGCAGATGGTGAATGTACACGCGACTGTGGAAGATACGCTCGATGTCGTGCGCGGTACGATCGACGATATCGAGCGCATCAAGGATGAACTCGTCGGCACTGTTGAAGCCCCGGTAAAGCTTGTCCGCTCATCGATGCAGGGCTCCGTTGGCGCTATCATGGGCGCAGTGAGCCTGATCAAGAAGCTCGTTGGCGGAGGTGGCAGTAAGTCTGCTGCACGCTCTTCTGCTGATACTAATGGCCATCACGAGGATGGCAGTGTAAAGGTAGAGACCTTCCGCTCACGCAGCAATGGTGATTCAGTCGAAGATGAGTACCACGTGGACGTCTTCAAGAAGGGGTAAAACCATTTTGACCAGAATGCAAAAGAGCGTGACACTGTCACGCTCTTTTCTTTTTCCTTGAAGGCTGTTCCGGATCTGGCTCTGGCAGCATATCGGGTCGTCGCTCGCCGGTGCGTCTTAGCGATTCAGATAATCGCCATTCATCGATCTTCTTATGATCGCCGCTCAGCAGGATGTCAGGCACCTTCATACCATTAAACTCAGCAGGCCGTGTGTAGATCGGTCCTTCGAGTAACCCAGTCTGAAATGAATCGAGCAGCGCGCTTTCTGTATCGTGAATAGCGCCAGGCAAGAGCCGCACGATCGCATCGACGATGACGGCCGTCGGCAGTTCACCACCCGTGAGTACAAAATCTCCAAGGGAGATCTCTCTCGTCACAAGTGCTTCACGCACGCGCTCGTCAACGCCCTTATAATGTCCGCAGATGAAGATGATATTCTTCATCAGCGATAGTTCGTTTGCGATCGGCTGCGTGAACGTCACACCATCTGGAGAAGGGAAGATGATCTCGTCGTACTCGCGCTCTGACTTCAGCTTCTCGACAAGCGCAAAGATCGGCTCAGGCTTGAGCACCATGCCCGCACCACCACCGAAGGGCGAGTCATCGATCTGCTGATACTTCCCGATACCAAAAGGACGAAGGTCGTGAACATGAATGTCCACGACCCCGCTTGCTCTTGCTCGCTTAACGATCGACTCGTTAAATGGGCTTTCAAGTAATTTTGGTACCGCCGATATTACGTCGATCCGCAATGCAGTGGGTATTAATGTCCGCCTTCCTGGCAGCAGCTCGGAAGGTTGGCGTATGCCGCGCTATCGCGGGTCGTACTGTTCGCCGAATAGCCTACCATCGCGATCGCCTTCTCGATCGACGCAAGATCGGTCTTCGTCTTATCGAAGCTTACTGCAGTTGAATCCGAGCCTGCGTTCGCCTTAACTGTCGCGACACCTGGCACTGCCGTCACAGCTTCCGTGATGGTCTCTTCGCACATCTCACACTGTGTGTGAGGAACGGAGATCGTGGCTAGCGTGATGTTCGGATCGATCGAGGCTTCAGGCACCTTCGCTTCCTCTTTAGCGCACGAAACGAGCAAGAACGCGGTAAGAACGAGAGAGTACTTTGTCATTAGCTTTGTCATTTGTGTCATTGCCCAAACACTCACTCGCCCGGCACTAGTTCAAGCTTGCGCCACTCTGGGTTTCGCTGGGTAAGCGGGACGTCGATGAAATCGCCTCGCTTGAACACTTCTAACATATCCTTGTAATGGTCCCCGAAGATCGCCTCGGAGTTTCCTGTCGGTAGCGCCGCATACAGCGAGTTCGTCTTCATATCCGCGATCATGCGCATCGATGGCCCGACCCGCATCTTGTATGGATCCCACATATTGTAGGTCGCCTGATACACCGTTGTGGGTCCACCCATCGCCGGACCGTGTTCGATGTTCACCAGCTTTGCAATGCGCTTATCGGCGTCGGCGAAGACGTGGCGATACGTAAGTGAGTGCAATTCACCCCATTGCCATTTGGTCATATCGTTTCCAAAGGTGCTCCGCAGAATACGCAGCGCTTCAACGAAGGACAGCTTGATGATCGAGTCGCGGGTCTCCGGTATCGGTCCGCGAGTATTCACTCGGTCCCACCACGTGTTCGTGCTGTCGTTCAGCAGGTTTGCGATCGTGCGGATAGGGATGTTGTTGACGTAGATGAACTCGCGGTATCGATCAAGACCAAGTTCATCAAGGAAAGTATTCTCGATCATGCGCTGGAGAAAGACCGAGTGGATCGTCGGTGCTACTTCGGTCTCTGACATCGAGCCATTCCAATTGCGCATGTACTCTAGTGCGCGTTCGACGAGCGGATGCTGCTTGATCGTCTGAATGTTCGATCGCCAAGGACGAACAAGCTTGAGCGAGTCCGCGCTAACGATATAGGCAAATGCACTATCGTCTAGGTTGCCACGACGATAGATGGAATCGCGGCGCCAAGCGAGCTTCATGGAATCCATCGACCATGCCGACGAGCTGTCCGGATCGAAGCGCACAGGATTGGGATCCGGATAGAGCGCCAACAATTTCGGAAGGATGATACCCCAATCGTATGGACTCGTCACGTCGAGTGCGATACGCTTGATGGATGCGGTGTCATGCCGTGGGGTCATTTCGATCATCTGCGAGATGCGGTCGGCACGTGCTGATGGCTCCCACTGATTTGAGTACGGGAATGTACGATTCTTCGTCGCAGGGTTATTCGCCGAGACAATGTAGCCACGCGGTGGATCGGTCAGCGATGGCAGCGAAGCCATGGTGATGAATCCGCTCCATGCCTGCGAGCCATCGTTCGCGTCTCGAGGTAGGAGAATGCGCTGCTCCGTGCCTGTGCGCTTCGGCATGCGGCCGATGTACTGATACGCGATACGTCCCGAGCGCTCCGCAAAGCACATGTTGAGACAAGGCGTTGAATAATCGCGAAGCGTCGTGCGTGCTTCAGCGATGCTCTTCGCTTTGCTCAAGCGCATCATACTTCCAAGTTCATCGCTCAGCGCATACGTGCCGTTCCACTGTAGCGACACCACCTTGCGGCGACCGAGGAAAGAGGTATCAGTCGGAATGCCTCCAGCACGATCGTCATTGTGGAAGATATTCGTGATGCGGAATGGATGGATATCCGACATCACTGAACCGCGACGCGTCTGACGAATGGTCAGCGCAAACTTGCGGAAATCACCGCCAAGCGAATCCTTTACATAGATCGTGTCGCGGATCTCGACGAAGCTTTGCGGCTTGCCACCGCTCATGTAGCGACGACCAGAGGAGTCGAGCGTCTCGATGAAGAAGTCGCTTTCGTCTGCCATGCTGTTCGTGACGCCCCAAGACAGTGTCTCATTGCGACCAGCGATGAACGCAGGGAGCCCTGGTACACAAAAGCCCGCAACATTCATGGCGCCTGCAGATAGATGTGCAAGATGCCAACGGCTCGGTGTGCCGATCGAGAGATGCATGTCGTTCTCGAGCAACGCGCCACCGGTCGCGCTGCGACGTGGAGAGATCGCGAATGCATTGGATCCACCCCCGATGCCACGCGGCCCGAGCACCGCATCCATCTGCTTGTTGAGTGCCCGGATCTCTGCAAAGAGATCGCCCATTCCTGACTCGACCGCACCGATAGGTGGAGGCGTAACGACTGGTCCCTTCGGAAACACCATTCCGGTATCGGGTCTTGTAATTGGTTTCGGTGCTGCCTTGCGCGCCGAATCCTTAGGTGGCTTGTACGGCTGATAGAGCGTGCGCCAAGTGTTTCTGATCGCTTCCGGAGATGCTCCCTCGACGACGGTTGCTCCATTCTCCGGGTAGTTCGGGAAGAGCGAGGGGAGCTTGGATGAATCGAGCGTAAGCGCAATGTCGCCGAACGCTGCGTCGGTCCAATACGCAAAGTTCATCTCCCACGCCATCAGGCGTCCGATGATCAGGCACTGCTCGGGCGTCCAGAGTTCTGGCTGCGAGTTCGATGCGTCGAACTCAAAACCCCAGCGATTATTCGATGCCTTGATGTAGCCGTTGATGCCGTTGCAATAGGCAGTCAGCATCCGCTTCGTCTCGGGTGATGCCTTTTTCCACATCTCAGTCGCGATGCGCTTGAAGCCGATGCGGCGTGACCATGCATCAAGCAGCAGCGTCTTCTCACCTGAGACCTCGCTCAGGCGGCCTTCGCCGATGCGGCGGGTCATCTCCATCTGGAACAGGCGATCCTGTGCGTGGACGAAGCCGAGTCCGTAATATCCGTCTTCCTCGTTCGAGGCAAAGATATGCGGCACTCCGTGCTTATCGCGCTCGATCGAAACGCTCTGGCCCAAGCCCGCCACGCGGACCGTGCCCTCATAGAGCGGGATCGAGCCCGTCATCATGGCACCGCCAAGGATGAGTCCGCCAATGACGAGCAGGGCAACGACGAATCCTAACCCGATGATGAAACGAAGGACCATGAGATCTGGGCGCTATGAAATACCTGAGTGCGCTTTAGCGAAGTGAGACATGCCACTCAGTGGGAGAGGGCTGAAGTCAGCCGTACATAACAAGCCTTATTCCATTCATTACTCCGCATCACGACTCTTTTGTTGAGATTGCTCCCGCTCGCCTTTTGACATGACAGATATACCGCGAACCAAGGAATTCCGGCGGCTCGGCTGTATATTTACAGCGCTATGAAATCACGCCTCTTGCTCCGATCCCTTACCATTGCCAGTTTTCTCCTCGCGCTCGCTTCGTGTAAAAGCGAGGCAGATCTCGTGGGAGAGCCCCGATATGTTAACGCCTCAGGCGCTCGCGACACGGTCTTCGTCGAACGTTCGAAGTTCTGGGAGGACAAGAAACAGAAGAGCTCGGTCGATTCCAATCGACAATTCTTCATCTTCAAGCCCAAATCAGGGGAGGCGATGTATGTACTTCTGGAGAACACCGGAGGGGTACCGCTTCGACGAGATACGATCACGAAGCTCGATACGATCTCGCTCGAGCATTATCTTCGCACGCCGAACAAAGATACGAATCTCTACCTGAGCATCGAATACGCGGACTTTCGGAAGATCCACACGGATGTCTTCATCTATATCCGCAATCGGGATTCGGTCTACAAAGAGGTCGTCTTTGTAGCCAACTGAGCGATGAGTGTTTCGCGGCGCGAGGATCTTGAGCGCGAGCTAAAAGAGCTTGATAATCTGCTCGAACTCGCGAAGAGGGATCAGGATCTGGTCCCAACATTCTTATCCGACGAAGATCATCCACTCTTTCAGCGGCTGCGAAGAAGCGTCGGCGACAATGCCGCACTGCCGGATCACGTCTCGATGATCGTGAACGCCGCGAGCCGGGCGCTCGACAAAGTAGAGACCGCATTTCAGAACCTCCCGCATCAAAACACCGACGCACGTACCGACGTGTATGAGCGGTTACTCAAGGCACAAACTTTCATCGAGTCGAACTTTGCGAAAGACATCGATCTGAGTTCGATGGCTCGCGAGGCCGCGATGTCGAACTTCCACTTTCTGCGTCTCTTCAAGATCGCATTCGGGCAGACACCCTATCAGTACCTGCTCAACTATCGCCTAGCTCGAGGCACCGACCTGCTGATCACCACCGAACTTCCGATCTACGAGATCGCGACTCGTTGCGGCTTCGATAGCAACGTTGTCTTCTCGATGCAGTTCAAGCAGGTCTATGGGATGCCGCCGAGCAGGTATCGGATGATGGGGGGAAGGTAGCATTTCAACAACGCCATCGGACCGCAACGTAACCGCGAAGCGGTCTTCCATGGTAGCCGGGAGTGAGCTAAGCGAGCCCCCGGTAGAAGCTATGTGGCTGAAGCGTTTGAGGCGATCTCATCTCCGCGGGTTCGTCGGGCCCACCCGCGGCTACCCTAGGGCACCGCTTCGCGGTTGGGGAATAGGATGGCACGAATAGCAATTTTCCGATACCTCTACACCCGCATCCTGCCGTAAGTTTGTAGAAACAAACTACCTCTTTTTATGGGACAATACAGTTTATACCGCAAGCCAGAGATCGAGCAGCTCTTTCAGGAGATCCAGGTCAAACGCAATCAGATCATTGAACTGCTGAAACAGAATCCAGAGTCGATCGAGAAGCAATACTCTTTCGTCGATTGGTCGAACAAGCGTTTACCTCTTGCTGAGTTATTCGGTGAGAAGGACGACTTGATCGTCATTCACAACATGGGTAAAGGCTGCACATACTGCACGCTGTGGGCTGATGAGATCAATGGCATTCGTGACCATCTATCCGATCGCGCCGCACTAGTCGTGATCAATCCGAATCCGATCGACGTGCAGAAGGAATTCGCCGCGAGCCGCGGCTGGAAGTTCAAAATGATGTCGGATGCCGACATGGACTTCACCTATGACATGGGCTTTGCCATGGAGAAAGAGGGCAAGCGTTACGCGCAGCCAGGCTTCTCAACATTCCATCGCGATACATCAGGCACGATCACGCGCATCGGGTATGACGAGTTCGGTCCAGGCGATCAATACTCCAGCCTCTGGCATTTCTTCGATCTACTGAAGGACGGCGCTAACGAGTGGGAGCCAGAATATAGCTACGAAAACAATTCTCAAACTGCTTAGATAAACAAAACTATGGAACAGGTACTAGATGGTAAGGCCGTGGATTGTACGTCCACAATGGTAAAGATGGTGTTCGACAGTTGGAATACGCTGCTGAAGAACTTCAACGAGGCGCTCGATACCGCGACTGATGAGCAATTGCAAAAGCAGATCGCTCCGAACAAGAATCGGGGTATTTATTTGTTAGGGCACATGGTCGTTGTTCATGATGACATGTTGCCGATCCTCGGATTCGGTGAGATCCAGTATCCCGAGATCAACGAGCTGTTCAAAGCTCCAGATGATCTTGACAGCAAGCTTCCATCAGCCCAGGTGCTGAGAGAGTACTGGAAGAATATCAGCGAGGTGCTCGATCGCAACTTTGCGACCCTGACGCCTGAGCAATGGATGCAGAAGCACAACTCTGTCTCTGCGGAAGATTTTGCAAAACAGCCGCATCGCAATAAGCTGAACGTGATGATCACGAGGGTATGTCACCTTTCGTATCATCTTGGACAGATGAAGTGGGTGCAGTAACCGAATAGCAAATTAAAGCGCGATCTGCACTTCGCCGCCGCGAAGATCGGGTTCGAGGTCGGGCTGCTGCGATGCTTCTACTGCAAGAACATCGCAGCGCTCGTTCTCGATATTGCCCGCGTGGCCCTTCGTCCAAACGAACTTCACCTTGTGCTTTGCGAGCGCAGGCACAAGACGCTTCCAGAGATCTTGGTTCAGCACGGGACTCTTATCCGCCTTCTTCCAACCTTTGTTTTGCCAGTTGCGCAGCCATCCTTCTTCGATGGCCTTGACCACGTACTGCGAATCGCTGTAAAGCGTTACCTCGCACGGGCGCTTCAGCGCTTCAAGGGCTGCGATCACGCCAAGCAATTCCATCCGATTATTCGTCGTATTCTTATACCCGTGCGAGAGCTCAAGCCGTTTGCCATCCTGCGCGAGCAACACTGCGCCATATCCACCAGGCCCAGGATTACCAGAACATGCACCATCGGTATAGATCGTAACTTGGGGGATCACGGGTAATGTAGAATTAAGAGATAAGAATTAAGAATTCGGGCTCGGCTCTGCCTTAAACTCATAATTCGTAATTCTTATCTCCTAATTCTTAATTGCGCGAAGAGCTTAAGCGAGTGTGATCTGCGCGATCTCTGGTGGGCAATTGAGGCGGAGGGGGAGACCGACCGTGCCTAATCCACGCGAGACATAGAGCTGCGACTTCGATTGCGATTTCTCCGGACGATAATGTCCTTCGATGAATCCGGATGCGACAGAACTGATAGAAAGCACTGTGCGGCCGATGCGGCCGAAGACGATCTGTCCGCCATGCGTGTGTCCGCTGAGCATCAGGCCGACATTGGTCTGTGCATATTCCTCGAAGCGGTAAGGCTTGTGGCAGAGAAGGATGGAGGCGCCGTCATCTGGGAGGCCTTTGTAGGCAGCCTCAATGTGTGGCGCGTGTCCGCCTTTGACAAATTCTTTTACGGTCGGATCATCCTCATCATCAACGCCAACGAGATAGAGCGGTGCGCCATCGAGATCGAGCTTGGTGCATGCATTGCGTAGCACGTTGATGCCAATGTCCTCCATGCCTCTTGTTACAAGATCGACGCCCGTGTAGTAATCGTGATTGCCGGTCGATGCATAAACACCAAGCGGTGCATGCAATTCGGACATCGCCTCGACGAACGGCCCGATCTCGTTGCGATGCGATGTGACGAAGTCGCCAGTCATCACGATGACGTCGGCGTTGAGACTATTTGTTTTCTCAACAATGCGCTTGAGATCGCTCAACCCCATGAATGGGCTCGAGTGAATGTCGGTCAGATGCGCGACGGTCTTGCCCTTCCATTTGTCGGGAAGGTTAGGGAGATTGATCGTAGTCTGCGTAACTTCGATGTCGCCGCGTGTGACGATACCATCGACGCAGCCGGCAAGCGCTAGTCCACTAACGCCAACGACAGCCGAATGCAGAAAAGTACGTCGAGAGATGCGGTGGTTGCCATTGGCAAGGGCGTTCATCGGCGTTTCATCGCCATCGGCGATCTCGCGTCCAGTAACTTGTGCTAATTTCTCGTAATCTGTCATCACTTTATCATCATACCATTTCCTCAGCAGGCTCGAGGATCACATCTTGTCGCGTACGTACGACCGACCTCAAAGACTTACGCGCGGCTTTAGCGATCGGTTTCAGGATCAGCTTCTTTGTCGATTTTGAGAAAACCCTTACCGCCTTTGAACGCATCAAACCGATCGGCACTAGTATCACGCCCCACACTAGCATCACCATCTGCCACACTGCGAACGGGTACATCAGGATTTGCGTGAGCGCGGTCACATCTGCCGAAATGTGCTTCCAGAAGAACATATAGAGGAAGGGGAGCTCAAAGTAAACGAAGGCCGCCTTTGCCGCTTGCAGAATACTCTTCTGCCGGTTCGGGAAGTCGCGCCTGATCAACCGGGCGAATTGCCGGAAGATATAGACATGGAGGCCGACTGAGACCCCAACGATCGTCAGAAAAGCAATGAGATGGGCGGCGCGAGAGGGCATGGCAAATTGTTACGGAGCCGAACCCTGATTGTAACGCGGGAAGTTCAGGGGCCGGGGAAATGACCAATAGACCGCACGCCGCTGTTCTAATCGTCTATCACGGCATGGAAATGTATTAGGTGGTATATTCGTGTGGAAATATGTAGTCTGTAGAGTATAGCTGAGCTTAATGGCTGATATTGAGGAGAGAAAGACGGTAATCAACCGCACAACTGACCCCCGAACTGACGGAACGACAACCACCGAGGTCCAAGTCGAAGAGACCCGGAAGCCTTGGTATAAGCGCCGCCGGTGGCTACTTGTGCTCCTGATCCTCTTTTTTGGCGGGGCGACATTCCTATTCCTGCTCGATCAGGTGATCATGCCGTTCTACGTAAAGAGCAGCTCGATCGCGGTTGTCCCTAACGTAGTGGGGATGAAGGCGCAGCCAGCTCTCAACAAACTGACCGAAGCTGGCTATGAGCCGACTGAATACGAGCGTCGATTCGACGACAAGGTCCCCGAGGGTGTCGTCATACGTCAGACCCCTGAATCCGGCGAAGAGACCAAGCCCGGCCGAACCGTCTATCTCGTCGTCAGTGGCGGCAAGGAGATGGCTGTTGTACCCGACCTGATGGGCAAGTCGCTTCGCGATGCGAAGATGCAATTGCTCAAGTCGAATCTTTCTGTCGGAGAGATCAGTACGGGTTACTCTGAAGTAGCAGCGAACGGTACGATCTTTCAGCAAGCGCCGAGTCCGGGATCGAAGATCAACACAGCAACGAAGGTGAATGTGGTGCTCTCTCAGGGTCCGCTCTATGGTCGTGTGCCTGTTCCTTCAATGAAGGGTATGACGCTGTCGGATGCGATCGCATACCTGAATAACAACAAGCTTACACTCGGCACTGTCAACTGGGAGACACGTCCCCACGGCGTACCAAACACGATCATCGAGCAATACCCTTCGCCAGGCGATCTCATCATCGAAGGCTCGACAGTCGATGTGTTCGTCATTCGCGATGTGGTCGGTGGCGGCGAGGATGCTCGTGAGAATTAAGCTGGGAAGCGTCTAGCGCTTAGCGTTCAGCGCTTAGCGTTCAAAGCCTAGCTGTTAGCGGCTAGCGTTTAGGGTCTTAGCGCGCTGGGCTTAATGCTGGATCACCTGCTTCAGCACGCGTCTGCCTAACGCACTCTGCACTTCGATGAAGTACATGCCTTCGGCAATTCCGCGCGCTGAAAATCTCACCGGCTTATCCGCTCGCAACTCCTGCATGTGAATTGCTTCGGTCACACCAAGTGTGTTGACGACACGTATCGTGACCTCGCCAAAATTCACATCGCTCTTCAGCAAGAGATCATCACCCGCTTGCATCACAGCAAGCGTCGGGAACGTGCCATATCTCAGAAAATCGCTCACTCGTATCGCAACGCAATCATTCGGCATGCAGATCTCCGTTTCCATCGTCGGATTGATCGCGAATGCACAGGACGGACGCGTGCTCAACACCGTGATCGAATCGAACCACACCGGCACGCAGCCATCCTCACCCGAGTAGACTCGGAACGCCGCATGACCGATCAACCCATTCTGCGAGATGAATGGAGGAAAAAGAAGCGAATGACTTTTCGGATCAGTGCCTGGTAATGCGACAGATGCGCCAAGAAGATCAAAGGCATCTACAAACTCGATCTGATCGCTTGCGTAATGAATTCGTGCTGCAATGCCAGTCATCTCGCCATCGCTCTCATATCTGATCGGCAGATACACTGTCGCACCAAGCGTATCCGTAGCACCAGCTGCCGTGGCAAGTGTTAGCTCTGTCACGCCCTTGCCGAAGCCGCGCATCGGAACGATGATCGTTGTGCTATCCTGAAAGGTGATACGCAAATTTGCACGCCGCTCGCCGTTGCCGCGTGGCATGAAGCGGAAGGTGAGCGTATCGGCTCCGGTAAGAAATTCTGGTACCGTTGAAGTAAGAGTGAAATCCTGCGGATGATCTCCTTCTATCTCTGTACGGACAATGCGTGGCGGCTGACAGAAGATCGAGTTGATGAAGAGTGTATCGAGCGTCGGAGGATCGCACGAGAAGAGCGTGTCCCACATGAAGAGCATGTCGGGATCCGAAGTGATGGAGTGATAGCGTATCTCACCACGCACCGAATCACCACCGCCATTGATCGTCCGCCAGATGTTTCCTTGCGCATCACCAGCAAGCACGACATTATCTGTGATCGCACAAAGCAATCGCGAATCGAAGATCATCGTTGGTCCACCGACATCGACCCACGTGTTGCCGAAGTCGGTCGAACGCAGAATGCCATCAAACAGTCGTTGAACATAGACTGCGTTCGAAGAAAGCGCGATGCTTCCAACGAGATCTTTGCCTGACTTGGAATACGTTGTCGTCCAGGTATTCCCCGAATTGCTGCTGACATAGATCTCGGATACGCCATTCGTCGAGCCAGGATTTCCTGCATCTTCATTCGCGATATAGACTCGCTCAGGGCTACACGGATCGACCGCGAAGGTGTAGCTGTCAAATCCCGCAGTGTCTTGCCCCGCGGCCCACGTCATGCCATAGTCTGTGGTAAGCATCACTCGGCTCGCGGTCTTGCTCGCGATTGTTGCAACCAGTACATAAGCAGTACCACCAAGAAGAGGCACTACGAACGGCACGAACGTACCGATCTTCGTCGACTTCCACGTCTGGCCTCCATCGGTTGTTACATCAAGCAACCCGGTCGAACCACCAGCAATGATGATGTTGAGAGGCGATCCGATGAAGCGGGCAGCGAATGCGCTGCCGGTGTTACGTATTCTGCGCCATGTGTTCGCTTGATCGTAGGTGATCCATGTGTCGCCTTCGTTGGATGCGAGCAGTGCTGTGCTATCGTCGTACGCATCGAGGTTGCGAACGTAATCGATGTTGTTAAGCGGCGTGTTCTTCTTCTGCCAAGTCAGGCCTTCATCGGTCGAGATAAAAATCTCTCGCATACCAACCCAGGCGATGCCTTGCTTGTAGACGATGGATCCGCCGCCAAGATTCGAAGCCGATGGGATGAGCGCTGGTGCCACATTCGTCCATTGCGCACGAAGGCTCCCAGCACTCACGAGAATGAGTGTTAGAATGAGAGCGATGTTCCGAAGGGATGTGCTCAACCGTAATTGCGTTGGGGAAGGGGATGAGTTAGACGAACAGAGCCAAGCGGAGATTGGAGCGATGAGCCACTAGCTTCCTTTTGGAACAGACCTCCAAGGCCGGTCTGTTCGGAACAAACGACTAATTCTGCGTAAAAATACAGTGCTCCCCGCTGATTCGGTTCACGCGCATCGATATTGTTCGGTTTTTGGCGCGGAAATACGAGATTGTTGCCCTGCTGCATCGGCACGCCAGCCCTCAATTGAGCACCCCAAGTTACGAAACACTTCGAGCGAGATATTAACGGATGAGATTTGACAGGCCTGCGGGCGGATACAATAGCGGTGGTGGAATGGGCACGGGCGGCGGATTTTCGCTGCTTCCTGATGTCCTCAAGTTTTTGCTCATCGCAAATGTAGCGATCTTCCTCGGGCAGCTTCTGCTCGGAGCGTTCACCTTCGGCGGCATCTCGATCGCCACGTATATGGAGGCGTACCTGCCGCTCTATCCAGCCGGGCATCCTCTCTTCTTCGTGACGCAGTTCTTCACCTACATGTACATGCATGGTGGGTTCATGCATGTGTTCTTCAACATGCTGATGCTCTATTTCTTCGGGCTCGAAGTAGAGCAGGCGATAGGCGCGAAAAAATTCTTTCTCTTCTATACCCTGTGCGGTATTGGTGGCGGACTCGCGCATTGGCTGATCTCCCCGGCTCCAGTCGTAGGTGCATCTGGTGCGGTCTTCGGCGTGATGGTCGCGTTCGCGATGCTCTATCCCGATCGCACGATCTATTACTTTATCTTTCCGATCCCAGCCAAGTACCTCGTCGGTATCTATGTGTTGATGGATCTCTTCGGCGCGCGTAGCGGCGGCGGCACTGTCGCACATTTCGCGCATCTTGGTGGCGCACTCGTGGGTGTAGTCTACTTTCTCATTATCATGGGCAAGTTTCCGTTCGGCTCGCGAAGCGTTGGCGGCGGCTCGAATCGCAATCGTATGGGTGGCGGTGGACGGGGCGGCAATCAGGATTACTGGCAGGCTTTCCAAAACCCATGGGAGCAGGAGACGCAGAAGAAAGAGGAAGCATCTGGCAAGTCGGGCGGGTTCGGCAATATGTTCAAGCGTCCGAACCGCGACGATGACGAGACGGTGGATGCCGAATATTATGACGTCAACGACCAGCGCAATCAGCAGCGCCCTCCATCACAGAACCAGGCGAACCAAGCGACCCACAAAGGCCGAGTGATCACTCAAGAAGAGATCGACCGCATCCTCGACAAGATCGCAGCCTCAGGCTATTCCAACCTGACCGAGGACGAACGCCAGATCCTTTTCGAAGCCTCGAAGAAAATGGATGAGCGAAGGTGATCTGGGGTAATTAAGAATTAAGAAATAAGAATTAAGAATGGGGTCGTCCGTCTGGGCGACCCCTTCTTGTTCATTTGTGGGTGCAATGATTTGTCCGTGTTCTGGTTTTTTACTACACTACTCCCATCAGCGTTTTTCTACGCGTTTTCGGATCGTTGTTGTCCCCAATAGCACATGATAAAATCTTTACTGACGTTTCTGCTTCTTGCACTCTGCACCGTTAGTTCGTACGCACAATCGCCAGTAGGTGCTGCGATCGTTGTCACTGCGCCAAAGGCGGGTGATGTCCTCCTTGGCGGCGTGCCGTTCCAGATAAAAGCGACCTACAATGGTGATCTGACATCACCGATCATCTATGAATACACCGTCGATAACGGCGGCTTCTGGATGTATATCGGCGAGTCGTCCTTCACAGGTGGCACTCCGGGAAGTTCAACATTCACGTGGCAGAACCCACCTGACATCTCGGTGCCTGAGGCGCAGATCCGTCTTCGCGATGCAGCGGGCGTTATCGGCACAAGCGGCGTCTTCCAATTCAAAGCCGCGGCGAAGCTCGAAGGGCTGACTGTCAACGACGGCTTTAATCCGATCCCGCTCGATACCGACATTCAGATCACCTGGACCGTCTATGGCGAACCTGGACTGATCGATCTCTCGTACAATGTCGATGGCAAGAAGACGGTCATCGCGAATAACCTTCCGCAAACGACACAAAGCTATACCTGGCGCTCACCAAAGACGCCAATGACAGATGTCTACTTCTTACTGCAGGCTGACAAGGCATCGGAGCTCGAGGTCGGCCCGTTCAGGATCCAGGCAGTTGCGGGCATCAGCAACGTGATCGTCAACGGAGGCGTGACGCCTCTGCCTGCAGGTCAGGATGTTGTCATCTCATGGACTGTAACAGGTGAGCCAGGTCTGATCGATCTCTGGTATGAGGTCGGCGGCTTCCCATACGTCATCGCAAACGATCTTGCGGGTTCAACGACAACCTACACATGGAAGACGCCGCTGACCACACAACCCGAGATCTACATCGTGCTCGATCCAGCAGACGCGCAGAAAGTGGAGGTCGGTCCATTTGCGTTGCAAGAGATCGCTAGCGTTGGCAAGCATGACGATGCAAGCTTCAAAGTTTCGGTATACCCGAACCCGGCAATGAACGTGCTCAGCGTTCAGGCCGAACTTGCTGGTGCAGTGAACGTGACGCTCACCGACCTTACAGGTAAGCAGCTTATCGCAAGATCGGCTCACGGGGGTGAGAAGGTCGAGCTGGATGTTTCAACTCTGGCATCAGGCAGCTACATGCTTTCGGTGCAGCAGGGTGAGAGTACCGTCTCGAGGATGGTCACCATCCAGAGGTGATCGGATCTGAATCAGAAGTCGAAGGGCTGCGCAGCAAGTGCAGCCCTCTTTTTTTTGGGGTAACAAATCTGCTCTTCTGAAGTTGTTAGTGTAGTTGTTGTCCACGTCACTTATATGAAGCTCTTGAGCCACATTCGCACATTCGTTGCACTATCAGCACTGCTGATCTTCCCAGCCAAAGCCCAATCTCAGGCGCCGCAGGCATCGATCAATATCACTTATCCGAAAGCGGGGGACGCGGTGATGGCGGGGCAGATATACACAAAAGTACGTGTTACAGCTGAAGGCTTGTTCTACAACCCAGTGGTCTACGAGTTCACAACGAACGGCGGGGCCAAGTGGGAGTTGATCAAGAAGGAGACATATCCCGGAAAGGGCTATATCAGCAATTCATTTAATTGGGATGTCCCGAACATCGAGGCTCCGAATGTTCAGCTGCGCATCACAGATAGTCTTGGTTCGGTCGGCTTGAGCGAGATCTTCCGCATCCGCGAGATTCCAAAGATCTTAACGGCTCGCGTTAACAATGGCCGATATCCACTACCAGTGGATTACGATGTGGTGATCGAGTGGGACGCCAGTGGCGAGCTCTCGCCGATCGATATTGATTATGTCGTTGACGGCTTCGCTATTTATCAGATCGCGTTTCAGATCGATTCCACGTTGCGCAGCTATGTTTGGCGTACACCCCCCGAACCGAGAGGTGATATTGTCTTGCGTGTACAAGCCCAGCATGGGGGCATTGCGCAGGTCGGACCATTCGAGGTCAATTTTACGAATGCAGTCGATGCGCCAGCAGATGCGGGCTCAAGGCTTTCGGTCTATCCGAACCCCGCGTCCTCAGTCCTGAATGTAACGTGTGAGACGAGCGCGCCCTTGGCGTATGTGACGCTGAGTGATGTCGCCGGACGCGTCGTGCTCGAAAGAGAAGTCGAGGTCTCGGCAGGCGAGTTTGATCTCGATGTCTCCCAGATCCTCCCAGGCAATTACATGCTGAGCTCTCGATCGTCAGAGGGCACCAGCAGCAGGATGGTCACGATCAGCCGCTAAGGCTAGCTGAGAGAAGCTGAAACGTAATTCGGGTGTCGCGTATAGAGGGTGGCAGTGGCTGGCCAGCAACAGAAATTTCACAGACGATTCCATCCAGCCCGCTGTTCTCCCCCGACTGAACGCAAACACCCAATAAATGGAATTACCGATCCTCGCCGCTAATGGTCATGTAGAAACTGCCGCATCTACCGGAGCCACGCAGAAGTACCCGCGCAGGCACTCCCGCAAGGTGATGGTGGGTGGTATTCCTGTCGGTGGAGGCTCGCCGATCTCGGTGCAGTCGATGACCAAGACGAAGACTGGTGACGTCGAAGCGACGGTCGCACAGATCGCCCGGCTCGAAGAAGCTGGCTGCGATATCGTTCGCGTGACGGTCAACGATTGGGAAGCAGCTGAGGGCATCGGGCAGATCGTCAAGCGAAGCAAGCTGCCGGTGGTCGCCGACATTCACATCAACCACATCTTCGCGCTCAAGGCAGTTGATGCAGAAGTAGCGAAAGTGCGTCTGAATCCGGGCAACATCGGCTCGATCCAGCGCATTCATGAAGTGCTCGGCAAAGCAAAGGCGAAGAAGATCCCGATCCGCATCGGTGTGAATTCAGGTTCGCTCGAAAAGGATATTCTGGAGAAGCACGGCTATCCGACAGCGGAAGCACTCTTCGAAAGCGCGATGCGCCATGCGAAGATCTGCGAAGATTTTGATTTTGAGCAGGTCATCATCAGCGTGAAGTCGACTGATGTGCGCTTGATGATCGATGCCTACCGCCTCATCGCAGAGCGCACAGACTACCCGCTGCATCTCGGCGTAACAGAAGCCGGCACCACGCGCGTCGGCACGATCAAGTCTTCGGTCGGTATCGGCACGCTGCTCGCTGAAGGCATTGGAGACACGATCCGTGTATCGCTTACCGATGAACCTGAAAAAGAAATTGAAGTAGGCAAAGAGATCCTGCGTTCGCTCTCGCTCGCAACACGCGGTGTTGAGCTCATAGCATGTCCGACATGCGGACGCCTAGAGGTCGATCTCTTCAAGATCACTCGCGAACTCGAAGTAGCGCTCGCGCATGTGAAGAAGCCAGTGAAGATCGCGATCCTGGGTTGCGTCGTCAACGGTCCTGGCGAGGCTTCGGAAGCTGATATCGGCATCGCGGCAGGGCAGGGCGTTGGTATCCTCTATCGCAAAGGCGAGATGATCAAGCGGATCAAGGAGGAGGACATCGTCGCGACGATCCTGCAGGAGGTCGAGGACTTCGTGCCGGCGGATTAGCTGGCATCCCGACCAGGCGCGGGAACCGCGCCGCTACACAAAGTGCAATAAAAAAGAGGCAGTCGCTTACGCGGCCGCCTCTTCTTAGTTTTGGGCAAAAGTGAGTAGAACCCACTTCGGATATAGAAAACCTAACCGCTGTGGATAAGATTCACGTTGAGACGAATTTTCATCCCACCCACTACGTAGATTCTCCTTACTTGCTAGCGCGCATACTTTCGTGATCCGCATTCATTTCACGCAATGCTGAGCGAAGCGAGGCGTTTTCCTGGCGAATCTCTTGCACTTGCTTCTGCAACTCCTCGGTCCTCGTGATGAGAGCCTTGATCGCGATCATGTTGATGCCATCGACGTCAGCGCTCGAAAG